>CAYVEW010000187.1:0-4455 GCA_964450375.1 uncultured Bacteroidales bacterium
TCGTTGGGCTCATAACCCAAAGGTCACAGGTTCGAGTCCTGTCCCCGCTACTACTAAAAGGCCGGAAGTTATCTTTCCGGCCTTTTTTATTTACTTCTGATAGCAATTTTTAATGCTAATGTTTTATGATTTTATTCAATTTTCAGATGATTAAAATTAGTTTGATAAAACCAATTTCATTAGGTCACAGGTTCGTCCCGATAGTTTCTAAAATCCGCATGTTTTTTAAGAGTTTCACAACGTATCACTAAGTAATAGCACAATGTGTCACCAAGTTAGATGAGTATTTACTTTGTGAAACATTGTGTCATCCTTTGTGGGGCTTCGTGTTACAAAAAAATTAGTTCTTACGGATTTTAGGAGTTATCGGGAGTCCCCGCTACTACAAAAAGGCCGGAAAGATAACTTCCGGCCTTTTTTATTTCTTCAAAATCTAATTGGTTAATAACTATTTAATAAGTTCTTTTCTTAGAACTTGACAAACGACCACTTAATTGAATAACTTGTTTATCAATTCAAAGCACTTGCTTATGGAAAATAATCTGATAAATAAAGTTTATGATTTTTTTAATCATATCATCCATCCAAACGAATTAAAACCAGTTCAGGAGAATCATATCAAAAGATGCCCGGTTACCGGCTTAGACATTTCAATGCAAGCTAATAACAGTAAATTTATTACTGCATCTGGAATTAGATGGTATTATAAACACGAAACGGAAATTTATTATCAGTTTTTAGCTATTCGCCTTAACGGAAATTATCAGAAAAAGGACTTAAAATCACAATTCAAATTGATTGCTCACAGTATCAGAAATGCTGACAGCAATCCCAGAAATAATACCAAAAGGGCCGTTAAAAAATTGCTAAACGATAAAGCCAGTTTATTTAATAATCACTTATTAATTGACAAAAATAAATTATATGAAGCTGGTTTAGCCGATTAAAGCATATCATTTTAAACGCTTTTAATGATTCTTTAAAAGGATTTGTTTGTAATTTTGGGATTATGAAAAAGCATAGTTACGATCAAATACTCGAAGAAATATTTCGTGAGATTCAACCACTTAATGGCCAAGGCAAAGTAGCCAGTTATATTCCTGCTCTGGCAAAGGTTGATCCTTTTAAATTTGGAATGTGTGTTTCTACAATTCATGGCGAATGTTTTCAGATTGGCGATGTAAATGAACCGTTTTCAATTCAGAGTATATCCAAAGTTTTTAGTTTAACGCTGGCTTTTTCAAAGCTTGACGAAAAAATATGGGAGAGAGTAGGCCGCGAACCATCCGGGAATGCGTTCAACTCGCTGGTTCAGCTGGAATATGAAAATGGAATTCCGCGAAATCCTTTTATTAATGCCGGAGCTTTGGTAATAACCGATATGCTGATTAGTTTGTTTAAAGATCCGTATCAGGAGTTACTTGATTTTATACAAAAACTAAGTAATTCGGCAAATGTTCGTTATGATAAAGATGTGGCTTATTCCGAACGCGAAAATGGTTTTACCAATGCTGCTCTGGTAAATTTTCTTAAAAGTCATGGTAACATTCGGAATGATGTGGAGAAAGTTTTGGATTTATACTTTCATTATTGTTCCATTGCAATGACAGTAAAGGAATTGGCTAATTCGTTTATGTTTTTAAGTAATCATGGATTAATTCCCGGGAAACAACAAAGAATCTTAACGCAAAGTCAGGCCAAAAGAATGAATGCCTTAATGTTAACCTGCGGAACTTACGACGAAGCTGGTGATTTCGCTTATTTAGTCGGAATGCCCGGTAAAAGTGGAGTAGGAGGCGGAATAGCTGCAATTATACCTAATGAGTTAAGTGTAGCTGTGTGGAGTCCGGGATTAAACGAAAAAGGAAATTCGCTGTCAGGGATTAAAGCACTTGAATTGTTAACCACCAAAACCGGATTGTCAATTTTTTGATGCATATTTTGATAAAATACAGGTTTTTTCTATTTGATTAAAGCAAAAGTTTAAATAGGCATTGTTTATCTTTTAATATAAGATTTTTAACCGATTCTTTATAAATTTGATTTATTCATCAAAAGATACTAACTTAATCAGGTCAAAAACGTTACCAGTTAGTACAAATAAAAGATTAATCAATGTTTAAAAAGATACTTCTAATATTTACTCTTACAATCTTCAGTACAGTTTTAAAAGCTCAGGACTGGACTGAGATATATTATCTTGAAAATGAAGCACATTACCTTGTTTCTGAATTTCAGTTTGAGAAAGCAATTGATAATTTTAAACGTATTTTAAGAGATGTGCCCAATCATTCTTTAATTAAATACCATATTGGGAAAACCTACTTATTAACCGACGATCAGAAGGAAAAAGCGGTAGAATTTCTCGAAGAAGCAGCTCAGGATGCCGCAAAAGATTTTGATGGGAAATCAATTCAGGAAACCAGGGCTCCGATTGATGCTCACTTATATCTAGGACAGGCATACCAGTATGTTGGCAGGCTTGAAGATGCAGAGAATGCTTATACCACTTTAAAAAGTTTGATAAGCCCCGATGATGAGCTTTACCCAAAGGTTATACATGGATTGAAAACCTGCGAGAATGCCACAAAAGCTATGAAAAACCCGGTAAGTATTATAAAAACAAATCAGGGAAATTTAATTAACGATATAAATTCAAATATTAATCCGGTGATATCCGGCGATGGAAATACTATGGTTTTTACCACCATCAAAAGAGATGATATTGATCTGCACATTTCCACAAAACAAAACAATGTGTGGTCTACTCCTAAAAGAATTACAAATCAGGTAAGTCCAAAATATTATTTGGTTAGTGTAAGTTTATCATATAATGGCGATCAGTTGTACTTGGCAACAAATGATAAAGACCGAAACGATGTTTTTGTAAGTTATCGCGAAGGAAAAAGCTGGACCGCTGCCGAAAAGCTCGATAAAACCATTAATGGAAAAAAAAGCAATGAAACACATGCTGTTGTAACCAAGGACGGAAATACCATTTATTTTACCAGTGATATGGAAGGTGGATTGGGAGGCTTTGATATTTATAAATCAACAAAAGACGAAAAAGGGAAATGGGACGATCCGGTAAATCTGGGGCCGGCCATAAATACGAAATTTAACGAAGCTACTCCTTTTCTTACTTTGGATGATAAATACCTGTTCTTTAGCTCTGAAGGACACACAAGTATGGGCGGATACGATATTTTTTATATTGATTTGGACTCGAAAGATCAAGCGATAAATTTAGGATACCCAATAAATACAACAGGCAACGACTTATTTTTTGTGCCTGACAACTCTTTAAATACAGGTTATATTTCCAAATTTGATGATTCTTCGGTTGGTAAAAATGATATTTATAAACTAAGTATAATACCTAAAATTAATTTAGCCGGAAAGATCCAAAATTCTGAGAATGAAGAACCAGTAACTGAAGAAAACTTATCGCTTACCTTATTGGGTTTGGACAATAAAGATTTTGCGGAAACAACAAGTTCAAGCAACGGAACCTTTCATTTTGAACTTACTCCGGGTAAGTACATATTAACGGTGGTTTCTGAAAATTACGAAGCAGACACTTCTGAAATTACAATACCTTCCGATTATTCATCATCGGATTATTATTTTACTGCGCAGTTAAATCCACTAAAACAGGAAGAAGAATTAGTAGCCGAGCTTGTTGAAGTACCTGTGGAAGAAGCTGTTGTAGAGGAAACTGTGGTGCAAGTTGCTGATGCTGAAGAACCGATTCAGGAAGAAGTAGAACACGAACCCGAATTGGCCGAGGTGGTTAAGCCGGTTGAAGAAGAAATCCAGGTTGAACAGGAAACAGTTGAACAAATAGATAAGCCGGTAATTGAGCCTGAACCTAAAAAGGAAGTAGAGAAATATGTTCCGGTTTCCACATCAAGCGCTTCAAGAACCGAAAAAACATACTCTGTTCAGTTAATGGCTCTTAAAACACCTGTTGATATTAGCTACTTTAAAAACGTAGAAGGCGTTCAGCAAAAGCTTTATGAAGATGGATATTATCGTTATACGGTGGGCAATACAAAAACATATACCGAAGCTGTGGAGTTAAAAAAGAAAATAAATGCCGCCGGATATAAGGATGTATTTATACGCGAAAACAATATAGTTCCGAAATATACCATTCAGTTAATGGCTTTATTGATTCCTGTTGAAACCACACATTTTGAAAATATTACATCTGTTGTAGTTACCAAGGGCGCCGATGATTATTATCGCTATACGGTTGGCGATTTTACCGATTACAATGAAGCAAAACAAGAACTTTCTAAAATTGCTGAATTAGGATATGAAAATGCTTTTGTAAAAAGAAGCAATTAAAAAAGAGTGTGTCCGAAAAGTCAGAGAAAAGTCATTGCGAACGAGGTACGAGTGAAGCAATCTATTGATAATCAACAAATATAGATTGCTTCATTTCATTCG
>CAYVEW010000188.1:0-4430 GCA_964450375.1 uncultured Bacteroidales bacterium
ATTTCGCCTGAGTTATGTCCAAACCAGGTGATACCATTATTGTCGAGCAAACTTGATGTTACAAAACCATTTGTTAAAGAATCATCTGCTTCGCTCACCACAAAGTTAAACCCATCGAACCGACATAATCCTTCCCCTGTTCCTACCCAGATGAATCCATTTTTATCTTCGGATATGGTATAAATAAAAGGATGACTTAATCCTTGTTCAATATTATAGTTCTTAAACTGGTATTGTTGTCCGAATATATTCTGTACCAATAAGAATAAGGAAAAAAATATGACTATTTGTCTAAAACGTTTCATCGCTTAATCTGTTTTCTTTTTAACTCCGATAGAATACTTATATTTTGGTACACCACCAATAGGTATGGTGTAAAATGGTAGTAATTCGCCATATTGGTTTTTCACCGAAATAACCACATTGTTATTTTTTACAGGAGGCGATTTTCTTTTAATAAACTGAAAGTCTAATGATGTATTTATTTCTTCTTCCAGAATTTTAAATTGATTTTGTTCCCATTTATCATCAGCCGAAACTTTACACGGCAACCCGGCTCTGGCAACAGAAACAACACGAATAAGGCCATCGCTATCCCAATCGAAGTTTTTCTGTTCAACAGATATGGTCCGGTCATCAACATATGGATAAATATGAGATACTTCGTTTGGATCGTTATGCATCCGGAAACTATATTCGTAAGCGAAGGCATTAGCTCCTTCTATTCGCTTATTTTCTGTTTGTGAAGTACTTAAAAAATACTGATACATATTTCCGTCGTCACCAGCTACTCCTTCACAAATTACTTTAAATATGTAACCACCATATTTTTCATCCAGTTCGCCTTCGGTCGGATTAAAAGGCCCAAAGGTATACCAATTGTTGTCGTATCGAGGATTTTCCCCAAACGTTTTTGTAGCAAGCATGTTTCCACTTTTGTATTCTCCGGTTGGGTCTATTCCTTTTGCATCTTCGTTTGAAAAAGATCCCACACCACCATATACCGAATAGGTTATTTTAGTATCCCAAAAACCATTAATTTCGTCGATTTCGCCACCACAATCCGGATCGAAAACACGAATAAAAATTGGACTGGTGTGTTCGGTAGGGATCAAAAAGAAAAATGTTTGTGAGAAATCATCATCACCCCATGATGTTTCTGCTTTTGGGCCAAATGTCATCAGATTTGGGATATTCTCGTCCTCAGCAGGAACGGGTTGGCCATTTAAATGAAATGCCGTTCCTAAAATCAACAGTAATGCAAAAATCTGCTTCATAGTTCTATCTGTCTTTGTTTTTTTATGTAACAAAATATTTTTCTTTAAGTACTAATCATTTCCCCTTCGATTTCTTTCTCTGGACGAAGGCATAACAACAATACTTTTATAAACACCACGCTTTTCGGAATTTCCATCCCGGTCGTCGCGACTTACTACTCCAAGCTGAACAATATAATTTCCTACATTGGTATAAATATGAGTCGCCTTTACTCCGCGTGTTTTTCTTCCATCTCCAAAATCCCAGTAATAACGAGAAATTTCAAAATCAGTAATGTTTGTTTGATAACCATCAAATTGTATCTCTTCTCCAACCTGCACCGTATCAGGAGCGTTAATATATACTTGTTCAACATCGGTAATTTCTAAATCGTATGTAGCTTGTGTGTAATAAACATCGCCAGTTAACTTATCGATCACATTCAGTTCAACTGTATAATCTCCGGGGCCGTTAAAACAGTGCTCTACTTCAATGCCGCGAGCTTTTTTGCCATCGCCAAAGTTCCACTCAAAATCGAACATCGACGAGTCTGGATTTTCCATTCCTGCCTCATACAAAACATAACAATAATCATTTTCCACTTGTCGGGCAGAGTTATCGAACATGGGATACAAAGGTGTGAACGAAAAAATATCATCAGAATGCCGTTGTCTGTCGGAACTGAACATGCCGCTTTTATTAAAAGCATCAATAATTAATCCGAAATCGTTATAACGCGAATTAACAGGAGGGTCCATTGCAATGGGTTTATGCCACTCTCCATTTACCTGTTCGGAATAAAATATATCTAAACGACCCATGCTTTCGTGCTCATCAGAAGAAAAATATAACCGCCCGGTACTGTGTATAAAAGGAAAATACTCATTTCCTTCGGTGTTAATAATCGGTCCAAGATTTTCAGGTGCACCCCACTCTCCATTTACCATTTCACTCACGTACAAATCTGTACCACCGAAACCACCTTCCATATCCGACACAAAATAAAGAGAATTTCCATCTTCGCTTAAGGAAGGATGTGCAAAGTTAAATTCGGGATTATTGTATTTAAACGGTTCAGGCTCACTCCAACCATTTACTCTACTATACTTTGAATAATAAATTCCCAATTTATTATTACGATCAATTGAATTCCCTATTTTCTTTTTTACATTATTATTTCTGGTAAAATAAACCTCACTACCACGATCGTTAAAGCTTGCAGGCCCTTCGTAAAAATAAGTTGTTAAGGATTTATCAAATATTTCGGCCTTACCCCATTCATTTCTCCCGGTTGGTTCAACTAGGTATAAATCCAGCAAAGGCATATTTTCTCTTTCATCTGTATAATCAATAAATAAAGAATTTTTGCGGTTCGAACAAAATACAATATCGCCACGATAATAAACAGGTGCAAATTCATGATATTTTTCTGTACTAAATGGCAACAGCGTAATGGTATAATCCTGTGCATTAACCGCAGAAGTTAAGAAATAAAATGCAAAAAAGATGATTATGTTTCTAACTAGTTTCATTTAAAAATATCTTGGATTTACAGCTCTAATTTTATATCTAAAATCGTATCGTAAAATAATTTCAAGCGAACCGCTATGCTGGCTTGCAAAATCGCTAACTGCTATATCATAAGCTACTCCTGCCCGAATTTGATCTGACAACTGGTATTCAGCCATAAAAACAATTTCGTCGTTATACCTGTACGATCCTCCTATCCAGAACTGATCATATAGAATGAAATTTCCTCCAATATCAATCTGATAAGTATTATCTAATCGGTACCTGAAAAGAAAAGATGGTTTAAATTTTAAAGTCTCGGATTTACCTATTAAAACACCTCCTGTAACCAAAAAATCGTAATTATCGGGCCCGATCGACATTTGTTTTTCGGAGTTTATTAATTCGTAAGATAGTAATTTAGGAACCGAGATTCCGAAATAAAATCGATCTGAGTAATAATATGCACCCACACCAAAGTTTGGAAACACTTCCGATTCATTATTTAATGCATCATCAGAAGTTACCATTCCTTCCGGATCGGTAGTAAGATCAGAATAATTGCCCTGAAATAATGTTACGCCCGCTTTTAAGCCCAGCGATAGTCTTCCGGAACCTACATTAAACCTGAATGCATAGTTCCCATAAATATCGTAATAATCGGTAACACCTATGGTTTCGCCGAAAAGAAATAATCCAACAGCATTTTTTTCATCCTTAAAAGGTAAATGACTGCTTAATGTGAGTGTTTCTGGTGAACCGGGGAATCCCATCCACTGGTTACGGTACAGAATAATATTACTAAAACACTCGCGACTACCGGCATAGGCAGGATTAATTGCCAAACCATTAACCCAATACTGGCTATACACCGGCTCGTAACGCTGGCCGATTTTATAGTTTACTTCCTGATCCTGTTCTTGTCCCACCAGAAAAACAGGAATTATGAATAATATGATCAGTATTTTTATTTTTTTAATCATCTTTTAATTACAACAAATCCTCTATTCGTTTCTTTAACGCCATTTTTCTTGGTATGATGTAAAATCCAGTAATATGTGTCGTCTGGTAAATCATTTCCGTTCATATTTTTACCATCCCAACCAGGCTCATTGGAAAAATTAACTTTTCTGTAAACTTCTGTTCCCCAACGGTTAAAAATTATTAGTTCGTTAGATTCTGCCCTTTCCAGTCCATCAAATTTTAGATGCTCATGATCGCCATCGCCGTTGGGGGTAAATCCTATACTCTCCGGCACAAAAATATCATTGATTGTGATTAGTACTGTATCCGACACCGGATCACAAACTCCTTTTGTAACAGTGTAAACACATTTAAGCTTCGAACCATAGTAGGAAGATAAACTGTTTAAATCATATTTTTCTCCAGTCTGAACTTTATCGACCAGTTCTAGTAAATTGGTAATTTCTTCCCATTTTAAATCAAGAATAACATCGAGTAGAAGCTCTTCGTCCGGATCATATGTAAACCCTTCCAGCTGAAATTCTGTTTCGTAGTTTAATACAGTATCCTTACCTGCAATAACTGAATCGAGCGGTAAATAATAATAGATCTCAACCTGAGCCGAATCAGAACATCTCCAGTTGGTTTCTTTCCACTGTAAGGTATATTTACCCGAGACATCTGCAGATGCTAATGCATTG
>CAYVEW010000189.1:0-4390 GCA_964450375.1 uncultured Bacteroidales bacterium
GTACCTAAACGTTTGGCTGCAATTTCATTAATTACTACTCCCATTGAATCTGAAGGAAAATCTTCTGAAAAATACCTACCCTGTGCCAACTCTATTTTGAGAGTTTTCTGAAAATCGTAATCGGTATAATAAATTGACAAAGGCACTAAATCTTCCCGGGGTGCTCCTTCCAGTTGCATGGTACTTCCATCGAAGGGGCGTCCCGGAACTGATGATGAAGTAGATACATTCTGTATTTCGGGATTATTTAACAACTCGTTTTTAAATGCCTGGTAATCATTTCCTAAATCGTAAGCTCTGTTTACTACCAACACATGTTCTTTCGTAAATCCAAGATTTTTATGATTTAAATAGTTTATTTGACTATAAATAACAATGGTACTTACAAACAGAACAATGGTTATAACAAATTGAAAAATAACCAGTACGCTGCGCAGTCGCGTGTTATTGAGTCCCAGGTTTAAGTTCCCTTTTAACACTTTAATTGGTTTAAATGCCGACAAAATAAACGATGGATATGAACCGGCCAATACACCAACCAAAATGGCAAACCCCAGAAAAGCAGGTACAATCCACCAGGATGAAAAATAATATATATTTAATGCTTTTAAAGTGATGTGATTAAAGAAAGGCAAGCTAATTTCAACCAAAGCAATTGCTAGTAAAAGTGCTATACCACTAAGCATAATTGATTCAATAAAAAACTGCGTAATTAACTGAATGCGAGCCGAACCAATTACTTTTCGAATACCTACTTCCTTTGCCCTGTTTGAGTATTTAGCAGTGGCAAGATTCATGAAATTAATACAGGCAATTACCAAAATAAAAATGGCAATTACGATAAAATAATATACTGTTGCAAGGCTTCCATTGGGTTCAATCTCGTCCTGCAAGTTTGATTTTAAATGAATATCTTCTATGGGTTGAATTCTATAACCATAACTATTGCCGGAGTTCAAAAATTCTTCCAGATCAATCCCCATTAATTTAACCACTTCGGGCCCGACATATTTTTCAACAAATTGATTTAAATTTGACAGAAATGCTGTTAAATCAGTATTTTCTTTTAATTGAAAATAAGTATACATACTGTTTTGCACCCAATACGTGTTTTTACTAACCTCAGTAGACGAAATGGATGCGATTAGATCGAAATGAAAGTGCGAATTTCCCGGAACATCCTGGCAAACAGCAGTTACTTCGAATGGCTGTTTCCCTTCAATTAATAGCATTTTACCGAGTGGGTTATCATCGCCAAAATACTTTTTTGCCGTGGATTCGGTAATAACAATTGTGTTGGGTTTTTTAAGAATTTCGTCGGGGCTTCCGCTAATTAACGGAAAAGAAAATAACTTGAAAAAGTTTTCGTCGCCATAGAAAAAGCGTTTTTCAACGAATGACTTATCTTCGTATTTTACAATACGCCTGCTTACATCGAAAAAACGGGTAGCCAAAAGTGCATCAGCTAATTCTTCCTGCATGGTGGGTGCCATTAAGTTCGAAGTAAACGGACTTTTTATGGCATTATTCCCAAACTTACCTTCGATATACACTCTGTATATGTTTTCAGAATTCTTATGAAAGCGATCGTAGCTTAGTTCATCCTGAACGAAAAGCATTATTAAAATACACGATGCAATACCAATTGATAAACCAGCAATATTAATCAGGCTAAAACCTTTTTCGCGCATTATATTTCGCCATGCTGTATGTAAATAATTTCTAAACATGATATCTTAATTTTTTATTATTCGTTTCTCAAAGATTCGGCAGGATTTGCAGTAGCTGCATTGTAAGCCAATGCCAAAACTGTAATAATCGCGATAATAAATGCAATTGCCGATCCGGCCAAAAACATCCAACTAGTTATTTCAATTTTATAAGCAAAATTTGCAAGCCAATTACGCATAAAGTAATATGCCAAAGGCCATGCAATGATATTAGCCAGCAAAACCCACTTCGAAATATCCGTTAAGAGCATTATAAGAATTTTACTAACCGGCGTGCCCATTACTTTTCTAATACCTATTTCTTTTGTTCTTTTAATTACGGTGTAAGAAGTTAAAGCAAATATTCCGAGCATGGCAATAATAATAGCCAATACCGAACCGAATAAGTTTAGTTTGTTGCTGCGTTCTTCTTCCTGGTATAAATTACTTAAGCGGTCGTCCATAAAATAGTACGTAAACTCATAGCCATTATTAAATCTATTGATAATACCTTCAATATTTTCTAAAGTTTTACTTAGGTTATCCGAATTTACTTTTATAGATATAAATGAGATATAATTACGGTATTTGGTAATCACCAAAGGTTCTATTTCCTGATGAAATGATCTGAAATGAAAATCTTTCATTACACCAATAATTTTCCCTTCCGTTTTCCATACAAATATTTTTTCTCCGATTGGATTTTTTAAATCCAACTTCTTCACTGCAGTTTCGTTCACAATAAAGGAAAACGTATCGGTGCGATATTCCTGGTTAAAACTTCTGCCTTCTTTTATTTTAATTCCATAAGTTTCAATAAAATCATCCTGAACCGCCATTTCGTTCATCACAATTGAGTTGTTTGGATCATCGCCACTTTTGTATGTATTCTGTACCATATTATTACTGGTGGGAATACTCTGAGAGCCACTTACCGAAACAACATCTGTTATTTTTTTTAGTTCTGATTTTATTACGTCAAGATCCCGATATATCTCTGGCCGAAGATTATTTACTACAATGATTTGTTCTTTATCAAAACCCAAATCTTTTGATTTTATAAATCGCATCTGCAAATTCATTATAAGTAACGAAATGATTAAGAAGATGGCTATGGAGAACTGAAAAATAACCAATCCCTTTTTCAGGTATTCGTTACTTCCGCCTTTTTTAGTAACTCCTTTGATGATACGCACCGGATTAAACTTTGATAAATAAATAGCAGGGTAAGCTCCTGCTAATAATCCGATTACAATTGCCAGGATAATAAAGAAACCAATGAGTGATATATTCAAATAATCTAAATTTAACTCTCTGTTTACCAAATAGCTAAACGGATCAATAAAAATCTCAATAATAATTAATGAAATAATTAATGAAATAAATGAGACAATAACCGCCTCACCCAAAAACTGTTTTATTATATTATTTCGTTGTGCTCCGATCACTTTTCGTAAACCAATTTCTTTCGCCCTGGTTTCAGATCGCGCAGTAACCAGATTTACAAAGTTAATTATGGCAATAATGATGATAAAAAATGCCAGAAAAGAATAAATATAGATATTGCGAATATTTCCTTGTGGAGCAATTTCCCAGTTATAATCTGAATGCAAATGAATATCGCTTAAAGCCTGAACTTCAGTATGTATTTCGAATGCACTTTCCATTCCTTCATCCTTAAAACGTTTTCTAATATTCTCATTACTAATATCGATCAGCTTTTGCTTCCATTGATCAGGATTTGCATTTTTATTTACAACAAAATAAGAATAAAAACCAAATCCCCGGTTACCATAGTATGAATCTAAATTCGATATGGATTTAAAGGAAGTCAAAAAATCGAAATCAAAATGTGAGTTTGCAGGAATCGATTCAATAATACATTTAACCGTATAATCACTCCCATCAATTTCTAATTGTTTATTTAATACATCCAGATTTCCGAAATATCGCTTTGCGGCGTCTTTGGTAATTACAATGTTTCCGGGGCTGTATAATGCATCGGAACAATTTCCTGCTAAAGCTTTAAAGCTAAATACATCAAAAAAAGTACTATCCACAAAAAAGTATTGTTGCCTTGAAAAAATATTTTCTTCTACGGTAACATTACCATTTCGCTGATCAAGTTTACATGCAGCCTGTATTTCGGGCATTTCTGTTTTAATAACTTCTGCCGCATTTGCAAGAGCCACAGGTACCACCATTGGGTCGGCATCACCTTGCTTTACGGATGAAATAAGCCTATAGGTATTCTCATAATTTTTATGAAATTTATCGTAACTTAATTCGTGTTGAACATACAATAACAATAATACCGTTGCAGCAATACCAGCTGCCAGACCTAATATATTAATTAGCGAAAAGAATTTTTGAGAGATTAAATTTCTGAATGCAATTTTGATATAATTTTTTAACATAATCAGACTTTTTTTATTATTCCTAAACAATCAAACCAACTTGCATGCCAATAGTTTTATATCACTGTATATGTGCACATTATAATCTTTCTGCAAGCTTTTAACACAGCAAATTTCGTACGTTGCCGTTCGGAAATGTACATATTCGTACACTTATAAAACCTCTCAGTTCATGATTCGAGTGGGCTGTAAATATTAATGTTTATTTTTGTAGTTATGTTACTATTTGTTCTTTCCTTGATGAAAGAACCAATCCCGAAAGCT
>CAYVEW010000190.1:0-4355 GCA_964450375.1 uncultured Bacteroidales bacterium
AACGGTAATTACCTTGATATTGGTGCCAACGATATATTCAATTTTTCACAGAAAAAGTTTGTAGTAAAACATTATAAATACCTATAATATATATAACTAATAATATAAATGTTAAAGAGCAGATATTAATTTGCTAAAAATGTTTAAATTTACTTAAGGCAAATTGTTGTATTAAAACTATTTTGATATGATTAGAAAATCACTACCTACTGCTCTTTTCTGTTTGTTTTTAACCTTTAACCTTAGTGCTCAGCAAAATTTCTCAATAGCAAAATATTTTGTTACTAACCCTAATGTTGGAGCTGCAATAGATTTTAATCAGCCCGAAGATATGTTAAAGGTTGAAAACTATGTAAAAAGCCTGATTGAAACAGGAAATTTTGATTTTCCTGACATTTATGCAGCAAATCTAACCCCCAATGCTCCTGAGTTAGCAACTTATCCCGACTCAGTTCTGTGGAACGTGTATTATGCCTACACAGCATTCTCAATCTACATAGATTTTAGCAATAGAGTGCCCTGGAGATTATCCGACCTTTCGCAGGAGTACGTGTACGATTTTTTCGATGTAGAAAAAATGATTGACTTTTATTTGTCATCTTTTGGAATCTATTCAACTCCTACCAACCCAGTATTTACATATCAATTCTTATTGAACAATATCATAATTGGTAAAACAAGAAATGAAACAATCGAAAGATTAATTCAATGGAGCAGGTACAAGTTAGTGCATCGAACTTCCTTTTTTGGAACTGAATCTGAAGATTTAATAAATACATGGCAATACAATGGATGGCCTCCGGTTGAACGTGTAATTACAGGTACTTCCTATATAAATACGGGAGAATTTGGTCACTATATCAGAGGTTGTGGTGGTGCTGCAACCTTTTATCGAAATGTACTCCGTATTATTAACATACCTGTTTTACCTAAAAGTATCGGAAGCCATGTTGCAATTAATTTTCCTACAGAACATTTCACCATGCTGCATGGAGATGATATTTACGCAACAATAGATGAATTAAATGATGTGGAAATCCCCAGAAATGAAGTATTAATCTCCGATACTGAGCTGGATTCCATTAAGATGGACGGCTTTATCGGGGACGAAATTGTGCGTTATACGGGCGGAAAGTTATATGCTAAATTTTTCCCTCTAACCTGGCTATATAGGCCTGATGATACAACTTACACCTACACAAACTACAGTAGTTTAATACAATCCTACACTCGTTCTGATACTACAGCACAGTACAGGGAAATTATGCAACAAGCCCGGGCTAGATATTCAAGTGTTGATGTTGCTAAATACAACGAAATTTCAAACTTATATTACACAGATACATTATGGTATAAAAAGGTTTATGGATTAAAAACTGCAGCTAGTATTGACACTGTTTTAATCCCTTATCGAATGGGTGCAGCTGTAATTTCGGATGATACAATTACTTTTTTTCTTGATGATACAGCAAATTATATAAATCCAATCTTCATTCATGCAGAAAATTCAAGGTTATCCATTCCTGATGGTTCCATTATCAATTTAAGTGAACAAGACAGTATCGTTGTCATGGCAGAGGATTCAATAAATTATTATACGTATTTCTTCAAAAAGCAAGATATTCCGCAACACAATATTTCTTTAAATGTTTATCCGGAAAATACAGGAACAGCATCTGGAACAGGTGTCTATGATTATGGTGCCATTGCATATGTAAAGGCTACTCCCGCCATTGGATTTCAATTTGACAACTGGACTGAAAATGATAATGTCGTTTCATTGGATACAATTTATAGTTTTACAGTTACCCAAAACAGGACTCTTATTGCTAATTTTAAAATTCAAACTTTTACAATTTTGGCAGAACCTAATATCCCAGAAGGGGGCACAATAAGTGGTTCCGGAGTTTATAATATAGGTGCAACTGCCGAGTTAACAGCAATTCCTGCCTCTGGATATACTTTCATTAACTGGTCAGAAAATGGTGTTGTTGTTTCAACAGATGCAACGTATAGCTTTACTGTTGATTGTGACAGAAATTTAATAGCTAATTTTGGCCTTACCCATTATATTACGGCTAATACTAATCCTATAGAAGGAGGAATTGTTACTGGTACCGGAGAATATGGCAATGGTTCATATGCACAATTATTTGCAATTCCATCAACCGGTTACAACTTTGCAAAATGGACGGAAGAAGGAAGTGTAGGTTGGGAATGGGAGTATGCTGATAATAATTTTTATGTTGATAGAGACAGAAGTTTCGTAGCAAATTTTGAAAAACAATCCTTTAGTATTTATGCTGAACCAAACATTAGTGTATGGGGTACAATAACAGGAACCGGATGGTATGATTACGGAGAATCTGCTGAACTGATTGCCATACCGGCTGCTGGTTATAAATTCGTTAACTGGACAGAAGATGGTGTTGAAGTTTCAACAAATTCAACATACACATTTATCGTTGAAAACACAAGGAATAATTTATTCGCTAATTTTGAACAACAAACATATACGGTTTCCGCTAGTACAAATCCCGAAAACGCTGGAACTATAAACGGAACAGGAACATATAATAGTGGATCAACAGCAGAGCTTTCAGTTGTACCCTCTATCGGGTATGTTTTTGTGAATTGGACAGAAAATGGAACGGAAATTTCAACAAATCAGACATATAGTTTTACGACAGAAGCAGACAGAAATCTGGTTGCCAATTTTGTTTTACAATCTTTCTCTATAACAACATCAGCCAATCCGGCAGAAGGAGGAAACATTACTGGTGAAGGGAACTACGATTACAATACGACTGTGGAATTAACTGCAACACCAAACACGGGTTACTCATTCGTAAACTGGACGGAAAATGGAACAGAGGTTTCAACAAATCAGTTATGTAGCTTTACGGCAGAAGCAGACAGAAATCTGGTTGCCAATTTTGTTTTACAATCTTTCTCTATAACAACATCAGCCAATCCGGCAGAAGGAGGAAACATTACTGGTGAAGGGAACTACAATTACAATACGACTGTGGAGTTAACTGCAACACCAAACACGGGTTACTCATTTGTAAACTGGACTGAAAATGGAACGGAGGTTTCAACAAATCAGTTATATAACTTTACTGCAGAAGCAGACAGAAATTTAATTGCTAATTTTACTATAGTCAATTCCATTCATAACATAAACAAGGAAAATTACAAATTACTATTGTTTCCCAATCCGACAAAGGATATCCTAACTATTCAAATTATTGAAAATAAAGAACTTGAAAATAGACTTTTTATTTCATTAATTGATGCCACTGGAAAAACGGTTCAATTTGATTTTAAAAATTATGCAGATGGGAAGTTTGAGGTATCTGTTGCAGATTTACCTGCTGGCCTTTACCTAGTTGATGTAAAAAAGAACAATAAAACCATTGGAAAAGGAAGAGTTCTAATTATAAAATAAAAAAATGACTGGTTTTAGTTTTAAAAATATCGTTTTACAAATCATTCAGGGATGTATAGTTTTACTTCCGGTTAGTTTTATTATTTCTGGTGCGACTTTTATTATAGAAGGTTTTTCCAAGGTATTCAGCTTATATACAGCAATTCTGCTTGGTGGTGCGTTTATTATAGGAGTTCTAATCGATTTTTTAGCCGATAGTTTTGAGACAATTGTTTTAAAACTTGGTTGGATTAAACTACCATCGTATTACCTACTTAACAATGGCTCTGTTTGGGGTATAAGGTTGGCGCATCATAAGAAAATAAAAGACGATTTGATTTACAGAGCAAAGCGGTTTGAAAGAACAATAAATGCTGAGACAGATCTTTGTTTTGTTGATTATAATAATTTAGTTTTTCAAACTGCTAAAAATAAGGCATTTAAAGAGTGTAGTGATTACCAAAAAGAACATCTCGAATCATTTTTTATTTTATATGTTTTTTGCCGAAATCTAGCTTTAAGCATAATTATATCTTTTATAATTTTGATTCTATTTAATTCAGTAGGGACAACCAGGTTGTCAATTCCTATTGTTGGAGTTGTAGTTTTTACTACTACATTAAGCCTTCTGGCATCATATAGATATTTTATTTACTATTCACGAATGGTTTTGGGTGCAACGTTTAACCCTTCAGCGCCTAATTACATTAATAAATACAATATTTCAAACTATGAAAATGATCTATGTAACATGCAACGTAAGCGTTCGCGAACCTTTATTAAAAGTTCTCGAAGAAAATAAAATAAAGGATTATCAGGTTATTGAGCAGGTAACCGCAAAAAGCATTAAAGGCGATCCGCGGTTTAATACAGCGGTTTGGCCCGGTTACAATTCTGCTATCTTCATGCAATTTTCTGATGATAA
>CAYVEW010000191.1:0-4341 GCA_964450375.1 uncultured Bacteroidales bacterium
GCATTTTGGGCAATGTGCTGATTCATCCAACCTTGTAAATCGGTAAATTTTCTGGCACTTTCAGTTTCGGCATGAATTCCCATACCAAGTTCGTTTGAAATAACAAAAACAGTTAAATCCTGATTGATGAATTTATACCATTCCAGTTTTGCCTGCTTTAAGCTTTCTTCCGCATCGAAATTATTATCTGAAAAGTAATTTGTTAACCAGAGTGTAATGCAATCAATAACAACCGTTTTACCTGTTAAATCATGATTGCTGATTTGTTTTTCTTCTTCAATATTAGTCCATTGGTCTGATCTATCTTGCTTGTGCTTTTCTACACGATTTTTGAAATCCTGATCCCAAATCCGCGAAGTGGCAAGATAAACAGGATTAGCAGAAAGTTCCAGGGCTTTTTGCATTGCATAACTACTTTTTCCTGATCGCTGCCCACCGCTTATGAATATTACTTTTGCCATTATGAAGAAATTATGTCGCAGTACCAAAACCCGAAATTTTCATTAGGTTTATCCGTACTGTGCGATTTGTATTCTTTATAAACAATTTTTCCTTTTTTATATTGAATGGGTGTCTTAAATATGGGGCCATCGAAAACAAAACTATGAAATTCGCCATTCTCGCCGCAAGGATCCACATTTTCTGGTAAATCATTTAAAAATGATTCATCATAAATTCTTCCTGCAAATGATTTATCCAGATAGCGTCCATCAACAGAAACCACAATCGCTTTAAAGCCTTTTTCGATAAAATCCATTGCAACTTCTGTGGTGTCTCTTTTCCATAATGGAAATTCTGCTTTAAATCCTTTCTTTGCCAGTTGTTTTTCGCGGTATTCCCTTAAATCTTCTAAAAAGATATCACCAAAAACAGAAATATGAATATCCATGGATTTTACATCCGTAAGAAATTTAGAGATAATTTCCTCGTACTCATTCATTGAAGGAAATTCTGGTAAATGGATTTTCTTTATCGGAATACCAATTGATTCTGATTGTTTATCAAGTAACTCTTCGGCAACACCGTGCATTGAAATGCGTTTGTTTTTGCCATTTAGTGTGGTAAGTAGAAACTGAACATCGAATAATTTATTGCTTAAAACCTGGTGAAGGCAAAGTGATGAATCTTTGCCTCCACTCCAGTTAAATAATGCTTTGTTATTTTTAACCACCATTTTGGTTATTTCTTAAAGGCAGCTCCGTTAGGCCCCACACCAACTTTGTATTCTCCCAATAAATCTCCGGATGTGTTGTAACGGTATAATTTACCATTGCTCACATAATCAAGGGCAGTTTCCAATGCGAAGATATTTCCGGTTTCGGGATTAATGTTAAAACCGTAAAAGCCTTTGTTTATTAAAGGTGTTGAAGGTATATCTGTATCGGTGATATTCATTTTATAAACACCGTTAAAACCGTATCCACCGCCATAAAACAGTTGATCTCCGGTATTATTTACTTCCAGATGTGTGGGATGAACTGTTTCGCCAATTATAATAGAACTGATCACTTCATTGCTTGTAGGATCAATTGTTATAAGCTTAGATGCAGTGTGTCCTATATCAGGCCAGTTTGAATAATCTTGATAACCAGCACAAAGAACCCAGATGTTTTCGTTTGCATCTACAACAAAATCGCGTGGAGAGTCACCGTTTAAGGTAATGGTTTTAATCACCTCGTCAGTTGTGGGATCAATAACGCTCACGGTGTTATTATTGATTAGTCCGCCGCTGTTGGCAACATATACCTGGTTGTTGTGTAAAATCATTTTTTCTGATCCGGCACCGGTTGAAATAGTTTTTACTACCGTCAAAGTTGATAAATCGATCACTTTCACGGCTCCGTTATCTCCCCATTGCGATACATAAGCTTTGTTTTTATCAACCCCCAAAAAATAACGCGGTCCATTTATATCGCCAATAACTCCGGTTTCTTCGAAAGTAGTAGCGTTAACAACTTCCACCTTATTCGATGCATTTGCAACGATATATGCATTATTTTCGTGTAAGCTTATTGATTGAACTACATCTCCCAAAACACGCCCGTTTACTGCTTCGAATATATTGTTGAACACAGAATCGGATTTGTAACTATAAAAACTTACAGAACCGTCACCCGATCCCATGTTTCCTTCGTTTACAATAAATGCACCATTTTCATATGCTCCCGGTTTTGCTTTTTCATCATCATCGCATGCGTAAAAAAATAATGGTAACGACAGTAATATTACTATCCATTGTTTTAAGTTCATTTTTTTCATTTCAAGATTAATTATTAGGTTTATTTAATTGATATGTAATGTTTACAGAATAATACCTTAATGGCATTGGATAATAGGCCATTACTTCGTACTGAACGTTAAACAGGTTATTTATTTTAAAACTGAAATAATAACTGGATGATTTTATTTGTGCTTTTGTTCCCAAAGCTAAATCAGACAATAAATAGGGTTCTATTGACTTAGAATTGTTTTTGGACGTGTAGCGCTCACCAACATAATTATTATAGAATTTTATATAGATTTTTTTATACGAAACCGACATGCCGGCATAAGCTTTATGCAATGGAATGTAGATTAACTGTTTGCCTATGCTTTCAAATTCAATATCGCCAGATTCCTCGTAGGTCGATTTGGTATAGGTATATCTTAAATTTAAATTAAACTGATAATTTCGGATTTGGTGCTGATATGTTAGAGCGGATTCAACTCCTCTCGAACGCAGTTTTTCTATATTTGTGGCCGACCAGTCGCCTGTAATGTCGGGCAACCAAATAATGTGATTGTTTATGCGAGATTCAAAATAAGTAAGATCTAAGGAAATTTTGTTTCTCTTGTATCCAAAATCAAGCTTTGTTCCAAGATCCCAACTCCAGCCATCTTCAGGCTCCAGTGAGCTGTCGCCACCCGGGAACCAATATAAATCGTTAAATGTTGGATTATTGTAAGTGCGTGATATATTTCCGTAGGCTTGTATAAAATCGAAAGGTAAAAAATTCAGGCTTAAAGAATAGGTAAAAGGAGCCAGCTTATTATCAATTAGTTCGTTACGTAAACTCAAAATAGCCGATAGTTTTTCGTTGGGAGTAAAAAGCTTTAATGATGAAAAAAGCGATGTGCGATTTCTAAACCGGATTTTACCATAATTACTCGTATTCACTCTTTCGTAAGTATGGTTTAAACCCAGATTTAACAAGCCATAATTACGTATTGAGAGTTTATTTTCGATTTCGCCAACAAGTGAAAAATGTTTCATTTCTGATACAAGGCTAATATCCGGATCGCGATAAACCAATGATTCGTAGTTATAGAAAAACCTGGAATACCACGATGAAATCTCCCCGTTGCGATTCCACACCGTTGAAATTTTTAAAGTTTCAGTATCCTGGTTTTGCCCGCTGCTGGTGCCGGTAGTTCGTGTAGGAATCTCCAGGTAATGTTTTTGCGCTAATACATCCGTAGAAATTTTTTGAGAATTGTTGATCTT
Organism: uncultured Bacteroidales bacterium; assembly: GCA_964450375.1. Taxonomy (GTDB): domain Bacteria; phylum Bacteroidota; class Bacteroidia; order Bacteroidales; family UBA12077; genus UBA12077. The sequence continues at coordinate 3,485 of CAYVEW010000191.1, forward strand.
GAAAATATTGGATTGCAATATGCCATACTGATTGCTGCTTGCATTATCCTGTCTGATGGTTGGATTTCCAAATTGTTGAGTATTCACATATTCAAAATCATTTTTGCCGTATTTATAAAATGCTCTTGTAGCACTGGCAAATTGTTTGTTGCTATATTTAAGCTTAACCCCTTCAAATAAATTCGAATAGCTTGATATCCCTTGTTGAAATTCGAAGGTAAAGCTACTGTCTAATTTTAAGCTGTTATTTAAGTGAATTACTCCCGAAGCGGCTCCACTCCCGAACAAAGCCCCCGAACCGCCATGCTGAACGCTAATACCATCGATAAAAAATGTCGGAAATGAGTTCATATCGAATCCTCCATTCATGGTGTTTTGCAAATTCAAACCATTCCATAAAACAGCGGTGTGTTTTGAGTGCAAACCACGCAGCGAAATACTACTCTGGCCGGCTAAACCATAAGATTTTACTGAAACTGATGTAATTTGAGACAGTAGTTCCGATAAATTCGATGAATTATATTCGTTGATTACCACAGGATTAATTTCCTGCATTTTTGCACCTGTAGTAAAATGAGCAAGTTTATTTGCTTTAACTTCTACCTCTTTTAATAAAATGGTATCAACAGGAATACTTATTGGATCTTCAATAGAATATGCCTTGCTAACTCCGATAAGAGTAATAAAAAATATGTATTTCCAAAAATTCATTAGTACAAATGATTTAAATCCTTATTTGATTTAATCATTTATAACTAACAGGATATAAAAGGATTTTCGATTGGTGTGGTTTTAATACACCGTCGCTTTTTATCCGAAAGCTACAAATGTTTGGTTTATGGCAGGTCTTCTGACTT
>CAYVEW010000192.1:0-4330 GCA_964450375.1 uncultured Bacteroidales bacterium
CACCGATTTTTAAATTACAGACTCCGTTTGAATTGGACTGTACTAACTGGGTTTCAGAAAAAACCGTGGTTCCGTCCGATGATCCTTCCCGAATGGAAATCCGGAAATTTATGTCAGAGTTTATAATCAGATCTCCACTGGAATTGCGAACCACTGCCTGGTAATTAAATAAACCGGGCGATTGGGCTAAAATGGTAAAACCACTGCAAACTATTGCCAGTAAAATAAATGCTAACTTTTTCATGATCAGGGAATTTTTATAATCATAGTAAGTTAACACTTAATCGTTTAAGAGTCAATTTTTTTTGATAAATGAGAATAGAGACAGTGAATTATTAAGAATGCTAAAGTTCTTAAATAAAAAACCTGTCAGAATAGTATAATTCCGACAGGTGTAAATTCAATTTTAAATCTTTATTTTGTCTTGACCAATTTTTCGATTTCTGTTAAACGAGCTTTTATTTCTTCATTTTCTGACTTAAGATTTTTGTTTTCTTTTTCAAGCTTTGTGATTTTTTCATCTTGTTCCTGGATTGCTTTGGTAAGCACAGGTATGAGTTCCATCTGGCTAATTTCAAAAATATCCTCAGAATCGTTATAGGAGACCATACGTGGATAAACTTTTTCAACTTCTTGAGCTATAAATCCTAACCTTTCTATTCCTGGGCTATCTTTATACTCAAAATCAACAACTCTTAAGTCTGTAGCAATTTTCAATGCATTTAATTTTGTGTCAACAATTTTATCTTTTAATCTACGATCTGAACTTGTAACTAATTGTACATTTCCATTATTTACAATTGCTAAGCCCCCCTTATAAGTACCTGCTCCATTAAAACAGCCAATTAAAATATTAGTTCCATCTCCATCATCTCTTCCAGCTCTAATTAATAATCCTGCATATGCATTACTGTTATAATCTTTAAAAATTTCAGCTGCATATACTTCTGTACTATTATCATATATGCTTAACATATACGAAGGTGTTATATCACCAATACCAACTTTGTTTGTTGTTGTAATTCGACCAGTAGCATGTATATTTCCTTTTGCATATAAAGCATGCGTGGTTCCAGTTCCTAATTGTAAACCATAACTTACACTTGCTACATCCTTTATACCTACATTCCCAAATAAAGCAGAATTCCCACTTACATTCAATGCATAGCTTGAAACTGGTGATGTATTTATTCCAACATTCTCAAGAGCTGTATAACCTGTAACTGATAATGCATATACTGAACCCCCTGTTACTTTTAATCCAAAAGCACTATTTGGTGCAGTATTTATTCCTGTTACTCCAGATAAATATGTAGTTCCACTTACTGCTAATGCGTAACTACCAGGTGATGTGTTAATACCAACATTACCACTTGTTTGTAATGTACCACCAACATCTAAAGTTGCTCCACCACTTGTTTTCTTAATTCCCACATTTCCTGACGAATTTATTGTAAATCTTGAATTTTCAAATATTCCATCATCTCCTGCATCGTGCCTTATGTAAAAAGTATTTCCATCAGCCATTAATTCATAATCGTCGGCACTTGATGTTTGGTCATCTAAAACTAAGTGTGGATATGGATTACTTACCTTTATTCCTTTGTATGTAGAAGAATTAGACCATATATGTAACCAATCTGAAGGATTTGTTAATCCAACTCCAACTTTTCCATCAGCATCTACATAAACAGCATACCAAGGATTTAAATCAGGTGCTTGCATATAATACCCTCCAGATGTTAATGACACCCAATTACTTCCTTTCCTTCCTTCGAAATCTGTACCTGTATATCTTACTGTTCCTTCATCTGTTCTTGCTGTATTCCAAATTGTTATTCCTTGCATTATATTTACATGAGCATTTAAATAAAGTAAATCATTATCAATCTCACCTTTAATAAGATCAGTTAATATAAGCCTATTTGATTCTGTCGATAAATACCCTAATGAACTACCAATAAATACGTTATTTGAACCAGTTGACTTTACACCAACATCTGTTCCTAAGTAAATATTATTTGAACCTGTCGCATTTGTTCCTGTTGTATAACCAAGAAAAATGTTATCGTCACCAACAACTCCAGATCCGCTACCAGTTCTACATCCCAAAAATATATTTCTTCCTCCAGTTGCAAACCTTCCGCTTTCATCTCCCAGATATACATTTTCCGTTCCAGAGATATTTGACTGTCCAGACATATTACCTAAAAATACATTTAAACTTCCATCTTGGTTATCTCGCCCTGCATCACGTCCAAGAAAAACATTATAATCTCCTGATACATTAGAGTTACCAGATGAGTTCCCAATAAATATATTACTAAAACCAAATTCATTATTAATTCCTGTTTCATTTCCAATAAATACATTTGATTGACCTTTATTATTTAGACCAGAATTCTTTCCAATAAAAACATTGCTTTCGCCTGCAGGACTATTACCTCCTGACATATAACCAATAAATACATTATTTTGTCCAATATTTAAAGTCCCAGATTGATATCCTATAAATGTGTTATAACTACCTTTTGAACTAGTATAAGCACTCTTGTAACCTATGTATGTATTATAATCTCCTTCTGTATTTCCATATCCAGCCTGGTAACCCAGAAATACATTTGAACTGCCATACATATTGGAATATCCACTTTCGTTACCAATAAATAGATTACCATCACCTTCATCATTTGTATAACCGGATTTATATCCCATAAAAATATTATTGGATCCTATATCGGTGGTGTAACCTGCTTCGTAACCCATAAAAGAATTATATTTACCCTTAGTTAAATTATTTCCACTATTATGACCTATCAAGTAATTATTTGGATTTAACTTTAGATACGATTCAGCAGCTCCAGTATTTAAATTTCCGATTCCAAAACCACTAACTGTATCTTTTGTAAAGATTCGTGTACTGTCAGAAGTAACCTTTAAAAACTCATAATCTACACCTTTTGTTGGATTACGGCCCGTTACCGCAAAGCCTCCTACTCTGGCTTTTGTTGTACTTTCTGTAATATAAACTCTCGTACTATCCCTGGTTACTCTTAAATAATCATCATTCGGGCCTTTCGTCGGGTTGCGGCCTGTAACCGCAAAACCTCCCACTCGGCGCTTTGCCGTAGTGGTATCGTTGATGTAAATTCGTGTACTATCGCTCGTTACCACCAGGTAATCGCCCGACATACCTTTGGTGGGATTGCGGCCTGTTACAGCAAAGCCTCCTACGCGAGCTTTGGTGGGATCTTCCGTTACCCAGATTCGCGTACTGTCAGGGGTTACACGTAAATATTCTTCTTCTGCAAGTGGTGCTTTCGTTGGGTTGCGCCCCGTAACGGCAAAACCACCCACTCGGCCTTTTACGCCTTCGTTCACATATACCTTGGCTCCATCGGGAAAGACTGCAAACACAATATTGCCGTCTTTGTCCTTTACCGAAAACAATGTGTCATCAACGGTAAAGCTGGCATCGGCTTTTACTTCCAGTTTACTCCTGGGTGTACTTGATCCGATACCTACATTTCCTGTGTTGTAATAAATACTTTGTCCGTTTACCGCCCAGTGGCTGCTATCGTATGGGAAAATAATGTGGTTTCCATTCTCAAGACTCAGGGTATCGCCTGAGAAAGTCAGGTCCTGAAGCTCATTGGTCGGGTCGGCATCGGCATCATCCGTGTTACTTACTGCATTTGCATACATGGCGTAAGGTACCGATAGCAACTGCACAGTGCCTGTTTCGGTGAAGCTTTCACCACCACTAACATCCGTTTCGATTTGTAAAAAATACGTGCCCGAACTCCAGTCGATCGTTGAAAGACTGCCGGTAATGTTATTCCCATCACCGATTTTTAAATTACAGACCCCATATGAATTGGACTGTACTAAATGGGTTTCAGAAAAAACCGTGGTTCCGTCCGATGATCCTTCCCGAATGGAAATCCGGAAATTTATATCAGAGTTTATCATCAGATCTCCATTGGAATTGCGAACCACTGCCTGGTAATTAAATAATCCGGGCGACTGGGCTAAAATGGTAAAACCACCGCAAACCATTGCCAGTAAAATAAATGCTAACTTTTTCATGATCAGGGATTTTTTATTATCATAGTAAGTTAGCACTTAATCGTTTAAGTGTCAATTTTTTTTGATGAATGAGAATAAACAGTGAATTATTAAGAATGCTAAAGTTCTTAAATAAAAAACCTGTCAGAATAAAATAATCCCGACAGGTGTAAATTCAATTTTGAATCTCTATTTTACTATGAGCAGTTTTTCGATTTCGGCTAAACGATTTTTAATTTCTTCATTTTCCATTTTTAAATAT
>CAYVEW010000193.1:0-4247 GCA_964450375.1 uncultured Bacteroidales bacterium
CCATTCAATGTATAATCAAACTGATGCTGCATTACGATCATATCTTTATCTTCGGCTCCTAAAGCCCACTTTTCTTCCAATAATTTCTGGAGAATTTGTGCAGGAGTTGCCTCTGGTAATCCAATTTTTGTATCTTCAAAAATCCCAAGCCATTTTAATCGATCCATGGATTCTGAATTCATCTCAAGACCTACATAGTCACAAAGTTTTTGCTCAACAGGATCGTTCTCGTTGTAAGGTAGGAACATGTTAATGAACTCCCGGTAGGTTAGATTCTCAGAATCAGCGATGGTATAAGTGTCGTCGGTAACACCCAGCTGAACAAAAATATCCCATCCCTTACAATATCCCGGACGACGCAAAGTGCCGCGCAATATGGTTGGAATATCTTCCAGTCCATAGGTTTTTCGGTAACTTAACGAGTCGCGGTTCGGATACATTTCAAATTCTCCAACATCTAAAATCGACATGTTTTCAGTTCTCTTAAATAACTGATGATACGGAACATATTTATACTTGCCGTGATCGATATATTGTGCAACCGATTGCCCTGCCACAACAACATTCCTGGGATTCCAGGTAAATTTATAATTCCACGGGTTATTATCGTATTCAGGAGCTACCAGGCCGCCTGTGCTCGATTTGAATGCAAGCATTTTGCCACCTTTGTCTTTTATATCATCAATTACCTTCATGGCCGACATGTGGTCAATGCCCGGATCTACCCCGATCTCATTTAAAAGCAAAAGATTTTTTGCAACTGCCTGATCGTTCAGTGCCTGAACTTCTTTTGAAACATAAGATGCGGTTACCATATGCTTATCAAACTCAACACATCGTTCTGCAATCAGGTGGTGAAAACGTGCCGGTAACATAGATATAACGATATCGGCATTTTGAATTTCTTCGATTCTTTGTTGCTCATTAAAAACATTAAACTCGAAAGCTTCTCCGTTTTCATGATCACTGATTTTTCTTTTGGCTATATCCAACGACATATCTCCAACACGCACTTTCCAATTATATTCAGATGAATGGTCTAATAAATATTTTATTAAACTTGAAGATGATAATCCTGCACCAAGAATTAGTATTTTTTTCATATGAGTGTCTTTTATATGATTTTTTTATAATTTGAAATGCTAATGTAAAATTATATTTGAATAAGAAAAATGGTTTTTGACAGTTTTTAAATTTAATCTGTAAAACAATTACCAATAATAAATCTAAGTGTTTGATAAATAAAATAAATGACCATTTGATAAATGGCTTTAAAAAGATATATTTTTTATATTTGGCAGGAATGATTAGAAAAAAAATCCAGGTTTCTGTTGTTTCTAATAAAAACTTACTATTTTAGCGCCAACGAAAAACTAACCCTAAATTTTTCCTAAAATTTGAAGTAGTATAGCCCTTGTATACAGGGGCTATATTTTTTATTTTAAGATTCTCTGGATTCATTATCTTTTTCCATTGTCTTCGAAACCTGTTAATAAAAGCCGGGTTTTATTTATTGTAAACTGATTGATTAATTTTATTTTTGTTGGAATCAGAATTTAAAACAGAACATTTTGGCAGAGACAAAGAAGTATGCGGAAACTCCCTTGATGAAGCAATACTACCAGATTAAAAGCAAGCATCCTGATGCGATCTTGTTATTCAGAGTAGGCGATTTTTATGAAACTTTTGGAGAAGATGCAATTAAGGCAGCTGAAATTCTTGGAATTACGCTAACAAAAAGGGCCAATGGATCGGCTTCGTTTGTGGAGTTAGCGGGTGTGCCTTATCATGCTTTGGATACTTATCTTCCAAAATTAGTACGAGCCGGACAACGTGTTGCCATATGCGAACAATTAGAAGATCCTAAAAAAACAAAAAAGATAGTAAAACGAGGGGTAACCGAAATGGTAACTCCGGGGGTGTCGTTTAATGACAATGTGCTTGAACACAGAGAAAATAACTTTTTAGCGGCTGTTCATCTTGAAAAAAGCATGGCTGGTGTAGCTTTTTTGGATATTTCAACCGGTGAGTTTTTAACCGCCCAGGGAAGCTTCGAATACATCGACAAATTGTTAAATAGTTTTCATCCCAAAGAGGTGTTGTTCGAAAGAAGCAAGCAACTGCAGTTTAAAGAAATATTTGGCGAAAAATTTTACACCTATAAATTAGATGACTGGGTTTTTACCCAGGAAAATGCACATGATAAATTATTAAAAAGGTTTCAAACTGCCAGTTTAAAAGGGTTCGGAGTTCAGGGATTACAGCAAGGAATCATAGCAGCCGGATCGATCCTGCAGTATCTGGAAATTACTCAACACGAGAAGTTAGAACATATAGCAACCTTATCGAGAATTGAGGAGGATAAATACGTATGGCTGGATAAATTTACGATCAGAAACCTGGAGCTGTTTTTTTCGATTAACGAAGGGGCAAAAACCTTAATTGATGTGATCGACCGGACCATTTCGCCCATGGGAGCCCGACTGTTGAAACGATGGGTGGCATTGCCTTTAAAAGACGAAAAGCCTATAAAAGAGCGTCATGATGTGGTGGAGTTTTTAAATTCAAATGCCGGATTTAAAGATTTATTAGCTGAGCATATTAAGGAAATTGGAGATTTAGAGCGAATCATTTCGAAAGTAGCAACTGCCCGGGTTAATCCGCGCGAAGTGGTTCAGTTAAAACATGCTTTAACGGCTATAGAGCCAATAAAGCAAGCTTGTTTGGAATCAGGAAATGATGCTTTGAAAAAAATAGGAGATCAATTAAATCCTTGCTTAAGTATACGCGACCGAATCGAAAAGGAACTAAAACCAGAACCGCCGGCATTATTAAGCAAAGGTAATTATATTGCCGATGGAGTTTCGGCAGATTTGGATGAATACAGGAAGCTAGCCTATTCGGGTAAAGATTACCTGATTCAGTTGCAGCAAAGAGAAGTGGAGCGTACCGGAATTACATCATTAAAAATTAGTTTTAATAATGTGTTTGGTTATTATATCGAAGTTCGAAATACACATAAAGATAAAGTGCCGCCTGAATGGATTCGTAAGCAAACCCTTGTAAGTGCCGAAAGGTATATTACCGAAGAACTTAAAGAGTACGAAGTGAAAATTCTGGGAGCCGAAGAAAAAGCACTTGATTTAGAGCAAAAACTTTTTATCGATTTGGTAGCCAGTCTGGAAGACTATATTTCAGCTATTCAGTTAAATGCAAGCTTAATAGCCAGGCTGGATTGTTTGTTGTCGTTTGCGCTGGTTGCACAAGAGAATAAATATGTGCGGCCCGAAATGAATGATTCCGACCGTATTGAAATTAAAGATGGGCGCCATCCTGTGATTGAGAAAATGCTACCAGTTGATGAGGAATATGTTTCGAACGATGTGTATCTGGATAGCGACCAACAACAAATAATTGTAATAACCGGACCTAATATGTCGGGAAAATCGGCATTGCTTCGTCAAACAGCTCTTATTGTATTGTTGGCGCAGATAGGTAGCTTTGTTCCGGCAGCTGATGCAAAAATTGGTTTAGTTGATAAGATTTTTACGAGAGTAGGGGCCTCGGATAATATTTCACTGGGCGAATCAACATTTATGGTAGAAATGCATGAGGCTGCCAGTATCTTAAACAATTTATCGCAACGCAGCTTAATTCTTTTGGATGAAATTGGCCGTGGAACAAGTACCTACGATGGGATATCCATTGCATGGGCCATGGCCGAATACATTCACGAACATCCAACGGCTAAAGCAAAAACCCTTTTTGCAACGCATTATCATGAGTTAAACGAAATGGAAAAATCGTTTAATCGAATAAAAAATTACAATGTTTCGGTTAAAGAATTAGATGATCGGGTTATTTTCTTACGAAAGTTAAAACGGGGAGGAAGTGAGCATAGCTTTGGAATTCATGTAGCACAAATGGCTGGTATGCCCAAAAGTGTTGTAAATCGTGCCAATGAGATTTTAAAAGATCTGGAAAAATCAAGTAAGAAAGAATCTTTGTCGAAACCGGTAAATGAAATAGCAAAACATCGTGAGGGTTACCAGACTACTATTTTTCAGTTAGACGATCCGGTACTTGCTCAAATCCGGGATGAGATTAAAGAGCTAGATATAAATAACCTTACTCCGGTTGAAGCGTTGAACAAGCTAAATGAAATAAAGAAGCATATTGGCCTGTAAATCGGGGTTCAAAAAAAGTGCGATATTTTTAATAATATATTTTTGCAGAATAAAAAAAAT
>CAYVEW010000194.1:0-4239 GCA_964450375.1 uncultured Bacteroidales bacterium
GAACCGAAGATGAGCTCAAAACTGTTGAAGGTATGCAGTTCGATCGTGGATATATTTCTCCATATTTTGTAACGGATACAGATAAAATGGAAGCTGTTTTAGATCATCCATACATTCTTTTAACCGACAAGAAGATCTCTACAATGAAAGATCTTATGCCAATTCTTGAGTCATCAGTGCAAAACGGAAAACCTTTAATGATTATAGCAGAAGATATCGAAGGAGAAGCATTGGCTACCTTAGTAGTTAATAAAATCCGCGGTTCATTAAAAGTTGCAGCTGTTAAAGCTCCCGGATTTGGCGACAGAAGAAAAGAAATGTTAGAAGATATTGCAATCCTAACTGGTGGTACCGTTATTACTGAAGATAAAGGATTAACATTAGAAGGTGCTACTCTAGATATGCTAGGTACTTGCGAAAAAATCACCATCGATAAGGAAAATACTACTGTTGTTAATGGCGATGGAGCAAAAGAAAATATTACTGCAAGAGTAAATCAAATTAAAGCACAAATCGAAGCTTCTACTTCCGATTACGACAAAGAGAAATTGCAAGAACGCTTAGCTAAATTATCTGGTGGTGTTGCTGTTATTTATGTGGGTGCCGCTAGTGAAGTTGAGTTGAAAGAAAAGAAAGACCGTGTTGATGATGCATTAAGTGCAACTCGTGCTGCCGTTGAAGAAGGAATTATACCAGGCGGTGGAGTTGGTTACATTCGTGCAATCGAAGATTTAGAAGGAATGAAAGGTGAAAACGAAGACGAAACAACCGGTATTGCAATTATAAAGAGAGCAATTGAAGAACCATTGCGCCAGATAGTTGAAAATGCAGGTATCGAAGGTTCGGTAATCGTACAAAAAGTGAAAGAAGGAAAAGCTGATTTCGGATATAATGCCAGAACAAATCAGTTCGAAAACTTATACGAATCAGGAGTTATCGATCCTACAAAAGTTGCTCGTATTGCTATTGAAAATGCGGCTTCAATTGCAGGTATGTTCTTAACAACTGAGTGTGTAATAGTTGAAGAAGAAGAAGAAATGCCTCCAATGCCAGCAGGCGGAATGGGTGGTGGAATGCCAGGCATGATGTAAAATACTATTATTCAAACACATAAAAAAGCCCTTTGATGCAACGCATCAAGGGCTTTTTTTATTATGCGCAGGTAATTGTTTTTTGTAGGTCGCAATTCGCTGTTTATCTATATCGATTTTTTTCCATTCAGGTTTTTGTAATTTGCATAGTCTTAACCTAAACTTAATAATAATTAAACCTAATCATGAAAAAAAATCTACTAAGTCTCTTTCTTGGCTTAAGTCTTATTCTTGTTGTATATACAGCAAGTAGCCAGGATTGGAAAAAAATTGATGGAAGTAAATCATCCATTGAAACGAATGTTAAATTATTAAATTCAAGCGAAAACCATATCAGTATGGAGTTTGAATTTAACGCTTATGCTCTTATTAACCAAACAACATCTAAAGGCATGTCAAACTTAATTGATATTCCTGGTTGTTCGCGTACACAGGAAAAAGGCTCTCCCGATTTACCTGTTATTACACGATCCGTGGCAATTCCCGATTATGCTGAAATGAAGGTAAATCTTGTAAAAAGCAAATACATTGAGATCGATGGTGTTGATCTTGTGCCTTCCAAAGGGGTTCTGTCACGCCAAATTGATCCTGCTACTGTACCTTATGTTTATGGCGATGTGTATAACAAAAATGCTTTTTATCCATCGAATATTATTGAAAGTAATGATCCTTACATAATACGCAATGTACGTGGACAGAGTGTTCGTGTTCATCCAGTTCAGTATAATCCGGTAAGCAAAAAAATACGTATCTACACAAGCCTGGTTGTTGATGTTGTTTCAACAGGAAAAACGGGTAAAAACACGCTAACAAAAAATACAGTTGTAGAAAACGATGATGTTTTTGAAAATGTTCTCTCAAATCATTTTATTAACTATCAGGAAAATACAAGCAAATTAAGCGAAAGCAATAAAAAAATGCTGATTGTTTCCTATTCAGGATTTACATCGGCAATGCAAGCCTTCAAAAGCTGGAAAGAATCCATTGGATATACTGTTAGTTTGGTAGATTATTCCACAATAGGAAGTGCAAGTGCACTTAAAACCTATGTTCAGAATCAATATACTCAGAACGGCATAAGTTATCTTTTATTAGTTGGCGACCATGCTCAGGTTCCAGCATCAAGTACATCAGCCGGTTATTCCGATAATAATTATGGTTACACTTCAGGAAGCGACCATTATCTGGATATTTTTGTAGGACGTTTTTCTGCCGAAAATACAACACAGTTGCAAACACAAATCGATCGTACGATACATTACGAAAGAGATTTAAGCTCATCGGATACCTGGTTTAAAAAAGGTGTTGGCATTGCATCAAACGAAGGCGGAAGCGGTGGCGACGATGGTGAAACCGACGAACAACATATGAATAATATTGAATATGACCTGGAAGGATACGGTTATGCCATTGATCGCGTGTATCAGGATGGCGGAAGCGCTTCCATGCTATCGTCTTATTTAAATAGCGGTCGTGGAATAATTAATTATGTTGGACATGGAAGTAACACATCATGGGCATCAATGGTTTATACCCAAACAAATGTAAATTCTTTAACCAACGAAAATAAATTGCCTTTTGTTATCTCTGTGGCTTGTGTGGTTGGTAACTTTACCGGAATTACCTGTTTTGCTGAAACCTGGTTGCGTGCCACAAATAATGGAAACCCTACAGGAGCAATTGTTTTCTGCGGCTCAACCATTAATCAATCATGGGCTTCGCCAATGTGCGCCCAGGATAAAATGAATGATCTATTGGTTGCCAACAGTTATATTACCTATGGTGGAATGTTTGTTAACGGAATGTTCCAAATGATTTCTGAATATGGTACGGATGGAATAAATATGGCCGACACCTGGACTGTTTTTGGTGATCCTTCTGTTCAAATGCGAACTCCCGGAAATCCTGACGGTCCAAATGGTGGTGTAGTTACTCCTCCTACCGCAAACTTTACTGCTTCGTCAACTTCAGTTACTGAAGGTAATACGGTAACATATACAAGTACATCAACTGGCAACCCGGCAAGTTACTATTGGGAATTTGAAGGTGGAACTCCATCTACAAGCACATCAACAAGCCCAACAGTTACTTACAACACCATTGGTAACTACGATGTAAAATTAACCGTTACAAATTCTGCTGGTAGCGATTCCGAAACCAAAGCAAACTATATTACCGTAAGCGAATATATACCTGAGTATTGTTCAAGTGCAGGAAGTAATTATAATTACGAGTGGATTGCAGGTGTTCAGGTCGGAACATTTAACAATACTTCTACAGCAGCCGGCTATACCGATTTTACCAATAAAACAATTGAAATGGCTGCCGGAACTGCTTATAACATTACGCTAACTCCCGGATTTGCCAGCACAACATACGATGAATACTGGAAAATATGGATTGACCTGAATGGCGATGCCGATTTCGATGATGTCAACGAATTAGTATTTGATGCCGGAGCATTAAGCAAAACAGCAGTTACAGGCACGGTAACTATTCCTGCCGGTACATCGGCTAAAACAACTCGTATGAGAGTATCGATGAAATACAACGCTGCTCAAACAGCTTGTGAAACATTCTCGTATGGCGAAGTTGAAGATTATACAGTGAATATAGTGGAATCGGGTGGAGACACTCAAGCTCCTACTGCTCCAACAAATCTGAATGCTACAAGCATAACTCAAACTTCATTTACATTAAACTGGACTGCTTCTTCGGATAATGTTGGCGTTACAGGTTATGATGTATATCAAAATGGTAGCTTATTAGGCTCTGTTGCAGGTACATCGGCTAATATTTCAGGATTAACTGCTGCAACAACTTACAGTTACTATGTGAAGGCGAAAGATGCTGCCGGAAATATTTCAGTAGCTAGTAGCTCTCTAAGTGTTACTACTGCTAGTCCTGTTGACACACAAGCTCCTACTGCTCCTTCTAACCTTACATCATCTAACGTTGGTGAAACTTCGGCTACTTTAAGCTGGACTGCTTCTACCGACAATATAGGTGTAACAGGATATGATATTTACAGAAATGGGTCCGTAATGGCTTCTACTGCCAATACAAGTTACAATGTAACTGGATTAACTGCTGCTACAACTTACTCTTTCTATGTGAAAGCGAAAGATGCTGCCGGTAATGTATCTGC
>CAYVEW010000195.1:0-4214 GCA_964450375.1 uncultured Bacteroidales bacterium
CTCACAGCTCAAATAATACTACCAGCTTCCACCTGCACCGCCGCCGCCGAAACTTCCTCCACCGAATCCACCAAAACTGCTTCCGCCACCAAAACTTCCGCCACCCGACGAAAAGTTTCCAAAACTTCCACCATGGCTTCGGCCCGAACCACTCATCATTCCCAGAGCAATCCAAAACGGAATATTGTGACCAACGGCATAATGCCTTGCTCTTCGAGCTCTGCCAAGTATGCTAAAAATAATGATCAAAAGAAAGATTAATACCATTGGAATTGCCGAACCTGAACCGCTGGTTGCCTGTCGATATTCATCGGCCGTATACTCTCCCTTAGTTAATTCCATTATTCGGTTGGTAGCTTCATCCAAACCTTTATAATACATTCCTTGCTTGAAATACGGAATTATTTCGTTATTTACTATTCGCTTGGTAATGGCATCCGGCACAGCTCCTTCCAAACCATATCCTGTGGCAATAAAAACTTCTCCATCTTCATTCTGGTATTTTGGTTTTACAAGAATTAAGATACCATTATTTCTACCTTTCTGGCCAACACCCCAATGTTCGGCTAAACCATATGCGTAGGATGCTTTATCATATCCTTCCAGCGATTTTACAACCGCAATAGCAATTTGCGAAGATGTTTGATTACTGAAACCGACTAATTTATTTTCCAGTGCATTTTGCTCTTGCGGGCTTAACAGATTAGCATAGTCATTTACAATTCTGTTTGGTTTATCAGGGAAATTCTGTGCAAAAGAACTTAACGATATGGATGCTAAAACGATTAATAATATGTTTCTAAAAATTTTCTTCATAATGCTATTTGCTTTTTCCGTAAGATATTTCATCTGATAATTCATTTACATCATCTTTCTGATGAGGGAAATGCTGCTTTAACGCTTCTCCTGCCATCTTTATTCCTGTACTTAATCCTTCGGCAAATTGTTCCTTTTTAAAATGACTGATTACGGTTTCTTTAATCTCTTCCCAGAAATTTTCAGGTGTTACTGCATTAATTCCTGCATCGCCCAAAATGGCAAACTTTCTGTCGTTTAACGATAAATAGAATAAAACACCATTTCTTAAGTCTGTTTTATGCATTTCCAGTTTTTCAAACAAGAATGCCGCACGGTCCAATACATCTTCTTTACAGTCCGTTTCAATGTGTAGTCGTATTTCACCCGATGTGTTTAATTCGGCTTCTTTAATTGCATCGGTAATGGATTTCTCCTGGTCTTTCGTAAAAAATTCTGATGGTTTCATAATTAAAACTCCACTTTTGGTGCTTCGTTTGCATTTTCCTGTGCTTTGAAATAAGCTTTCGCTTCAAATCCAAAAATATTAGCATAAATGTTTTTTGGAAATTTCCTGATATAGGTATTATATTCTTGCGCCGAATTATTAAACTTCTGGCGTTCAACCGTAATTCTGTTTTCAGTGCCTTCCAGTTGAGCCTGAAGTTCCAGAAAATTCTGATTTGCTTTTAAATCGGGATACCGTTCTACTACAACCATTAATTTTGATAATGCAGAGCTTAATCCTGCTTGTGCCTGCTGGAAAGCTTGTATGTTTTCAGCAGTCAGATTACTCGGATCAATGGTTGTTGAAGTTGCTTTCGATCGAGCTTCAATTACTCCTGTTAAGGTTTCTTGCTCGTGCTCGGCATATCCTTTAACTGTGTTTACCAGATTTGGAATTAAATCGGCCCTACGCTGATAAACATTTTCAACCTGTGCCCACTGTGAAATTACTGCTTCATCCATCATGACCATTTTATTGTAAGTTCCTTTAACTGAAGAATAAATAAATAATGCAACAACAGCAATTACTATTAATACAATCCACGATTTTTTCATTTTTATAAGATTTTAAGTTTAATTGATCAAATTTACAATTATATCAGGTTCTATCAAATACTATGCAAAGCTTATTAATCAGAAATTATGTCATGAAACAATGCTGTTAATGATTTTTATCTTTATTAATAAGTGCTTATTTTGTATTTTTGGCATGGATTATAAAATAAGAAATTAGTAATTCGAAAATGGATAAAGAACAATACCATCCTTTTTTAGCTGATAATAGATACAGGATTCGATATCCTTAGTTTAAGGTATTTATAAAAGTATTAGTTGTCATCCCCAACTTGATTGGGGATCTTATAAGAAGTTAGTAAAGAGATTCCCGTTCCTGCCTGTCGGCAGACAGGTTCACGGGAATGACAAACAAAAGTTTTATAATCAATTAGTTAATAAAATCAAAAAAATATAATAATGACACGCGAAGAATTTCAAAAAATAGTTTTGCAGGGTATTCCAGAAAAGTTGCCTGCACCAAAAAAGTATGATCGGGAAATAAATCATGCTCCAAAACGAAAAGAAATTTTAACACTTAACGAAAAGAAACTGGCTTTAAAAAACGCTTTGCGTTATTTTGATAAAAAGCATCACGAAGTTTTAGCTAAGGAATTTGCAGAAGAGTTGGAAAAATACGGCCGCATTTATATGTATCGCCTGCGCCCCGATTATAAAATTTATGCCCGCTCCATCGACGAATTTCCCGGAAAATCTCGTCAGGCACAGGCTATCATGGTTATGTTGAGTAATAATCTGGATGATGCGGTGGCTCAGCATCCGCACGAGTTAATTACTTATGGTGGGAATGGAGCTGTTTTCCAAAACTGGGCTCAGTATCTAATTACCATGCAATATTTAGCTCAAATGACTGATGAGCAAACTTTGGTATTGTATTCCGGTCATCCCATGGGATTATTTCCTTCGCATAAAGATGCTCCCAGAGTAGTTGTAACAAACGGAATGATGATTCCTAACTATTCAAAACCTGATGATTGGGAGCGGTTTAATGCCCTGGGTGTAACACAATACGGCCAGATGACTGCCGGATCGTTTATGTATATTGGCCCACAGGGAATTGTTCATGGTACTACCATTACCGTGTTAAATGCCGGACGAAAAATTTCGAAACCCGGAGAAGGTTTGGAAGGTAAACTTTTTGTAACATCTGGCCTGGGCGGAATGAGTGGTGCACAGCCTAAAGCAGGAAATATTGCCGGTGTGGTAAGCATTACGGCTGAAATAAATCCGAAAGCAGCTTATAAGCGTCACGAGCAGGGTTGGGTCGATGAAGTTATTGAAGATGTTGATAAAGTAATCGATACAGCTCTGGATTACATGAATAAAAAACAAGCTCATTCCATTGCATATCTTGGAAATATTGTTGAGTTGTGGGAACGATTTGCCGAAAGAGAAATTTATGTTCATTTAGGATCGGACCAAACTTCTTTGCATAATCCCTGGGCAGGCGGATATTATCCTGCAGGATTAACTTACGAAGAATCGAATAAAATGATGGCTGAAAATCCTGAAGAGTTTAAAAAATATGTACAGGAGTCGCTTCGCAGACAGGTAACTGCCATTAACAAATTAACTGCCAATGGCATGTATTTTTTCGATTATGGTAATGCATTCTTATTGGAAGCCAGCAGGGCAGGAGCCGATATTATGAAAGAAGATGGAAATTTTAAATATCCTTCGTATGTTCAGGATATTATGGGGCCTATGTGTTTCGATTATGGTTTTGGGCCTTTCCGCTGGGTATGTGCTTCGTCGAAACCCGAAGATCTGGATTTAACCGACCAGATTGCCATGGAAGTGTTAGAAGAGATTGCAGCAACCGCTCCACAAGAGATCTCGCAACAAATGAATGATAATATTCATTGGATTCGCGAAGCGAAGAAAAATAAACTGGTTGTTGGTTCTCAGGCTCGCATTTTATATGCCGATTGCGAAGGAAGAACCAAAATTGCTGCTGCATTTAATCAGGCGGTAAAAGATGGAAAATTATCTGCGCCGGTTATATTAGGACGCGACCATCACGATGTTTCGGGAACCGATTCTCCTTTCCGCGAAACATCCAATATTTACGATGGCTCGCAATTTACAGCCGATATGGCTATACAAAATGTAATAGGTGATTCGTTTCGAGGTGCCACCTGGGTTTCAATCCATAATGGCGGTGGTGTAGGATGGGGCGAAGTAATAAATGGTGGCTTTGGAATGGTGTTGGATGGAAGCGAAGATGCTGATCGTCGTTTACGCATGATGCTGCATTGGGACGTGAATAATGGTATTGCTCGCAGAAGCTGGGCCAGAAATGACGAAGCCATTTTTGCAATTAAACGCGAAATGGAACG
>CAYVEW010000196.1:0-4193 GCA_964450375.1 uncultured Bacteroidales bacterium
AATATCATAGGTATTGCAAAAACCAGTACTTCTGCCCATTCTATAATACTTATTGGTTCTGTGCGTAAAATATTCTGCATAAATGGAAGTTGCATGCTGGCAATATGAATCAGTTGAGCAGTTAAGATTCCAAAAACGAGAATCAAATTACGTTTTAAGGGAACTTTAAACACAGAAGTAATCTCTGATCGGCTATTGAATGCATGGAAATTTTGCATAAATACCATGAGCAAAAGTACCATGTTGCGAGCGTGTATTTCATTCATTTGTAGATGATTGATTAACCAATACCAAACGCCAAAAACTATTCCACCCATGGTAAGACCTGCAATAATGGTTTGTTTAATCATTAAAGGATTAAATATTTTCTCATCGGGATGCCGCGGTTTACGTTTCATCGCATGCGGTTCGCCGCCTTCAAAGGCCAATGCCACATCCTGAATTCCGTTGGTTACCAAATTTAGCCATAGCAACTGAACAGCGAGTAAGGGTAGTGGAAGCCCCGCAAAAATCGAAGCAATAAACAGGATAACTTCTGCTGCTCCTGTTGAAATTAGCAGGTAAATTACTTTTCGAACATTATCGTATGCAAAACGGCCTTCTTCAACACCGGCAACTATTGACGAAAAATTGTCATCAATCACAATCATTTGTCCTACTTCTTTGGCTACATCTGTTCCGGAACCCATAGCAACACCAATATTTGCGCGTTTCAGTGCAGGTGCATCATTAACACCATCGCCGGTAACGGCAACAAATTCACCGTGGCGAATAAGTACATCCACAATTTCCATTTTTTGTGAAGGTGAAATACGTGCAAATACTTTGCCCGAAAGCACCAACTTTTTAAAGGCAGGACAATCAGCCGGACAGGCATCTTCAAGCATTTGACCTGTAATTATCGGTTCGTTTTCTTCAATGATTCCAAGCTCGCGGGCAATGGTGCCGGCAGTGGAAGGATGATCGCCGGTTATCATCAATACTTTTATACCGGCTTTTTTACATTTATCTACAGCGTCTTTTGCTTCAGTCCTTAACGGATCAATAAAGCTTACCAGGCCGTAAAAGGTGAGTTCAGGAATATCCTTATTATCGTAATTTTCCTTTTTATTAAAATCAGGATAAATGCCACTTGCAAAGGCTAAAACACGGTATCCCTTTTCGGCAAGTGCTTCGGCTTGTTGTAAAATTTGTTCTTTGTTTAACTCAACCGTTTTATCTCCATCTGCCATATCGCCGCAAAAATCAAGAATCATTTCCACGGCTCCCTTGATACTAATTCTTGTTGTTGCATCTTTTTCGTAAAAAGCAGCCGAATATTTTTTCTCCGATTCGTATGGTATTTTGTCGATCAGCTTGTGTTTTGCCCTGATATCATCTGGATTTGTTCCTAACTTATAGCTCATTCCCAATAAGGCAATATCCATGGCATCGCCATAATGCTCCCATTTATCAGTTTCTTTTGATAGCGTGGATTCATTTGATAATACCGCTATTTCATTAAGAATATCAACATGTTTATTTTGACCTGATTTAACTTCTTTATCATTTTCAGATACTTTTCCTTCGCCATTGTACCCTTCGCCCGAAATTGAGAATTCACTACCGTTAGGCAATGTGATTTTTTTTGCTGTTTGCTGATTTACAGTTAAAGTTCCGGTTTTATCGCTGGCAATAATGGTGCAGCTTCCAAGACTTTCAACAGCAGTGAGTTTACGCACAATTACATTACGTTTCGACATTCGTTTGGTGGCAATGGAAAGAGCAACTGTTAAAGCAACAGGTAATCCTTCAGGTATAGCAGAAACAGCCAGAGCTACCACAAAAAAGAAGATAGCAGCAAAGTCCATTCCGTTTATGCGTAAAATAATAGCCAAGAAAATACTTAATGCTACCACTGCGTAGCTTATTTGGCGTGTAAACTTCTCCATACGCAAAACCAATGGTGGTTTTGCCGAGTCCGACTCGGTAACATCTTTGGCTATTTGTCCAACCTGCGTATAAACCCCTGTGGATACTACAATACCAACTGCACGGCCCGACATAACAGTGGCTCCGGCATGCGCCATATTGGATCTTTCGCTTACACGAGTATCCTTTTTTAGTGTTCCTATCGTTTTTTTTGCTGCAACAGATTCGCCTGTAAGGAAGCTTTCATCCATGGTCAGGTTAGATGCTTCTATTAGCCGCATATCAGCAGGAACTTTATGTCCTGATTCTAATAAAACAATATCACCTGGAACAAGATTCTTGGAATCAATATCCTGATCTTTTTTGTTTCTTCTTACACGTGCACTAATTTTTAGGAGCTGTTGCAAGCTTTGTGCACTCTTTTCGGCGTTATATTCCTGGTATGCGCCTAAACCGCTATTAATTAATATTACTAAGAATATAAAAGCTGCATCCTTGGCTTCGCCAATAGCAATAGAAGCTATGGCTGCAGCCAATAGTATAAAAATTAGCGGATTAATTATCTGGTGTAGAATGATTTGTAAAAGAGTTACTTGTTTTCCTGGTGGCAATGTATTTTCACCATAAAATTTTAAACGTTCTTTTACTTCATCCGTATCTAAACCATCTTTGGATGAATCCAACTTTTCGAAGACATCATCCAATTCAAGTGAATACCATTTCTCTTTCTGTATGCTCGATTTTGGGGCCTGATCTGGAATACTTGTTTCGTTGTTCATAATACCGCTTGGTTAGATTAATATCAAAAAATTATTTAAAGGTAAAAATAAATACCTTGCTGTGGTGACAATGGAACTTTGATTTTAATATTTATGGGTTACGACAGATTTCAAATAATTTTCTTAATCAATTTAAAGTATTTGAATGGAACATATTTAAAAGGCATGTCAATCCATGTAGGAGTGCTAACTATCGATCTTCTGTTGCTGAACGCAAGAAAGCTTTCTTTGCCATGATATTTCCCTAATCCACTGTTTCCTACTCCGCCAAATGGTAATTTATGGTTGGTAATATGCATTAAAGTATCGTTAATGCAGCCACCGCCTGATGTTGTTTTATTTAATATATCTTTGGCTGTTTTATTTTTGCCGAAATAGTAAAATGCCAATGGTTTTTCGTTGGAGTTGACGTAATTTAATACGTCCGATATATTTGTAAATGATAAAACCGGCAATATTGGGCCAAATATTTCTTCCTTCATAATTGGAAAATCGGGCTTTACATCATCAATAATGGTGGGAGATATAAATAAATCTTGTTCATCGGTATTACCGCCAAATTTAATGTTGCCATCTTTCATTAATAGACTAAGCCGTTCGAAAGCCGGTTTATTTACTATCCGCGGAAAATACTTGCTTTCCTGAATATTATTGCCGAACATCTTGGTCATCTGACTTGCTAATTTTCCAATAAGCTCATCTTTAATCGATTGATGCGCAAACACATAATCAGGTGCTATGCAGGTTTGTCCGGCATTAATTGTTTTTCCCCATGCAATTCGTTTAGCAGCTATATCGATGTTGGCATTCTGATCAACAATACACGGGCTTTTTCCGCCTAATTCCAAAACCACCGGGGTTAGATGTTCAGCTGCATATTTCATTACAACTTTTCCGACATTCGGACTTCCGGTAAAAAAGATAATGTCAAATCGTTGCTCAAGCAGGAGTTGATTTGTTTTTCGACCGCCTTGTACAATGCTAATGTATTCTTCAGGAAAAGTTTCTTTTATCATTTCTTCCATTACCAAAGCAATATTTTCGGTATATGGTGATGGTTTTAAAATTGCGCAACAACCCGACGATATGGATCCAACCAATGAGTTCATCAATAACTGAAAAGGGTAATTCCAGGGGGCTATAATTAATGAAATACCCAATGGTTCGTAAATAATTTTACTCGATGATGGTAAAATATGAATGGGAGTGGAAACTTTTTTTGGTCGCGACCAGCGTTTTAAATTTTTTATGTGATTATCAATTTCTTGCAAAACAATACTGATTTCAGTCAGATAAGCTTCTTCAAAAGATTTGTGTAAATCTTTCCACAACGCATTGGCAATCTTTTGCTCATAGTTTTTAATTGCATTCCTGAACTTTTTAAGTTGCGCGATCCGAAATTTTATGTCTTTTGTTTGATTACCTGCAAAAAACTTGCGTTGATTTATTAGTAATTGTTCAATAATATTTGGCGCTGTATCTTTCATAATTGTTAAATTTTCA
>CAYVEW010000197.1:0-3993 GCA_964450375.1 uncultured Bacteroidales bacterium
TTCCATCACCGCCGATTCTGAAAATTAGAGAGGAACCACAATTAGGACAGACTGTGGGACGACACTTGTTGGACTTTGATTCCCACACATGATCGCATTCTTTGCAGAGAAAATTGACCTTACATTCACCACTATTAACGTATTCTCCACCGGATATCTCGATCGCTTTTCCGTTGACAAGAGCATCAGCCACCTTCTGTCGTGCCTTTTGAAGGTCGTTCCAGAAAGTTTTCCGGGATATTCCCATTTTATTAGCAGCCTCGCTCTGCTCCATCTGGAGAAAGTCGCAAAGACGAATAGTCTCAAGCTCTTCTATGGATAGGTTGGCGATTTCCAGACAGCAAAGAGGAATTTCTCTGGGCTTGTAATAGGTGGCCTTTGGAAAGCAAGACACCCTGCGTTTAACTCTATTGACCATCAAATTGCACTTATGCGACACGTAATAAATAGCTATCGATATATTTTTTTAAAAGTGGCCAATTATAGGTACATGTCGAATAGGAGTTACGCACTTAAAAAGTAAAACCAAGCACATAAGAACTTGCTATGGATGATGTGCTTTAGATAGTTAGGTGCCTCATGCCACTGTTTATATTCAACTGCGTAAGTCCTATTGAACAAGAAAAAGACCCTCTATTTTTATTGAATCTATAAAATTTGATAAATAAGTTCCACCAGTACTTTAATAGCTTCCATCTAGTGTATAAATACGCCGAATAAGTTTTACATCCAGATTCTTCAAATCTGCAACTAAATTCTTGATTTCGGTGAACACTTGAGTCAACTACCCGCCACTAAAGAGGCTGTCCAGCAATTCAATTGCAGGGCAAAAACGTGCAAATAAGGCATATAAAGCCTTTAAATCGAAAAAAGAGGAATTCAAATAGTACTGGTGATAATTGTCGGACAGCCTATAAAAACAGGGGTATCCTGCTTAGTTTTTCATGAATTATCCTCTGAAACCCTGAGCTGCAATTACATTAGATAGATGTTGATATCCGGGCGGTGCATTGAGGCATGAAATCCTCTAAGTTTCAATATTCTCTTTCTCAGTCTGTTTCCTGCATCTTTTTTAAGGTATTCCCCTCCAGAAGTCTCGATCACGTTTTCATTGACAAGAGCATCATTTGCATTCTGTCGTATATTTTGGATGTTGTTCCAGAAAGATTTCCGGAATACTCCCATTCTGTCAGCGGCCTCATTCTGCCCTACTGGAGAAAGTCGCAAAGAAGAATGCCTCAAGTTTTTCCAGGGACACATTAATAATTACGAAAACACTTTAGCTGAATTTCACAGAGTTTGTAATAAGTAGCTTTTAAGATTCTTGATACTCCACTTAACTCAATCGAGCATCAAAATACGCAAATGAGATGTAGTATAAATAACTAACGCTTTGCAGATCAAACTATTGACAAAATTAATAAGCCCCCAATCAATTATTAGGATTATGTATTTTAAGTACAAAACAAATAGCAATAAACTCATAACTGTAAAAAATACGATAATAACTATGACGTTTACTTAATAGTTTTGTATCACACATCCGTTAGTAAGGGGACTATTTTTGTCCTTTTTACACATGATTTAACGAAAAAATTCTGCTAATCACCGGTACTTTAGTTTTGCCTCTTATTCGAATAAGTTCAGGTTAATTTCGGCTGAAAAATAAGCACATGATGCCTTTTTTTATGTTATTATCACGAGTCAGCAACTCTTAAGAGTTTAGCCAGGATTTATACAACCGAATTGATTTATTATTATAAATATACCAAACAAAAGTGAAAAGTATTTATACTACGTCGCTTAAGTGTAATTTAGGGGTCTATCCCAAAAGTGCTGTGACCTATTGTAACTTACACTATCGACGAATCATGAATGAACGATTCCGGATAATAAACACTAATTGTCCAATTGTAATTTTACAACAAGCATAGAACTTTTCGGATAGTCCCTAAGATCTCTTTTTTCTGAGATCTCAACTACTGTTATAACTACTATTATAGGACTTGCCCACTTGAGGTCTAAAACAAAAGCAGTGAAATCCCAACTCTTAAAAAATTCAAGTTTTAACTGCTTATTTTACTGTACTTGATTTTGTAGTGCAAGTGTGCAAATTTTATAAAAAGTTAATAAAGCTAAAATGAGCAAATTAACTACCGAAGTTTTTCCATAGAAGATTTTGAATCCGTTCAGATCATTATCAGTAATATTGTAGGGACGGCAAAGAGGCTGTGAAGAAAAAGTAAAAGACCTCATTAAAGCAGGTTCCAAACTGTTACAGGACTTTTGGAGACCTTTCCAGAAAATTTTCCGGGATACCCCCATTTAGTCAGCAGTCTCATTCTGCTCTACCTGGAGAAAGTCGCAAAGGCGAATGTCTCAAGCTCTTCCATGGATACGTCAATAATTACGAGAAAACTTAGCTGAATTTCGCAGAGTATGATAAGTAGGTTTTAGGATTCTTGATACTCCGCTTAACTCAATCGACAATCAAAATACACAAAAGTGAGGTATTATAAATAACTAACGCTTAAACAATTAAATGATTAATAAAATAAATAAGCTCTGAATTCATTAATAGAATTAGGCATATCAAGTACAAAAACAATAGCAATAAGCACATAACGCCATAAAATAAGATTATAACTATGACGTTTACTTAATAGTTTTAGATCATATATCCGTTAGTCCTGTGGCTATTTTCTGCCTTTTAGACCTGATTTAACGTAAAAGTTTTGCTAATCGCGAGTACTTTCGTTTTGCATCTTATTCGAATAATTCCAGGTTAATTTCGTATGAAAAATGAGTACATGATACCGTTTTTCAAACTTGAGTAGGAATGAAAGACTGTTATGAGATTAGAAAGAAATTATAAAACTAGGACTTACGCACTTGAACTATAAAATCAGGCACATGCGAACTCTTCAACATTATTCATGTTTATGCAGTTAAGTCTTTACGCTCGTGGTTTTCAGTCCAACTGCGTAAGTCCTAAAAACATCATTTTTTTATTAATATATTTATATCGAACAAAAATGAAAATTATTTATAATACGTCGCCAATGTGTAATTTAGGAGTATATTCAAAAAGTGCTGTGACATGCTGTAAATACTACAATTGGCGATCATAAATAAATGGATTCCCCCAAAAGTTATGAGACCTGCTGTAAATTATACAACTGGAGATCATAAATAAACGGGTTCCGGATAATACGCACTAATTGTCTAATTGTAATTTTACAACATGCATGGAACTTTTTGGGCAGTCTCTAAGATCTCCTTTATTATTCTGAGATCGCGACTTTACTATTATAGGACTTACCCACTTGAAATCTAAAACAAAAGCAGTGAACTCCCAAATTTATAAAAATTCAAGTTTTAACTGCTTGATCTACTGTATTTAATTTTGTATTGTAAGTGTGTAAATTCTATAAAAAGTTAAAAAACGATCTACTAAAAATGTCGTTTAAATAGCTGGAACTGTAAGTGTGAAAGTTCTATGAAAAGTAAAAAACGACTTACTAAAAATGTCATTTAAATAGCCGGAACTTTCAAGCAGACGCCAATATAAATTGCACAGTTAGAATCGGTATGCCGAATATCGTAAATACAATCCTCTGAGAAAGTGGCTTTAAGCGTATTTAGGAGGCAAAGCTAAAATGAGTAAATTAACTACCGGGAGTTTTTCTATAGAGGATCTGAAAGATGTTCAGATCACAATTAACACTATTGTGGGGGCAGCAAAGGAGGCTGCCAAAGCAGAAGATATCGGTCCTATGGGCCCATCCCCGTTCCCGGGTCTTGCAACCTACAGGGACGACTGGAACCTCAAATTACTTGACCGTTATGAGCCCGTAATCACCCCCATGTGTGACCAGTGCTGTTACTGCACATACGGCCCCTGTGACCTCTCCAACAACAAGAGAGGTGCCTGTGGAATTGACATGGCCGGACACAACGGCAGGGAATTCTTCCTCCGTGTGATCACCGGTA
>CAYVEW010000198.1:0-3970 GCA_964450375.1 uncultured Bacteroidales bacterium
GGTCCAAGCTCTTTTGGTTCCATATCTTTTTTAAATATTCTGGCCGGCCTTGGGCCTATCAGCTTAACCTGGGCATCATCTATTCTTAACATCGTACCTTCGCGCAATCCAACTACATAAACGTATGGATTTGCTTCCAAATATTCTTCGATTCGTTGTTCCCTGGTTTCACCGGCATGCCCATCGGGATTTGCATCTAAATAGTGAGGGTTAATCTGAAAACGAACTAAGTTAATAGCATGGAAACTTTCGGGCTCAACAATAGGCATATCGTTGGTTGTGCAAATGGTTGGACAAGTAACATTAGAACCGGCACTCCAACCTACATAAGGTTTTCCTTTTAAACACTCGTATCGGATGGTTTCCAATAAGTCTTGTTGCTGCATCAATTTCAATAAATTAAATGTATTTCCTCCACCAACAACAATGGCTTCTGCATCTTTAATCGCCTGTTTTTTTTCTGCTGGCGAATAGTGATGAATGGAATCTACTTCGTAGCCTATCTCAGAAAATCTATTTTGCACTTTCTGCTGGTATTCGTCGAAAGAAAAGGTAACAGCTGCATAAGGGATAAAAAGCACTTTTTTTACATTTTCACCTAAAAAGTTTTTAATCTCATGTTTTGGATAATCCAGGTATGCTTCACCTGCATTGGTCGAATTACTAATTAAAAGTAGTCTCATATTATTAAATTTACTATGAATAATTCAAAATCGGGTTTAAAGATAATAAAATTAGAGGTTAAACCTTGACTCCCATGACTAATATATCATCAATCTGCTCATAATCTCCTTTCCATTTATAAAACTGGTCTTCTAAAATTCGTTCTTGTTCTTTCATGGGCTTTTGATTGATTGAAATAAGCAAATCGCGGAAAGGTGCCAGCTTAAATTTTCTTAGTCCGTTGCCTCCAAACTGATCAATATAACCATCAGTAAAAATATAAATTGTATCCCCTTTTTTAAGATCAAACTCATGATTAGTAAAAGACTCCTTTTCTGAAAGGTGAATTCCAATGGGCATTCGGTCTGCTTTAAAGGGAATAATATCCAGGTTTCTGATCAAATATAATGGATTGTATGCTCCGGCATATTGCATTTTTAGTTCCGTTGGATCAATAATACATAGCGCAATGTCCATTCCGTCTTTCGTTTCGTTCTCTTTTCCCGTTTGATGCAATGATGATTTTACATAATCTCTTAACTGGTTTAAGATTTGATTTGCCTTTAATTCTGTTTTTTTATTCACAATTTCATTTAAAAATGCAAACCCCAGCATGCTCATGAATGCTCCGGGAACTCCGTGTCCGGTACAATCTACAGCTGCTAATACGATTTTTCCATCCTTATGAGTAAGCCAATAAAAATCGCCACTTACAATATCACGGGGTTTATAAAAAATAAAATGGTCCGGAATTACTCGTTCAATATAATCGCCAGGAGGTAATATTGCCGTTTGTATTCTGCTGGCATATTCAATGCTATCGGTAATCTGTTTTTTCTGGTAGGCTAATAATTTATTGGCTTTACGAATGGTGCTATTTTGCCGAAATAGAATTGCTAAAAATGCCGAAATAGATATTAAGCCTGCTAATACTGAAAAAATAATTAATTTCTGTCTCTTAATTTTTAAATCCTGAATTACTTTCTGATTTTCCAATTCTGTTATTAGCTGTTCTTTCTTTTTGGTTTCGTATCGGGTTTCTATTTCTTTAATTTGCTTTGATTTTTCAATGCTGGAGAAAGAGTCGTTGTAAGCAAAATACTGTTCATGATATTTTAAAGCAAGGTCATATTTTTGTTCTTTTTTGTAAATGTCTGCAAGAACAGCTGATGCATTTGCCACATCAACTAATGCCCCAATATCTTCTGCAATTTTTAAACTTTCCAGAAAATATTTTTTTGCAGGGGTAAAATCTTCTCGCGAATAGTAAAGATCACCAATAAGATATAAGGTTTGGGCCTGATCTCCTTTTAATCCTAATTCCTTTTCAAGTTCTAAAAGAGCCAAGTATTTTTCCAGGGCTTTCTCTCTTTGACCAATAATATTTAATATCTCTGCTAAATTCGATAAAGCCATAATTTGTCGACGCAACAAGCCTAACTCCACATACATATTATATGATTTCTCGAAATAATTTCTCACATTATCATAATCTTCCAGATAGTAATTAACTATCGCCATGTTGTTATATATCAGAGCAATTCCTTCTTTGTCGTTCAGTTTTTCCCGAATGTCAAGTGATTTTTGGTATAAGTCCATACTCTTTTTGTAATTGCTCTGTCTAAAGTGGAGTAAGCCTAAATTTAAATAAGCCTTGGCCATGCTTAAAGAATCCGTATTCTGATCGTAAAGGCTCAATGCTTTAATTAAACAGTTCATCGCGTCCTGGTAGTTTCCCATTTTTTCGTAGGTAGACCCAAGGTTATTATAAGCAGCACCTTCATCTCTAAATAAACCGTACTTATTGAAAATTAGCTGGCTTCTTTCATAATAATCAATTGCTTTATCGTATTGGCCGGTTATATTGTAAAAGTTTCCGTATTTCATATATACTTTTGCCACCCATTTCTCATTGTCTATCTGTTTTGCTATTTCGTTTGCTTTATCAAGAAATGGTAATCCTTCCTGAATATTATTTTGCTCGCATTTGGAATAAAATTCAATTAATGCAGCAACTTTGGCAGTATCATCAAAACTGTTAATGGTAATCGCGAAACTATCTAATTCACAATTTTGCGAATACGCATGATTATTAATATGTATTATGAAAACAAGGATGTAGATCAAAACCCTTTTCATTATTTTTGCAGTAATAAATTGATAGTTGTTTTATACTATTAGCATATATACTAAAATATAATGATTTTAACAAAAAAACAGCCGCCAAAATTAGCAGCTGTTCTATTTAGTATTTAAGAATATCCTGTTATTCGAATGACAAAGCAATTCCAATGGAAATAGGGTATAGTTCGGGTCCTTTATTCTTCTCGAACAATGAAGTAAAATAATACGTTCCGTATACTAACCAGTCACCAACACCAATACGGGCATGTACACCATATCGGAAAGGTGATAAATTAAAATCGTCTTTTGTTTTATCTTTATTCTTATCTCCATTTTCTTTGTAAACCACTTTTGTATTTGAACCTAATTTTAGACCTCCAATGGCACCTGCTGCAAATACAATTCCTTTATGCTGAGAAGAAGATGTATGCACTTCAAGCAATAAAGGCAAAGTAGCATAAGTTGTAGATAATTTTGATTTCTCGATATTCCAGTTATCGTAGGGTGCTACTGTTAAATCCAAAGGTTCTATTTCTCCTGTTGTGGAATTTTCTATAATTGTATTATCTCCATCAAAACGATAATAATTCCATTCCAGACCCAGTCCTGTTACCAAACCTAGTTTATTGTCAACAAGGTTTAAGCTATACTGGGCAAAATTTAAATTCATATTCCATGATTTTCCGGTATTTAAATCCATAAACTGATCATCTCCGCTTCGGGTGAATGAGAAATTTTCATTTACCAGATTAGATGCACCAACAGAAAAGCCCGACCATGAACCTTTAAAACGATCGTTTCCATCCCAAAACCACTGCCAGTCATCCTTTTTGTGCTTTTTTACGTAGATCTGAGTTTCACCATCGTCTTCAACAATTTTTACAGTTTTCCTTTTAAATCGGATATTCGTGGTGTCCGTTTTTTTGTTTTGTAATTCGTTCTTCATTTCGTCCAGATTTGCTTCTGATTCCTGAGCAAATCCGTTTAAAGCTATTAGTAAGCTAATCATTATTATTACTATGTTTTTCATAATATAAATTTTTAATTATTATTCAGTTGATTTGTTTATTTGTTGGTGAGACGAATGACCACCTAAAAAAGTTACAGCAGGTAATTATTTTTTTACAGGCGCTGAAAAGGCGATTAAACGAGATGTAAATTGCGTTTCTTTAGGATTTCCATT
>CAYVEW010000199.1:0-3925 GCA_964450375.1 uncultured Bacteroidales bacterium
AGTAGTTCTTTGTATTTTTCAAATGCATCAATTGCATCTTGTAAGCGGTTACTTACCCGGTAAGCCCTGCCAAGGTAGAGATAAGTTTCAATAGGTGCTCTGCGTTCAGTATAATATCCCTCGTTATAGTCTTTGGATACTTGCTCGATAGATTCTTCCAGATAGGCAATGGCATTATCTTTTTGATTAGGAATATTTAAATAGCATAATCCTATTCGGTGTTTTATATTAGCATCTCTTCGTCCGGCATCGTAAAGCTCAAGAAAAAAAGGTAAAGCTTCGCGATATTCTTCATACAGCAATGAGAATTCGCCATTTACAAAAGCTCTTTTTAAATCTTGTTTTGACTGAGAATATGATAAAAAACTAATTGATAAAATAAATAGTGCAGCTATTAAAATCTTCTTCATAGCAGTTATAAGTTGTTAGTCGTAACAACAAATGTAACAATTTGTATGAATTTAAAAAAGATTTTAAAAAGTATTTAAAAAGCAAAACACCAGTTTGTTACTGGTGTTTTACGATCTTAGATATTTCTTTTCGGATCGAATTGTTCCAGGTAATCCGATATTCGCTTTAGGAACATTCCACCCAGAGCACCGTCTATAACTCTGTGGTCGTAGGCCACCGACAAAATCATCTTGTGCCTGATGGCAATGGCATCACCCGCATCGGTTTCTATTACAGCTGGTTTCTTTTCAATGGAACCAATTCCAAGTATTGCTGCCTGTGGTTGGTTAATAATGGGAGTTCCCGTAATATTTCCAAAGCTGCCAAAATTGGTTATGGTAAATGTTCCACCCTGTATTTCATCCGGTTTTAACTTGTTATCACGAGCTCTGTTTGCCAAATCATTTACGCTGGATGCCAGACCAAGAAGATTTAGCTTGTCTGCATTTTTAATCACCGGAACAATTAAATTCCCGTTGGGTAATGCAGTAGCCATTCCAATATTTATATTTTTCTTTTTAATGATTTTATCTCCATCAACCGAAACATTAATCATTGGAAAATCTTTTAAAGCTTTAATGGTAGCTTCAATAAAAATTGGAGTAAATGTTAACTTAATGTCTTCTTTCTCAAGAATTTCTTTCTTGTGTTTATTTCTCCAGTTCACCATGTTGGTTACATCGGTTTCAACAAATGATGTAACATGAGGAGATATTTGTTTTGATTGAACCATGTGGTCAGCGATTAATTTTCGCATACGGTCCATTTCAATAATTTCGTATTCGCCACCGCTATAAAGCTGGTCTTTGCCAGGCTGTGGTTTATTAAGCTGAGTTTGTGGCTCACTTTGCTGCTGCGATGATGGTTTAGCGACGCTGTCCTGTTTTATTCCTGTGGCCGAACGGGTATCCAGATAGTTCAGAATATCCTTTTTGGTTATTCGTCCCGAATTACTTGTTCCGCGAATAGAGTCCAGCTCATTTGCGCTAATATCTTCTTTCTCAGCTATTTTTCTTACCAAAGGCGACAGAAACTTTCCGGATGGAGTACTTGAGCCCACTTTATTTTCAGTAGTTTCTGGTTTTTCTTCGGAGATTTGATCCATTCCGGGAATTTCTTCAACCACCGGTTTTTGATCTTGTTCTTTTTCTTTTGTTTCTTTCTTATCTTCAGAAGGTTCTGATGATTCACCACCCGTATTTATAATTGCAATTACATCTCCTACTTTTGGGATATCATTTTCATTAAACAATAATTTTTCAATGGTTCCATCTTCGGGAGCCGGAATTTCTGAATCAACCTTATCGGTAGCTACTTCAACCAGCGATTGATCTTCTTCGACCTGATCGCCTTCTTTTACCAACCACTTTGTAATGGTTGCTTCGATAATTCCTTCACCCATAGCAGGTAATAGTATCTCAACTTTTGCCATATTTTTAATTAAATTAACCGTTTAAACTTTTCTACTTAAATGTTTACAACCTTTGAGCAGGATTTTTGCATCGTTCCAAATGGTAAAGTTTTTGGCATATACCCTATTGGCGTTTTTAATAAAAGATTCCGAAAAATCTTTTGTTGCTTTTAAATCGAGTGGTGTTAAAATTCCATCTTTAATTTTTGGCAGATGATCATTTTTAACAACACTATTTTTAAAATAGCCTACCCAGGTTTTAGAACCTAACAAAACACAAACAGAATTGTTTATTAAATTAACAGTTAATTTTGAGAATAGCAACAAGAAAGGGCTGAAAATCAGCATTAAAATTGAAACAAGAATATCGAAAACCCTTTTGTTACGTATGTTTTTTTCCTTGGATATTGCATTTATTTCAATTGTGTAAAGCTCTCCGGCAGTTTCAATGGAGTTACTTCCGATAATTGACAAGGAATCAGGTTGTGCAATTTTAAAATCCATATCCAACTCGGTAAATTTAAGCATTAGGTCGATGATTTGCTTTGATGGAATATTTTTTGCACAAAATACAATTTCATCAATCTTATGAATTTTGATGATATCACTCAGTTGATCTGCATAACCAATATGGTAATCTTTTTGGGAATTATTGTCGGGAGCAACATTTCCAACAATAATTGGGTTTATTTCTGCCTCGTTAATTATTTCTTTTACCCGGTTTATTTCATCGATTAAACCCACAATTACAATTTTTCTTTTCTTTGTTTGCTTAAAACGATGGGGGAAATAAGGTATCAAATGAATTAGAATTCTGTTAACTAATGCAGCCGCAAAAGAGAATAAACTGCCCATTAATATAAGCGCCCTTGAGAAACGAAACTCTAATGGCAACAAAGCATAAAAAGCCAGAATAATCAGTGTCCCGATTGCAATGCCTTTTACTAAATGAATGATTTTTATTTGTTTGGAATAGGCATCATTAAACCATAAGCTAAGAATCCAGATAATAATATATGAAGGTACTGCAAATAACAGAAATTCTTGTGGGTACGATCCTGTTTCTCCGAATTTATAGCTTTCCCAAATGGGCTTAATAATATAAAAACCAAGAAATATGGCTGAGAAATCAAGAACCGGAAGAAAAGTATTTTTTACAAAGCGGTTGGCAATGGCAATAAATGCCCTGAAATAAATTGCTAAGTTGATTAAGAGTGAAAAAAGCTTTACATTTTTTTGCGAAAAGTGTTTGCGTGCAAAAATGATCATTGCATTGTAAAAAATGAAAACATAATTCAGGCTTCCTTTTTTGGTACTTTCGCCTTTGTAATGAATAATGGTTGTTTCGGGGAAATAGTAATTTTTATATCCGGCTTTTATAATCCGGTACGATAGATCAATGTCTTCGCCATACATAAAATAGTCTTCATCCAAAAGGCCAATTTGATCCAGCACTTCTTTTCGGATCATCATAAATGCTCCGGGCAAAATTTCTATTTCATTAATCTCGTTATTGTTTAAATGCCCTAAATGATACCGGGCAAACTTTTTCGATTTTGGGAAGAGTTTCGATAATCCGAATATTTTATAGAAAGCTACTTTAGGAGTAGGCAAAGCCCTTTTCGATTCGGGTAAAAAACGCCCTTTCCCGTCAATCATTTTTACAGTTAAACCTCCGGAATCGGCTTTGCTGTCCATAAACTCAATACACTTTTCGAAACTATCTTCTTTTACAACAGTATCCGGATTTAAAAGCAAAACATATTGCCCTGTGGCTTTTTTTATGGCCTGATTGTTGGCATACGAAAAGCCATAATTTTTTTTGTTTTCTATTAAATGTACATCAGGAAACTTTTCTTTTATCATAGCACACGAGCCATCAACCGAATTATTATCCACCACAAAAATTTCAGCATTTAAGTGGCTTGTGGCTTTATAAACGGATATCAAGCATTGTTCTACAAAATGCTTTACATTATAATTTACTATGACAACAGATAATTTGATCATTTCCAAACTTGTGGTGTAATGCAAATATAAGTTATTTACAAAATAAAAAAGGGG
>CAYVEW010000200.1:0-3850 GCA_964450375.1 uncultured Bacteroidales bacterium
GCCTGCACCAACTGAATTTTATGTGTTTCGAAACTTATTTTGGCCTGCGTTTCTTTCGTTATTTCGGTAATGTAATCGGTCGATGTAATTACTCCATTATCCAGTTTCGACCGGGCACTTTCCGAAACTTCCTGGCGTAATGCAATAATCTCTTTGTCGGATTCCAATGCTTCTTCGTAAATTTCTATTTTGGCTTTTTCGTTTTTTAAAGCCATTTCGAGCTGTTTGGTAAACGAGTTCTCCTGCGTTAAAATAAACTCCTTGTTCAAATGAATAATTTGCTTTTCGCGTTTGGTTTTATTCCAGTCCCAGAACTTCCAGCTTAAACCAATTCCGGCAATGTAATAGGAATCAAACTCATCTTGCATCATATTTAAGCCGGGTTTACCATATCCCAGTTGTGCAAATGCAAATACACTCGGACGATTCTGCTTTGATATTAGTTTGGAACTGGCTTGCAGTTTCTGCTTCTGATAATCAAACAAGGTCAATTCCGGCCGGTTCCACTCCATTTCTTTTTCGATGTTATATTCCGGAATTTCGAACTTTGTGTTTACAGATAAATCCATTCCTGTGATCTCAGATAATACATCCACCATTGCTTTGCGTTGATTTTGAATTTCGCGGATATTTTGCTTTACCTTAATGATTTCCGCTTTAAGTGAGCTTAAATCCGATTTTAACATCACACCGTTCTTAACAGCCGACTCAACAGAGTTTTGTCGTATATTCAAATCGTTTAATAAAACCTGCAAGAGCTCTTCATTTTTTTGAAGAATGAGTATCGTAAAATAAAATTTATTAACCTGCTCCTTTAGTTTATTTAGTTCAACCTGCGTACTTTGCTGATTGACCATCAGGTTTGCCTTTTCCAGATTCTGAGCCGACCGGATGCGCCCCCAGTCATAAAGCATCTGATTAATATCCACACTGGCCTTGTACTGATCTTTTGATACTTCAGGCAAATCAACGGAAAAAGGAATATCGAGATCAAATTCAAAAACATCCGACTGATAAGTAGCCTGAGCTTTTAGTTCTGCGTTGGGCAACCATGCTGATTTAATATTTTTTGTTTTTAAAGCAGCAGATTGTTCATGAATAACCGTCTGACCTGCTATTGGATAAGTCGACAACATATGCTCGTAACAATCCTGTAAGCGCACTTTTTCATCCTGAGCCAATACAAGACTGCTAATAAGTATAAAATATATCCACACTAATTTTCTCATCACGCTTTTATTGAATTGATTAAATATTCTTTCACAAAGTCTTTACGTTGCTGTAAAAAGCCTTCGTATTCTTTTTTATCATTGTCAAATAAAACACCTTGAATAATGGGCCTGGCAACAATAGGAAACAAACATAAACTAATTGCATTCACCATCAGGTTTTGTGCACTTATAGGCTTTAGTATTCCTTGTGAAACTTCGTTTTGAATTTGCTGATTTAAGCTTTCAATCATATTATCCTGCTGTAATCGAACATTTTTTTCAAATAAGTTTACCAGAATATCAGGATTGCGATTTAATTCACTGATGACAAATCCCGGAATGTAAGGATGCTTTTGCAACAAATTCAGGTAACTATCCACAAAAAATTCTATTTTTTCGAGAATGGGTTTATCAGAACCCATCATTTCCTTAACCTTAGGTATAAAAAGTGAAAAAGCCATCTCGAAAACCTTCTCGAAAAGCTTATCCTTTGTTCGGTAATAATAATGCAGCAAGGCTTTGTTTATCCCTGCTTTATCAGCTATTTCCTGCATCCGTGCACCGGTCATTCCCTTTTTCTGAAAAACATCCCGGGCTGCATGCAAAATCTTTTCTTCTGTATTCAATTCTTGTTTTGCCATTACACGATAAATCTTAACCAAATTATTTAACTATATGTTTTAACCGTTTGGTCAAAATTATTACAAAATCTTATTTTCACCAAATATTTTAACGACTATTTTTACATAAGCATCCTATCCATCTGATTACCTGCTTATTTATTTTAACCATTTAGTTAATCTTTTCAGAAATTATCTTTGAATTCATTAAGTGAAGTTTATATTTTATAAATTTGTATGGCATACTCTTTGCACAGTTAAATCATCAAAACTAAGAACCATGAAAAAGTATTTCTTACTCTCATTCATCATCTTCTTAAGCACATGTTTATTCGCACAAAAAATTACCAATAAACAATTCTCGCTCATTGGGTATAATTTAAACATATCAAAAGAAGTTGCCAACGAATTATCTGATCTGGATGGTTTTATGGACAATATAAAAACCTACAACGATCCGGGAAACGATAAGGTACGTGCTATTTTTACCCACATTATTTATTATACCATTAAACAGAAGTTTGAGGAAGAACTTGAAATTGAAATACTACCCATTAATACATTTATGCGTGCGGTTAAGTATGATGATTATGGTTATCCGACAACCAACATCCGGGATGCAATGCGAAAGGGCGACTCTAAGTTTTATTTCAAGATTGATGTAACTATAGAGTCCTTGACCGAGAGCAAACGAAAAAGCAATCCAGAGTTATTTGAAGATATTGATTACAAGGTTACTTTCCCGCAAATGAGTATGGAAGTTGTGATTTATAATAACCAGGGAATTATACCTGTTGATAAATGGGTTGGCACAACCACCGCAAAAAAACCACTGCCCATTAACGAATACTTGTTAAAAGGTTTTGATAACACAAGCATGACCATTGAGTATGGTGAAAATCAGCAGGCCGATAATTTTTATCTGATGCTCGACCGGGTAATTCATAATGCCATTCAGGATTTTTACACCAAATAATGGGATCGCAGGATATAATAGGTGTTATGTCGGGCACTTCGCTGGACGGTTTGGATATCGCGTTTTGCAGTTTTGTGAACGATCGAACCTGGCGTTTTGAAATTAAACAAGCCGAAACCATTCCTTATAACGAAAATTGGAAGCTCCGCCTTCGGAATGCTCCTGCTTTATCGGGAATAGATTTGCACAAACTCCATAACGACTTTGGCAGGTATATAGGAGTTGCGGTTAAACAATTTATCACTAAACATCAGCTAAAAGCCCATTTAATAGCATCGCACGGCCATACGGTATTTCACCAACCTGAAAATAAACTGACCTTACAAATTGGTAATGGTGCTGAAATCGCTTCAGAAACCGGCATTACATGCATTTCGGATTTCCGCAGCTTAGATGTTGCGCTGGGCGGACAAGGTGCTCCACTGGTTCCCATCGGTGATGAACTGCTGTTTCCGGAATACGATTACTGTATTAACATTGGTGGTTTTGCCAATATTTCATTTAAGGAAAAGAACCAACGCCTGGCTTATGATATTTCTCCGGCAAATATTATTTTAAATCAGTTATCGCAACAACTAGGACATACATACGATGAAAATGGCCATTTAGGCAGATCAGGAGCGTTGAACCACAAACTACTTAAACAGTTAAACGATTTGCCATATTATCGGCAAAATTTTCCCAAATCCTTAGGAAAAGAATGGCTCGATCAGCATTTTATCCCTGTTTTTAATGATTCAAACTTATCTATACTTGATCAATTAACGACTATATATCATCATATAGCGCATCAGATTTCAAGTTCCATCAAAAAAACAAACTCGAATGTACTTATATCGGGTGGAGGTGCCTATAACCAATATCTCATTGAATTAATTAAGGAACAAAGCAAAGCTAAAATTGTCATTCCCGATAAAACCATCATTGATTTTAAAGAAGCCTTGATATTTGCTTTCCTCGGAACGCTGCGTTACCAGAATCAGGTTAATTGTTTATGTTCGGTTACGGGAGCAAAAAGGGATTCGTGTGGGGGAATCATTCAC
>CAYVEW010000201.1:0-1800 GCA_964450375.1 uncultured Bacteroidales bacterium
ATAAAGAAAGAATAAGAACAAAACAGTATAGAGTATAAAAAAGAAAACCCTTCTGTGATCCAGAAGGGTTTTTATATTGTAGAAAGAAATAATTAAAATCTCTTTTCTTTAATTCTGGCTTTTTTACCGGTTAAGTTACGTAAGTAGAAAATTCTTGCTCTACGAACTCTACCTCTTTTGTTAATCTCAATTTCTTCAATAAATGGAGAATGTACAGGAAATATTCTTTCTACACCTACACCACCTGAAATTTTTCTAACGGTAAAAGTTTCGTTTTGTCCGCTTCCTTTTCTTTGTAGAACAACTCCTCTATAGTTCTGAATTCTTTCCTTGGTACCTTCCTTAATCTTATAATGTACAGTAATTGTATCACCAGCCTTAAATTCAGGGAAGTCCTTTTTTACAGCGAATTCATTTTCAACAACTTTTATTAAATCCATCCTGATATCTATTTAAATTTTGTATTCAATTTTAACAGAGCGCAATATTACGAATTTTTTTTATGATTTAATAATTATTTTAATAAAAAATCCTTTATAATCCTTAAAATCTTACTCTTTTTAGGAATGCAAATATCATACTTTTTCGTCGAATGTCAAAATAATTTCAAAGAATGTTTTTGTAAGGTGTGTAAGTGTCAGATTATTAGTTGATAAAATTACTTAAGCTTAAATGCGAAGGTCGATTTGTTCAATTAAATTACTTACATTCTCAACTAACTATTCTATGGGAAAATATACATGTGTTTCCCATTTACTTTGATTGGGTTCTTTTAAAGGATCAGTTATATAAACTTCCCAATGCGTGCCATTTTGTTTTAACTGATGTTCCGAAATGTATGCACGAATGGCATCGTGGGTTTTTTTTACGGTCTTAAAGTGGCCATAATGGCTTGCCATAATGGTTTTGCCTGCAGGAATCTCAATATATTTTATTTCGTGGTTTCCTGCTTGTTTTGTATTTGTTGTAAAACCAAAATCAAAAACAATATCCGAATAGTCGTTATTTACCGAATGATAATAGGTAAAAGGCGATCCTGATATTTCAATGTTGTTTTGTTTAAAATAGCTTCGTAAGGAAATATAATTAGTAAACATACTTCCTACAATACGTTCGATGGAACTTTCTTTTCGCACAGATAATCCCATAAGTCCATCAAATTCAACTTCTTTTATATCGCCGGTTCGGCCTATCAGGTCAGGTGATTTCTCCACAAGTGCTTTAAAATTGCTTAATCCTTTTTCAAACGAACTTCCCAGTGATTGATCCATAAATAAACCAAACCATCTTTCCATCGGATAGGATAGGGTACCTTCAAAAGCCCAGCTTACCTTTATTTTATCTTTACTTTCGTTTGGTTCAAAAGTCCAAATTACATCAAATGTAGCGCTGCGCGGTGCAATAAACTCAATTTCTGATCTGATCTTCTGATTAACAATAAATTCTTTTATGGTTAGCTTACCTTCGCCAATGATGTCTCCCTTCCAATGGTATCCCGAACCAATGATATCAGGATGTATGTCAAGTATGATTAGGGCTTCCGGGTCCATTTCAATCCAAGGATCCCATTTAGCTCTTTGTTTCATATCGTAAGCTGTTTGGAAAGCCACTTCCACCGATTTCTCAATTTCCACTGATCGGTCTATTCGAAAACTGGAAGGTAAAAATAGGGCAATAATAAAAAATAAAAGAATGATAGAAAGCGAAAGAAGGCCGAACCATTTTAAGAACTTCATGACTTACGAATTTTATGTTTGTTTCAAATTTAATGATAAATTATAGAAAATTCCATAGTTGAAG
>CAYVEW010000201.1:1900-3840 GCA_964450375.1 uncultured Bacteroidales bacterium
CTAAATTCCATGATGGAACCGTTTCCAACAGCAAATGTTTCTGGAACTTCAGTCATACCGCAATACATAGGAACATAAACTGTTGAGTAAGTATCATCCACACCGAACCAAATAATTCCACCAATCGGATCTGGTAACCAGTTACGGCTTTGTGTCACAAACGAGAAACCGGTTTGCTGGGTAGATATAGCTCTTTCGTTAAAATACGTCTCATCATCAACTTTCCAGGTCATTGGTCTCCAGCGTACAATATTTTTGTACGGGCCCGCACCCACATCTTTGGTCATATCCATTGGGGTATTTTGATAATAGTCTCTCATCATTCCCATTACATCACGTACCGATAATTTTTTATCTGGCTTAATCCATAATGGCATTCTGTTTTCTAAATTTTCGCCCATGGCATAATCAGTATATTGACCCATTTCGCCATTAACTTTATTGAAACCTGCAAATACGCGTGCTTCACAAAAACGGGCTGCTCCAAAGTCAAGTGGTGCATATACATCCGAAAAACTGAAATCTTTGTCTTTACCATCGTAATAACCCATTTCGCGAGCAAAGTCAATTACGTCAGCTGCATGGTAAGTAGTTTGGTTCGGATCGTTAAAGTTATTTTTCTTTTGAATTGGGAAAGTAGTAATACGTGCCTGGTTTGCATGTCCTGAAATATATCCGTCAGGAATTTGTCGTGCAACCCAAACAGCTCCTGTTACACCAGGGCCTTTTCCGATCAATTCCATAATCCATACTTCATTCGGATCAGCTATTGAAAATGATTCTCCGGTACTGTAATATCCATATTTTTTAACTAAATCGGTCATTACCTGGATTGCTTCGCGAGCAGTACGGGCTCTTTGCAGAGTAAGGTAAATTAAACTGCCATAATCGATTAATCCGGTTGTGTCGCGCAATTCAGTACGTCCGGTAAAGGTGGTTTCACCTATAGCTAATTGAAATTCATTCATATTACCAACTACATTATACGTACGTTCTGCTTGTTCAATTTCACCCAGGTATTCTCCTGTGTCCCATTCGTAAACTTTCAACATGGTTCCTTTTGGGTAACTGGCTGCCGGCCAATGATACAATTCGCCATAAAGAACATGCGAATCAGCAGCATACGTAATCATAGTCGATCCATCGGTGCTTGCACCTTTGGTAATAAGGAAATTTGTACATGCAAAAGATGTATGCACAAATAATCCGGCTAAGAGTGTCAATGTTACTGTTAATAATGTTTTTTTCATAGTTAATTTATTATTGGTTATTTATTTTAATTATTCATGAGATTGACAAAAATAGAAAAATTATTCAATGTTCAAAGTGCAATAGTTAATATTCAATTCGTAATGTTCTTTAGTTAATAGACATGACTCTTTTACTCTTAATCTTGTATTTTTTTAAAAACTTACAACTCAAAACTCAGAACTCAGAACTGAGAACTTTGAACTAAAAACTTTGAACTAAAAACTACATCATCAATTCAACAATTTTTCTTCGATCATCATCAGAGAATTCGTGCACCATACCATTTATCTGGGTTGCAATCATCTGGTTTGTAATTTCATCTTGTTTTTCTTTTCCAATCTCAATATCTGATAAACGAATCGGACTGCCTAATGATTTAAAGAATTCTTCTAACCTTCGGATGGTAACATCAATGGAATCGGTATCAAATAGCTGCATGCCAAGCATCTTAATTCTGTCCGGAATTCGGTCTGAATGAAGTCGCAGCCATGCAGGATAAGCTATGGATAAAGTTGCTCCATGTGCAGTGTCGTATAAATACGAGATGTTATGCCCTATATCGTGAACTCCCCAATCGCCTTTTTTTCTGCCATGACTGGTCATTCCGTTTAATGCATTTGTAGCGGCCCACATAATTTTCGAGCGATATTCGTAATTTTCCGGCTCCTTCAAAACCAAAGGCCCGTATT
>CAYVEW010000202.1:0-3775 GCA_964450375.1 uncultured Bacteroidales bacterium
GCATTTTTAATAATCATACCCGACAATCCAATAACTCCAACAATTGCAATAAAAGAAAATGGTTGCCCGGTTAATAGCAATCCCGGGATAATACCAATAACAGTCATAGGTAAGCAAAGAATTATGATTAATGGCCTGCGATAATCATTAAATAAAGCAAGAAGTATTAAAATAATTATACCTACAGCTAATGGCAAGAAACTTAAAATTCCTTTTAAACCATCTCTTTTTAATTCAGATTCACCTACCCATTGAAAATTATACCCTTCAGGAATATCCATTTTCTTAACTAACTCATCTAATTCGTTTTGAAGCTGTGCCGGACTTATACCATCAACCGGTTCGCACTGAGCCTGTATAACACGCTTTCCATTTAATCTGCGTACAACAGGTTCTTCCCATCCTAATTTTACTCCATTTGTAACAGAGCTTAGCGGAACAGCAGTTAAAGTTTCATCAATCAAATCATCGGTACTTACAGCTCCTGTATATAATCCCATAATTGTATTCATATCAAGAAGACCACTAATATTTGGAATGGTGCTCCAAACTGGAATATCATTTAGATCTTCAATTCGATTACCTTCTTTATCTCTAACTCTAAATCGAACAGGTAAAACAGTTGCACCTTCGTAAATATGAGCTATTGGTAATCCATCGGTAGCAGCAAGAATAGCCATACTAACATCTTGGCGTGTAACAGATGATCTGCTTGCTGAAATAGGATCGTAAAGTGCTGTCAATGTTTTTGCTTTTGGTTCCCAGTCATCACAAACAGTATAATAATCAGCATGTGGATTTTGAAGCATCATTTCTTGAACTTCATTGCTTAATCGTTTTAAAACTGCAGGGTCAGGACCTGTAAATTCAGCTTCAATCCTGTGTGTTGCTTTAACTGATAAAGTATATTTTCTGATCCTACTCATAGCTTCAGGGAATTCTTTACGCATATACTCATTAAATACCGGACGCATCTTCTGCATTGTTTCATAATCCTTAAAGTTCACAATCAACTCACCATAATTATCCGCATTTTCTGTCATCATTCCACGAACAAGGCAATAATGCATTGGAGTCATTCCCTGACTGGTTACAACCATATCAACTTCATCATAAGAATTAAAATGATCTGTAATCTTTCTTAAATTTTCGTTTACCATTTCAGGAGTACTTCCCTTTGGTAAAGTATGCTCGATATAAAATTGATTATAGTTAAAATCCGGAAAGAAAGTTTTATCTACATTTTTTAATCCCAAGAAAGCTATACCAACCAAAGCAAATGAAACTACTAAGGTAATTGTTCGGTTATGTAATCCAAATTGCAATATTTTTCTTGAGAATCGGTAAAACGGAGTATCAAACTGGTCTTTATTTGATTTATTTAATTTGTTCTTTTTATTGTTATAGAATAAGGATGCAAATAAAGGAACTTGTGTTAAAGCTAAGATCCAACTTATTGATAATGATATAGCCAATACAACGAATAAATCACGAACATAAGTCCCGGCAGTATCAGGTGACAGAAACACAGGTAAAAATGCTGCAATAGCAATTGAAGTAGCTGCTAATAAAGGAACAGCAGTTTGTTTGGCTGTTCGTGTATAAACACTCTTACCTCTTTTACCTTTTCCTTTTTCGATTAAGATACCATCAAGAACAACTATGGCATTATCAACAAGCATCCCCATTGCAACAATAAATGCTCCTAAAGAAATTCTTTGCAATGTTCCATCGGCGGTTAGTAATATTGGGAATGTTGCTAAAATAGTTAATATTAAACCACTACCAATGATAACACCACCGCGAAATCCCATGGTAAACATCAAAACAATAATTACAATTACAACCGACATAATAAGGTTCCACATGAATCCATTAATTGAATTACTTACCTTTTCTGGTTGAAAAAATACTTTTTCGAAAGTTATTCCGGCAGGAATTTGTGATTGTAACTCAGCCAGTTTTTCTTCAACTCTTTCTCCTACATCAATAATATTTTCTCCACTCTCCATCGACATTCCAATACCAATAGCCTTTTGATTATTCACATACATGGTATTTCTTAACGGATCATTATAAGCTTTTTCAACTATTGCAATATCTCCCAGTTTAAAAGATGAGCCATTTAATCCAGTAATAAGAATATTTCTAATATCATCAACCGTTGTGGCTTTATCATTTACTGCAACACGTAATTGTTGTTTACCACTTTGCATAGAACCTGCATAAAGTTCTTTACACTGATCACCAATTGCTGAGAAGATTTGTACCGGCATGATGCC
The DNA here is from genome assembly GCA_964450375.1 of uncultured Bacteroidales bacterium. Lineage (GTDB taxonomy): Bacteria > Bacteroidota > Bacteroidia > Bacteroidales > UBA12077 > UBA12077. Next base: position 2,283 of record CAYVEW010000202.1, read on the forward strand.
CATTTCACTCATTTTATCAGCAGAAAGTGTTATTAAAATCTCCGGTGATTGCTCACCATAAATTGCAACTTTTCTTACTCCTTCTACTTCAAGCATATTCTGCCTGATAAAATCGGCATAATCACTCATTTCTTTATATGAAAATCCATCATCTGCAATCATGGCATAAAACATCCCATATACATCACCAACATCATCAATAACCATTGGGGTTTGAATACCATCAGGAAGTTTTGGCATTGCCAACTCAATTTTACGACGTAAGAATTCCCAACGTTGTGGAATTTCATCCTGTGGAACAGTCATTTTAAGCGCCACACTTATAATAGAAACATTTGCTTCTGAACGCGACTCAATTTTATTAATGTCAGATAATGCTGAGATTTCATCTTCAAGTACTTTTGTAACCTGCAGTTCAACATCATGAGCTGATGCTCCCGGATAAACCGTAACAACATTTGCAATCATTAATGTTATCTCAGGATCTTCCAGTTTACTCAACTTTTTAAATGAAAAAACTCCCCCAACAATTATAGCAATCAATAAAAAGTAAAATATCTTCTTTTTCTTAAATACTAATTCCGAAATATGCATAGCTCATTATTTTAAAGTAAGTTACCTACGTTGGTTTTGCTTATTTGTGGTATCACTTTAACCGTTTCTTTGTCTTTTAATAAGTTTAATCCACCAACCACAATTTCCTGATTTTCTTTTAAGCCATTTGTAATTCCTATTTCTCCTTTGCGAATAACATTGCATGTTTCAACCATTTTTTTATTCACAATCGAATCATTTACAATCCAAACATATGATTTCCCTTCTTCTTCAAAAACCGCATTTAACGGAATACTTAATATGTCATTTTCTCTTGCTTTGTAACTAATATTTACAGACACATTCATCCCGGGAACCAATTCAGTTTTGGTTAATGGCTTATGTTGTAGGTAAAACTTATACAACCCATTATTATTAGCTTTTACATTATTAGCTACTAATATTAACGGGAATGTTTTATCAGGAATATCTTCTTGAGAACATTCTATTTTAGTAATTTTATCTTTCATTAAAAGTATTGAAGCCGGAACATCAATATCTACTTTTAATAAACTAACATCAATTAAAGTAGCTATTGGCGTACCGTGATTAACCAACTCACCTTCTTTAAAATTCACTTTCGTAATATACCCGGAAAATGGAGCATACAATTTGGTGTCATTTAACTGATCGTTTGCATTTTTAAGTTTTGCTTCGATCATTTCCTTTCCGGCCTTCATTTTTTCATAATCGTTATCGGCAACACTATTACGACTATTTAATTCTTCAACACGATTGTACTCCGACTGAATCTGGTTAGCCTGCGCTTCAATTGCAGTTTTCTGAACTTCGTAATCGCGGGTATCCATTTCGGCTACCAACTGACCTTCTTTTACATAATCGCCTTCTTTAACATGGATGGTTTTAATTGGCCCAGCAACACGAAATGCTAAATTCAC
>CAYVEW010000203.1:0-3737 GCA_964450375.1 uncultured Bacteroidales bacterium
TTTACCATTTTTGCAATTCTTATCTCATGCCTTGGTTTGTTTGGTTTAGCTGCATTCTCTGCTCAGAAAAAAACGAAGGAAATAGGTATAAGAAAAGCCTTGGGAGCTCCTGTAGCTAATATTGTTGTGATGTTGGCTAAAGAAATGACAAAATGGGTTTTAATCTCAAATATCATTGCATGGCCAATAGCCTATTATTTTATGAATAAATGGCTTACAAACTATCCGTATCACTACGAAATTACCATTTGGGTATTTATTCTGGCTGGAGCAATGGCATTCGGATTATCATTATTAACTGTAATTTATCAGTCGCTAATTGCTTCAACTAAAAATCCGGTCAATAGTTTGAGGTACGAATAGAACTTATAAAAAGTGCAAAACAATTCGTCCGAATAAGTACATTATATGTATTTATTCGGACGTTATTGCTTAAATTTTTTTAACTTACTTTTTATTAAATCAAAGGCCGGTTTGAAATAAAAAACAATCATATTTAATTATCATAAAAGCAAAATACGTCAATTCAAAGCTCGAATTATTAGTTAAATTAGCCCATTTTTAGCTTAAAATGTAATGCCATGATCAGAAACCAATACCAGAAGGAATATATTTATCGAATCAATAAGGTAATAGACTATATTGATTCGCATTTAGATACAAAACTGAATCTGGAGATTTTAGCGAGTGTTGCAAACTTTTCTCCCTTTCATTTCCACAGGATCTTTTCAACTTTTACCGGTGAAACTTTAAATAATTTTATTAAGCGCCTAAGAATCGAAAAAGCAGCCAGTTTATTATTAAACAATCCTGATGCAGCTGTTAGCGATGTTGCTTATAAATGTGGGTTTAGCAGTAATTCGGTGTTTTGCAGGGCCTTTAAAGATCATTTTAAATATAACGCACAGAATTATCGCCAGACAATGATCGATGAACTTAGCAAGAACGGTCAACCGAATAGCAAAATCGATAAATTAAAGATTAACTCCAACGATTACATTCGCATTGTAGAATTAACTAAAAAATGGAGAAATCTTATGAAAACAAACATTGAAGTAAAAGAAATGCCTGCACTGGATTTAATTTATTGTCGACACATCGGGCAATTTGATCAAATTGGTAAAGCTTACGAGAAATTATTTAAATGGGCAGGCCCGCGTGGATTAATTGGTGAACATACCAAAACTGCCACCGTTTATCATGATGATCCGAAAACAACCGACATCAATAAAGTGCGACAAAGTGCTTGTATAACAGTTAACAAGGATGTGAAACCGGAAGGCGAGTTTGGTAAGTTGCAAGTAGAAAGTGGTAAGTTTGCTGTTGGTCATTTCGAGATTGATGTAACTGAATTTGAACAAGCATGGAGTTCAATGTGCTTGTGGGTTTCAGAAAATGGTTATCAACCTGATGACAGGAACTCGTATGAGTTATATCATGCTGATCCGGAGCATCATCCCGAGCATAAATTCGTTTTGGATATTTGTATTCCTGTAAAACCTTTGTAACAAATAAAAACTTCCGTTAAATCGATTAACGGAAGTTTTTATTATGATTGGTTTTTCTATTTTCAATTTTCTATTACTAGATTATACGATTTGTTTATCATAGCAGGATTCCCCAATTTTGTTTCGTATATGGCGTAAACTTTAACAAGGTTTTTTATCATCGATCCTTTTGGGATTTTATACTCGATAATACCAGTATTGGATTCGTTTGTTTTTATCGGAACGAGAATCCTGGTTCCTTCTGTGGATATTTTTTCTTCGAAGAATTCTACTTTTTTTGATTTTTCTGCCAGTCGTATCTTCAATAAATATTTATTTTCGGATTTTAAATAATCATCCAATTCAAAAATAATCCGTTGGTTATTTTCAACAAGTTCTCCTGATTGTTTATATTCTGTGGTACCTTCAATTAATCTGTCTTCTTTATAAGGAATTTCGGCTTGTAATGAGCCATCTTCATAATATATTTTTCTTATTCCATGCATCTTGTTATTTACATAGTTTGTAACTCGATAGGCTTGTCCATTCCGATAGTACCAAATGGTTTTACCTTCTTTTTTACTGTCTACATAGTTAACCAGTGTATGTAATTCACCTGTTGAATAATATTTTTTTGCCGGCCCGTTCTTTTTATTATTTTTTACTGTAATTTCCGATTTAAGAGCACCGCTTTTTTCATAATATGTTCTGTGAATAGTTGGTTTTTCAGTATCTGCATTCTCGTTTTGTTCCTTTTTTTCTGTTAAATTACATGATGTTATCAGAGCAGTTAAAATAATTAAAGGAATAATCGTATAAAATTTCATGCTAATTGTTTTTGATATCAAAGATAGTATTTTAAAAGTAAAATGCTGCCCGTTTAGATGTGCGAACAGAGTAATTGATAATGACTAATTATCAATTTGTTTTTGGGCAGCATTTTTCCTTAGGACGGTTTAAGTTACGAATAGTTACTATAACTTAATTCATTTATAATTAAATCAGAATGACTCTTATTTTCAATTTTCAGGTTTTTTCGAAATAATTGTTGGAATTTGATAACTTTGTAATAAGCAATTAGCAATAGAAAAAAGTTTTTAATAAATGATCTCAGGATTAGGAAGAATCAAGTTTTAAATCTTTAATGGCTTAATAAACTTACATAAAATGAATAAAGGGAAGGTGCTTGTTATAGATGATGAAAATCAACTTCGGAAAGCTTTATCAAGAATTATTGAGCTTGAGGATTATGAAGTCTTTCAGGCAGAAAATGCAACAAAGGGATTAAAAATACTTGAAAGGGAAAAGGATATTCTTTTGGTTATTTGCGATGTGAAACTTCCGGATATAAATGGTATACAATTACTTGAAGTTATAAAGACCCAATACTTTTATTGTGAAGTAATTCTTATTACTGCTTATGGTACCATTCAGGATGGAGTATATGCAATGAAACAGGGCGCTTTCGATTACATAACAAAAGGCGATGGTGACGACCAGATTCTTATGATCGCTGAAAAAGCAATTGAGAAATCGAAGCTGCAAAAACGAATTTTAGAACTGGAAAATAAGTTAGAAACCCGCTATAGTTTCGATAAAATTGTTTACAAGTCGTCTCTGATGAAAGAGACTGTTAATTTAGCAAGAAAAGTTGCACCAACCGATTCAACAGTTCTATTAATTGGAGAAACTGGAACAGGAAAGGAATTATTTGCACAATCAATTCACAATGCCAGTTCCAGAAGAAGCAGGCCTTTCGTGGCAGTCAATTGTAGTGCTTTCCCAAAAGAACTATTGGAATCTGAAATATTCGGGCATAAAAAAGGCTCATTCACAGGAGCAAATTCAGATAAAAAAGGTTTGTTCGAAGAAGCCAATGACGGTACTCTATTTTTAGATGAAATAGGTGAAATGCATCCCGATCTGCAAGCCAAGCTACTTCGTGTGCTTGAGGAACAATCGTTTACTAAAATTGGCGACACAAAGCAAACTAAAGTAAATGTTAGAATAATTGCTGCTACAAATAAGCTGTTACTAAACAATCAGGAAGAAAGTAATTTTCGATCCGATTTGTATTACAGGTTGTCTGCATTTAAAATAAATATTCCTGCACTGCGGGAAAGAGAAGAAGATATTCCAGTTTTAACGGAAAGCTTTGTGAAAATGTATTCAACCCGCATTAAAAAGAAAATTGATTCTATTTCCGATGATTTTATGTTAAAATTAATTTCTTATAGCTGGCCCGGGAAT
>CAYVEW010000204.1:0-3732 GCA_964450375.1 uncultured Bacteroidales bacterium
CAATAAAAGCATGGCAAATACATATTCACAATCCTATTTTCATTTAGTTTTCTCACCTAAGAACAGACAGGCCTTAATACAGAAAACATGGAAAAATGAACTGGAAAAATATATAACAGGAATTATTCAGAATAATAAACATAAGCTATTAGCAATAGGATCAATGCCCGACCATATTCATATTTTTATCGGTTATAATTTGAACCATCGTATTTCGGACTTAGTTGAAGAAATTAAAACATCAAGTAATAAATGGATAAAAGATAATAAATTATCAAAATTTAAATTTGAATGGCAGAAAGGCTATGGTGCTTTCACTCATTCTCATTCTCAAATAGATGCAATTGTAAAATATATTTTAAACCAGGAACAACATCACAAAAAAAGAACATTTAAGGATGAATATTTAGAAATCCTTAAGAAAAATGATATTAAATATAATGACGATTATTTGTTCGATTTTTTTGATCATTTTTAATTAAAAAAGAATATTACGGTGCGCTGCACCTTGTTTGTATGCTTTGAAATCAATTCTATAAATACTTCGGTGCGCTGCACCTCTTTCATGATTTCGTTTTTTATTACAAAATTATTTTCAAATGATCACCAACCATTTTTCAGTACATTACCAATAATGGAGATTAGTTGAAGAAGATTAAAATTGCCGTTCTTTTTAAATCTAGATAATCTTAAAAAAACGATACCCTATAATTTATTAACAAAATTAGATTGACTCATTATTAACAACTTAACCAACTTGCAATAGAATTCACATATAAAAAAGGTGCAGCGCACCTAAAAATTTATAGCAATTAGTAATACATATAATGGAGGTGCAGCGCACCGTAATATTTTTAAATTTATGTAGTATATTGCATATAAATTATCGCAATAAAAAATGGAATTATGAATTGGGAAAATATATTTTTAAAACAGGAGTAACATCACAAAAAAAGAACATTTAAGGATGAATATTTAGAAATTCTTAAAAAAATGATATTAAATATAATGACGATTATTTGTTCGATTTTTTTGATCATTTTTAATTAAAAAAGAATATTACGGTGCGCTGCACCTTGTTTGTATGCTTTGAAATCAATTCTATAAATACTTCGGTGCGCTGCACCTCTTTCATGATTTCGTTTTTTATTACAAAATTATTGCAAACTATGTACTAATATACCTAATGCTTCGGATTCTTAGGACTACAAATTCTGTTAAAATAATGGAGATTAATTGAAGAAGATTAAAATTGCCGTTCCAAAGATCGATATGCTTTCAGGAGATCCTGGTAATTGTTAACCCGAATATTTTCATTTGTAATTAGTTTATACAATCCGGCAGCCTCATCGAATAAAACCCTTTTTTTGTAGAATTTCTCATGTGCAAAATTCAGGTATTTTAATACCCTAAAAGCATCAAACCAACTGAAAAACCGTTTTCTGAATGTCATCACATTTGAACTATTTTGGTTCATTTCTTCCACTGCCGACTGGAAATTGTTTTGTTCCAGAAATTCGTAAATTGATTCGTGTATACTCTTTAATTTTTCATCGAAACCGGATTCCGGTATTCTATAAAACTGATCGCACAACTGAATGAATTCTTTCAATACAATGAAAGCTTCCAAGCGATAAGTAAAAAACTGCTCATTCGATTCAGCAATCGCTTTTACCATTGGGCCGGTTCCGAATGGCACCCTGTCGGAAGGGCGCGACGAAGGATAAACACAAGTGGTATTAATTTCGGCAACATGACCTAAAGGAAAAACCTTATGTAAAAAGTAAAAATCTTCTCCGGCTTGCTTTCGGTTCATTCCACCCTGCTTTGCGTATGTTTTGGCACTTACCCCAAAACAGGAACCAATGGTATAATAAGAATAGGGAAATCCTGCGTAAGCCAGGGCAAGTTTATAGTATCGTAAATAAAGCTCGTACTTAGTAATTGCATCATAAATTTCAGAATCAAACTCAGCACCGCCAATTGGATGTTCAAAATAGGTGGTAAAAACATTAAGCGAAGGCTTTTTATTGAATTGCTTATCAATTTCAGTAAAATAATTTGATTTTACGATGGAGTCAGCGTCCATGGATAAAATAAAACCCTCCGGGTTATTTATTCGGTTAAAGCGGGCAATAGCCTGATCCATTCCTATTTTTCGTGCCAGGCCGGCACCGGCGAACTTAAGTGGCAGGTTTTCTTCCAGCAGCACAAAAAAACGAAGTAAGGAATCGTCATGTTTCGCAATCCAATTCTTTACTTCGTTATATGTTTTTCTATTTTGATCTTTAATATCCTGATTTGCAGATTCTGATGAATTAATCACGATGATAGTTTCAATGGCATGATTAACCCGTTCTGCTTCTCTTATAGAATTTAATGTGTTGATTAAATTCGATTCCCTGTAACAAGGAATAACGACAATATATTTAAGATCGTTGTGTGGTTTATCCTCAATTTTTACCTGAAAACTGTTTTGTCTTTCAAAATAAAAATCGGCAAAACCCATACATTATTTCTTTTCTTTAGCGTACTCTTCGTTTAAGCCTTTTAACACATCCTGTGTGATGTTTAAACTTTGATCAGAATATAGCAACTGTCCGCCGAACGAATTACTGAAGATAAAGCGATAGTTATAGTCTTTATTATATTCTTTTAAAAAGTCCATTACTTCGTTTAATACCTGGCGATACATCACCTGCTCTTCTTCCGATAATTGCATGGCCAGATTGTCTCTTGTTGCATATAATTCCTGCTCTTTTTGAGCAAGTTCCTGTTGCAACATTTGAGCCTTGGTACGAGTAATCAGCCCTTTACTTACTTTATCCTGAAAGTCAAGCACTTCTCTTTCAAAGCTTCTTGATTTAATTTGCAATTCAGCTTCCGATTCACCGCGCTTTTGTTCTAAGGATTCTCTCTTATCAATAAATAGATCATAATTAGCTACCAAACTGTCTATATCTACATATGCAATTTCATAATCTCTGTCAATAACCTGCTCAGCATCATCAGCCACTGTTTCTGTTATTTTAGATGTATTTCCGGAAAAATGCAAAACATATATTCCAACAACCGCAACGATTAAAACCGCATTTAACCAAAGAGAAAGATTTTTCATAATATACTAGTTTAATTTTTACTTTTAAATTTAACAAAGCAAATATAATTGAATAATACACACACAAAAAGAAAATTAACTTTTTTTATGATTCGGTTTAACCGGATGCATTCATATCTTTAAAAAATTATCATATTTATTATTCACACAGTGCTTTTAAAGAATTGTAGGTTTGAAATTATCGTAAAAGATATTGAATATTTTATATTTCGATGACATTTTTTTATCCTTCTCGCAGGAACAATAGCAAGTAAACGAGCGCTGGCATTGTAAGAGAACCAATCCCAAAACCTCCTTAAATTCATATGTCTTATATGAGTTTCACAAGGTATCACTATGTTGTAGCACAAGGTCACACCAACTTTGCTGATACTTTGCGTTGTGAAACTTTGTGCATCCCGATAATTCCTGAAATCCGTATGTTATTGCTCAAAAAGTTGCAAAAGCTCTATATTTTAATGTATTACAACTAAGAAACTCTCACTTAAATAGGTATTAACAAATAAACTGGATTACTCAAAATTTCTGATAGTAAATATTAATACTGCGATTTATAGTTATTGATTATAATTGAATTAGAGTCAATGAAATTATGCTATTTGTTCTTTCCTTGA
>CAYVEW010000205.1:0-3659 GCA_964450375.1 uncultured Bacteroidales bacterium
ATTTTAGGTTGTAATTTGTCTTGTATTTCTGTCAACTTACCTTCAACTTGCGATATACTTTGGTAAATTAAATCGACCGGATTTTTAAGAATTGATTTAGCATCGGGTATATTTGATATAATGGATGGTAAGTTCTCGAACGAAATACTTAAGGCGAACGATAATTGCTTCAAATAAGCTTTACTGAAAAAGCTTTGTATTCGCGGATTGTAAAGTTCTTTTCCTAGCACTGCAAATCCAATGATCATAATGGCAGCTCTAAAATTTACTTGTATTCCAAGAATTAAGCTATCGGTTAAACTGCTGCCTTCTTTTCTAAACAGGAATGCGATTAGCATCGTAATGATAACAAAGTAAATCCAGAATTTTGGTTTGGCAAGTTGTTTTAAGGCTCTTTTATATCTTAATGCCCAAGTGCTTATAATTAAAATTACTGATATACTCCAAATAATATAATTTGTGTAACTTATTATGAATAAAGATACTATAATTAATAATGCATTTATAAACAGCCAAATTAACGAATAATTAAAGCCTTGGTTTGATGATTTGTTTTTAGCTAACAAATTATTAGTTGTGCTTGATTGTTTTACAGTTTTATCTGATTGTCTTTGTAATTTTTTCCCAACATTAATACCTATGATTGCAGATATTAAACCAAATAAGACATAAACTGTCAGAACGATTAAAATTGGAACCCAGTCGGTTTTAAACTGATAATTAATCTGTTTTTGAGCAAGCTGCACAAGATTTTTATATAGCTCAACAATATCGTTTCCATAAAAAATAATGAAATTAACAATTCGCTGAAATAAATTCCACGACATGGCTAAGGCGGCACCCGCAAAGTAACCGAGTATAGAATGCCCAAAAATGCGAATAGAAGCATCCAGTAATAATGCTTCGGCAAAAATGGCTATCATCGGGCCAAAAATTACAGCACTTGGCGAAATAGTTTTCATCAAAGCAGTTATTAATCCTGCTCTCCAGAGCAAACCTTTTTCCTTCCAAATAAAACTAACAGATATTAAAATGATTAACCCTATTGCTGTAAGTATGTTTCCGCTGAAAGGAATTTTTAAATTATGAAGAAAACTACCAAAAATGATTTCAAATGAAGCCCATACAGTTCCAATTACCGAAGCTTTAATCCATTTTTCACTTATTGTATGTATATGTATTTGTTTCACTACAAAACTTTTGCTTGTAAAAGCGATGAAATTAACGTACTAAAATGGATTAAGCAAGAATTATGCTTGTAAAAAGAATAAACCGAAGGTTGTGTAATTATTTTGTTCCTGCTTATAATAGTTCGTTCGACATAAAAAATCTTAATTTTTCTGTTTCTTAAAAATACTATGAATAAGAACTCCTGCCAGAATAAGTACTGCACCAAATAATTCTTTCGGATTTAATACTTCGCTAATTATAAAGTAACCGAAAAGAGCTGCAAAAACAGGCTCAAGCGATAATGTAATTGCTGTTTTTAATGATGATACATATTTCTGAACCCACACTACAATAAAGAAACAAAACAAGGTGCCAAATAAGCCCAGGTAAACAAGCGATATTCCGGCTTTTAAACTAATTGTAACAGCTTGCATTCCGGTTGTCAGCCAAACGATCAGGCTAAAAAGGGCGGTGCCAAAAAACTGATAACTAACCAGCGGCAAGGTTTCTGATTTTTGTATAAAGCGCCCAGCTAAAACAAGATGCATGGCTCCCGAAAGTGCAGATAAGACAGTAATTATATCGCCTTTGTTTATGCTTGTTTCCAGATCGTAAGTTAAAAGAAAAAGCCCGCCAAATACAATTAAAATCGCAATCCAGTCGATGGTAATAATTTTGACTTTAAAAAATAAAAAAAGGATAAAAGGAACAACAACAACTGCAGAACTGGTTATAAAAGCGCTGTGCCCCGTGCTTGTGTATTGCAAGCCTACGGTTTGTGCCATGTAGCTAATCCCAAGAAAAAAGCCTAAAGCGATGCCCTGAAAAAATACTTTTGAGCGAAAAAGTTTGCCTTTTTTTGAAAATGCAGTATAAAGAAAAATGATTACAAATGCCAATGCCGAGCGAATAAATACTATAATGTAAGGATTTACCGTTCCAACCGTATCTTTGATGATAAAAAAGGTCGATCCCCACACGATGGTTACCAGTAATAGCCAAAATATTTTCATTGCTTATTCTTTTATCATTATTCCTGTTGCTAATCGCCCGGTTTTAACTCCATCGCGTCGTGCCGAGTAAAATAAATCCGGATTTAAATAGGTGCACATTTCGGCTATTTCTATTTGACTTTCGGGTATACCTGAATTAATTAAAATCTGTTGATTTACTCTCCATAGATTCAATAATCCTTTGTTAGAATCCTGAATGGGCGTAATATAATGATCGAAGCTAAAGCAGTTCCGAAATTGCTCAATTACTTCTGGCCCTACTTCATAAACATCCGGTCCGATGGATGGGCCAATTCCTGCAATTAAATTTTCTGGCTTTGTGTCATATTCTTTTTGCATCAACTCTATGGTGTGTTTCGAGATTTCCTGTATTGTGCTTTTCCATCCCGAATGGATTGCAGCCGCTGCTTTTTGGACAGGATCGTAAAGTAAAATCGGAACGCAATCGGCTGTGCGCACAAAAATACAAATGTTCGGGATGTTGGTTATTAATGCATCGGTATTTGGGAATATATCTTTATTTGACTTTACTATTCCAATATTTTTGCTGTGAGTTTGTTTGGGCGAAACCATTTGTTCTTCCGTAATGCCAAGTAATTCGGCCAGAAGATTTAGATTCCGGCTAACAGTTTTTGGTTCATCACCTACCGTATAGCCCAGATTAAATCCTGCTAAATGGTTTTTACTATAGCCACCTGAACGGGTGGTAGAAAAATGAGTAATCTCATCATATTCAACCAGCTTCTCAAATTGCAACAATTGTACTTGTTTAAGTATATTCATAACAGAATAAATTTTTGCAAAGGAACTATTTTATTTGAACATTTAAAACCAGAAATTGTATTAATAAATACCTATTAAGTAGTTATTAAACAGCTTAATGATTTGGAATTGTGTTAATTATTTATTATAGTGTACACAAGTTATAAATTAAAAGAAAGGAAAAAATTATGATGTTTAAAAAAATTCAAGTTGTTGCAATAAGCGCTTTAGCTCTTATGTTCTTATTTTCAGGTTGCAACCAAAAAGCAAAAGAAGAAGATAAGTCGGAGGAAGTAAAACAAGAGTTAAAAGATGTTGGCGAGGAAGTGAATGAACTCGTAGAAGCCGAAAAGCAAAAGTTAGAGAACGATTTGGATAATGCAATTACAGAATTTGATCAAAAGATAGAAGAACTTAACCAGGAGATTGAAGACAAAAAAGCACAAATTTCGCAGGAACAGCAAAAAGCTCTTGATGAATTGAAAGCAAAAAGAGATAACCTGCAGCTTAAACTAAATGAGGTAGAAGCTAAATCGGAAGAAGAATGGAAGGCTTTTAAAACAGAGTTCGAAAAAGACTTCGATAACTTTAAAACAAGTGTTAAAGATTTCTTTGTTGACAACGAGTAAAAATCATAGAAAAGAGACTCTGTTAAAAGGGTCTCTTTTTCATTAACTCGCCGCTAAGACGCAAATATTTTATTGTAAAAGAAAT
>CAYVEW010000206.1:0-3590 GCA_964450375.1 uncultured Bacteroidales bacterium
TCGAAGATCCGTGTTATCCGTGTTCTATTAATGGGGGATCGCCAACTCTTGTAATACTATCAAAGTCGAATTACGATTTCTTCTTAACCAATTCCTGTAAGGCAAATAGTTCATCACGTAGTTGGGCGGCTTCTTTAAAGTTGAGTTCTTTTGCTGCTTTTTCCATTTGTAATTTTGTTTTTTGTATGGCCTTATCAAGCGCTTCTTTGTTCATGTATTGAACCACAGGATCAGCAGCAATATTTATTTCACCTGGCCCCGTGTAAACTTTTTCTCTTCTACCCAGCTTCTGATTGTAATGTCCCATAATTGAACCGGCAGCCTTTTTAATTTGTGTAGGAGTAATGTTATATTCTTCGTTATATTTTAACTGTTTTTCTCTTCTTCGATCGGTTTCATCAATGGTTTGTTGCATCGAATTTGTAATCTTATCGGCATACATAATTACTTTTCCATCAATATTTCGTGCTGCGCGGCCTGCAGTTTGCGTTAAGGATCTAGCCGAACGCAAAAATCCTTCTTTATCGGCATCCAATATGGCAACCAATGCAACTTCCGGTAGGTCTAATCCTTCTCTAAGCAGGTTTACTCCAATTAATACATCAAAAGTACCTTCTCTTAACTGATCCATTATTTCAACACGTTCTAAGGTGTCAATGTCGGAGTGAATATAACGGCATTTTATCTCGAAACGGGTTAAATATTTTGTCAATTCTTCTGCCATACGTTTTGTCAGGGTGGTTACCAAAACTCTCTGATTCTTCTCAACTCGCAGGTTTATTTCTTCCATTAGATCGTCAATCTGATTTAACGATGGACGCACTTCAATTTCCGGGTCCAATAGTCCGGTAGGGCGAATTACTTGTTCCACCACAACTCCTTCGCATTTTTCCAATTCGTAATCGGCAGGTGTGGCACTTACAAAAAGCATCTGGTTTGTTATAGTTTCGAACTCTTCAAATTTAAGCGGGCGATTATCAATGGCTGCAGGCAAACGAAAACCATACTCAACCAAATTTTTCTTTCGGGAATTATCTCCTCCGTACATAGCCCTAATTTGTGGAAGTGTAACATGACTTTCGTCTATAACAGTTAAAAAATCATCTGGAAAATAATCGAGCAAACAGAATGGCCTGGTTCCGGGAACTCTTCCATCAAAATACCTGGAATAATTTTCTATTCCAGAGCAATAGCCTAATTCTTTAATCATTTCCAGATCGTATTCAACACGCTCTTTAATGCGCTTTGCTTCATAATTTTTTCCGATGGATTTAAAATATTCTATTTGTTTAAATAAATCATCCTGAATTTCCCGTATGGCTCGGTGCATCCGATCTTTGGTGGTAACGAATATATTTGCCGGGTAAATTACTCCTGTTTCAAGTGTTTCGATTAGGGCATTGTTAATTGGATTAAATGATTCAATTTCTTCAATTTCATCGCCCCAATACGAAATGCGATAGGCCAAATCGCTGTATGCTAAATAAATATCAATAGTATCTCCATTTACCTTAAAGGTTCCCGGCTTAAAATCAATCTCGCTGCGCGAATACAAGCTTTCAACCAAACTCCTTAAAAATTGGTTTCTGCTTAGTGTTTGTCCTTGTTTAATGGTTATGGTGTTACTATGAAAATCTTCTGGATTTCCGATTCCGTATAAACACGAAACCGACGAAACCACGATTACATCTTTGCGTCCTGATAGCAGGGAAGATGTGGCACTTAAACGAAGCTTCTCAATCTCATCATTAATAGATAAATCTTTTTCGATGTAGGTATCGGTTACAGGCAAATAAGCTTCGGGTTGATAGTAGTCGTAATACGAAACAAAATATTCGACTGCATTGTTTGGAAAAAATTGTTTAAACTCACCATAGAGCTGAGCAGCCAGGGTTTTATTATGACTTAAAACCAGTGTTGGCCTTTCCACTTTTTCAATCACGTTGGCAACAGTAAAAGTTTTTCCCGATCCGGTTACTCCAAGCAGTGTTTGATATTGTTCTCCACGCAAAATACCTTCGGTTAACTGTTTAATTGCTTCCGGTTGATCTCCGGTGGGAATGTATTCAGACGTGAGTTTAAATTTCATAGTGATAATCTACTTCTTCTTTAAAATTGTATAAACAGGATAATGATCGCTATACCCACCATAATAGTTATTTCCGCCATAGGTTCTGTTCGGGCTTTTTGTTCCCTGTTTGCTTGTAAAAGTTATCCAATCGGCAGAAAAGATATGGGCTTCAGAATTTAACACCGTGTATCCAGTGTCGCCGTTAATTAGCGATTTACTAACAATAATCTGATCTAAAGCACTCCAGTTTCCCCGGTAGCTATGCGTTCCCAATCCTTGCTCAGCAATAGGTAACATTAAATTTGTTAATGCACCGGGATCATTTGAATTGTTGGCCATTAAGGTCTTAAAAATACTGATATCGTTGGGAGTATCGTTAAAATCGCCCACCGCAATAATTTTTGCCATCGAATTGATTTTCCTGATAGAATCAATCTCACCTTTTAATGTTTCAGCACATTGTATTCGTTCTGGCTCGGTTTGTTCCTGTCCGCCACTTCTCGATTTCCAATGATTTACAAAAACATGCAGCGTATCAATATGATCCAAAATAAAACGAGCATATAAAATATCCCGAACTTTATATTCTGAACCGGTATGTACAGGTATTTTTTTATGGTTAAGATAATTTAGTTTTTCGATGTTATAAATTAGTCCAACATCAATTCCCCTTGCATCCGGGCTTTCTTCGTGAATGATTTTATATTGTTCAGATTTATTATCTGTAGAAAGTAAATCATCAAGTACTTTTCTGTTTTCAATTTCTGCAAATCCTGTTATGTCTGGTAAATTACCATTCCCAATTGCTGACAAAACATCCGATATGTCAGTTAATTTTTTTTCATATCTCTCAAAGCTCCATTTTTTATTACCTGTTGGAGTAAATTCATCATCTTTTGTTATCGGGTCGTTTATGGTATCGAATAAATTTTCAACATTATAAAAAGCAATGCTTATTTGGTTTTTATTTTGTGCATTTAAAATTGCTGTAGTAACAATCAGTAGACTTAGTAGTAAATATTTTTTCATGATGGTTTGGTTTTAATAGCTTATAAAATTACAAAATTAACTTGGATTTGTTTGCTGCCAAAAAGACATAAAAAAAGCCATAGGCTATTTTGGCCTTTTGTTGTGGTGATCTGTCTCGAATTCCGAAACATCCTAAAAACTGTATATCTCATAAAAGTCTCAAAAGATATCACGTAGCTAAAAGCTTAAATTTACACCAAGTTAAGTGATATTTTACTTTGTGAAATGTTGTGTTATCCTTTGATATAATTCGTGTTACAAAAAAATACCATAGCCAACTAAGGGGTTTTAGAAGCCATCGGGTTTGGTTCTTTCATCAATTAAGCGAAACGGCCTCATGAGCAAAGCGAATAACTCATGAAAGAACAAATAGTTACACAACCACGAAAATATACTCATAAATATATTTATTCCCCACCCGAATTATGAACTGACCCCAAAATAAGTCATACTGCAAGACAAAAAAAGCTGCCCAACTGACAGCTTAAAA
>CAYVEW010000207.1:0-3583 GCA_964450375.1 uncultured Bacteroidales bacterium
TGTTCTCTTTTTCTTTTTATACATATAATAAGTTTTTTAAGCAGTGAAAAAAGGGTAATTTTGTAAAACTTTTTAATACTGTACTTGTTTTTAATTAAACAGAAAAGGAGACGAAATGACTAATAATCAAAAAGTAATTTTATTAATCTTAGATGGTTGGGGAATAGGTAATAAATCTAAATCGGATGTAATTTACAATGCCAACACACCTTATATAGATAGCTTATATCAAAAATATCCACACTCACAATTACAAACTTCTGGAAGTAATGTGGGATTGCCCGATGGACAAATGGGCAACTCGGAAGTAGGACATTTGAATATTGGTGCCGGAAGAGTGGTGTATCAGGATTTGGTTAAAATAAACAAAGCAGTTGAAGATAACAGCATCGCATCAAACGAAGTTTTGGTAAACGCATTTAACTATGCAAAAGAAAATAATGCAGCAGTTCACTTTATCGGATTAGTTTCTGATGGTGGTGTGCATTCTTCCGATAAGCATCTCTATAAATTATGCGATTTAACAAAAGATTATCAACTTAATAAAGTGTACATTCATGCATTAACGGACGGCAGGGATGTTGATCCAAGAAGCGGGAAAGGCTTTATACAGAATTTAGAAAACCACCTAAAACAATCAAATGGAGAAATTGCATCCTTAGTAGGTCGTTACTATGGTATGGATCGCGACAAAAGATGGGAAAGAATAAAAGAAGCGTACGATCTTTATGTGCATGGCAAAGGAAAAGAAACAACCGACATGGTTAAGGCAGTTCAGGAATCATACGATGAAGGGGTTACCGATGAATTCATTAAACCTGTTGTAAAAGTTGATGACAAGGGCAATCCTGTTGGTAAAATCAAACCAAACGATGTGGTTATTTGCTTTAACTTTAGAACCGACCGCCTGCGCGAGATGACTATTGTTCTAACCCAAAAAGATATGCCCGAACACGGAATGAAAACAATGCCTTTGCATTATGTTACCTTAACCCGTTACGACGAATCTTTCCAAAACATTCACATTGCATACGATAAGGATAATTTAAACAACACCCTTGGCGAGCTTGTTGCCAAAGCAGGAAAAAAACAAATCCGTATTGCCGAAACCGAAAAGTATGCACACGTTACTTTCTTCTTTTCGGGCGGGCGCGAAGAAGAATTCGAGAATGAAAAACGAATTCTGATTCAATCGCCCAAAGTGGCAACCTACGATTTGCAGCCGGAAATGAGCGCTTATAAGGTAAAAGATGCCATTGTTGATGAACTAAATAAGCAAAGTGCCGATTTCGTGTGTCTGAATTTCGCCAACGGCGATATGGTAGGACACACAGGTGTTTACGAAGCTATCACAAAAGCGATTGAAGCAGTAGACCAATGCACAAGTGAAGTGGTAGAAGCAGCAAAAGTAAATGGCTACGAAGCAATTATCATTGCCGATCATGGAAATGCCGATAATGCAGTTAACAAAGACGGATCAGAAAATACAGCTCACTCTCTGAATCCTGTTCCTTTTATTTTGGTTTCAGAAAGGTTTAAAAAAGTAAAAAATGGCATTTTAGCCGATGTGGCTCCTACAATTTTATATTTAATGGGAATGGAACCCGGTAGCGAAATGACAGGTGAAAATTTAGTAATTGAATAAAGTATGAATTATATGATGCAGGTGGGCAATTGCATTGTGGGTACAGAATTGCTCGAAGAACATTTTTTATGCAACCTGGATAGCTGCAAGGGACATTGTTGCGTTGAAGGCGAAGCAGGAGCACCTTTGGAGCACGAAGAAGTTGAACTGATAGAAAAATATTATCCGAAATTTGAACGATATCTTCGCGACGAAGCCATAAAAGAAATCAAAAAAAACGGATATACTGTTATTGACAAACGCGATGGCGAGCCGGTAACTCCTTTACGAAAAGGGAAAGAATGTGTGTACACGATCTTTGAAAATGGAATTGCCAAATGCGGAATCGAAAAAGCGTTTCTGGCAGGCAAAATACCTTTTCGCAAACCCATTTCATGTCATTTATATCCGATCCGGGTTAAAAAAATATCCGATGAGCTGGATGCCCTGAATTATCACTTTTGGCACGTTTGCGATCCGGCACGCAAATTTGGAGCTAAGAAAAAAGTAAAAGCATACATTTTCCTGGAAGATGCCCTGGTTCGTAAGTACGGCAGAGAATGGTACAACGAATTACTTGAAGTGGTTGATGCATATCAAAAAGAAATTGCTGAAAGTGAAAAAGAAGATGAACGATAATTCCCTATCCAATTGTTTTAAATTTGCAAAATTTATATTTTAGCCATTCTTAAATAAAAATTATTAATAAAATCTATATAAAATGGAAAACGTAAAACAGTACATCGAAGAGAATAAAGATCGATTTTTGGAAGAACTATTCGAATTGATCCGCATTCCATCCATTAGTTCGATTAAAGACCACAAACCCGATATGGAAAGAGCAGCTCAAAAACTGAGAGAACTGCTACTAAAAGCTGGCTGCGATAAAGCAGAAGTAATGCCTTCGACCGGAAATCCAATTGTATATGGCGAAAAAATGATAGATCCATCAAAACCAACCGTTTTGGTTTATGCGCATTATGATGTAATGCCTGTTGACCCGGTTGAGCTTTGGAACACAGAACCATTCGAGCCGGTTGTAAAAGACGGTAAAATATGGGCACGTGGAGCCGACGACGATAAAGGCCAGGGAATGATGCACATCAAAGCATTTGAAGCCATGGTAAAAACCGATTCGCTGCCATGTAACGTTAAGTTTATGATGGAAGGCGAAGAAGAAGTGGGTTCTCCAAGCTTGCCACAATGGTGCCAGGAAAACAAAGAATTAGTGAAAGCAGATGTCATTCTGGTTTCTGATACCGGAATGATTGCTCCCGATATTCCATCGATTACCACCGGATTGCGTGGTTTATCTTACTGGGAAGTTGAAGTTACCGGACCAAACAGAGACTTGCACTCAGGTTTATTTGGCGGTGCTGTAGCAAACCCAATTAATGTTTTAGCAAACATGATTACCCAAATGGTAGATGAAAACGGGCATATTACTATCCCTGGTTTCTACGATGATGTTTTGGAAGTGTCTGCTGAAGAAAGAGCTAAAATGGCCGAAGCACCATTCTCTGAAGAAGAATACAAAAAAGCAATTGATGTAAAAGCCTTATATGGCGAAAAAGGATTTACAACGAACGAACGTACAGGAATAAGGCCAACGTTTGATGTTTGTGGTATCTGGGGTGGTTATACAGGCGAAGGAGCAAAAACAGTGCTTCCTTCAAAGGCTTTTGCTAAAATATCTTCTCGTCTGGTACCAAATCAAAACAATGAGAAAATAGCTAAGATGTTCAAAGAGCATTTTGAAAAAATTGCTCCCGACTATGTAAAAGTAAACGTAAACTTCTTGCATGGCGGCCAGGCTTATGTTTGCCCTATTGATTTACCAGCATACGAAGCAGCAGAAAAAGCGTACGAAGAGATATACAAGAAAAAACCAGTTCCTGTTCGCAGTGGCGGTAGTATTCCAATTATTTCTGAATTTGAAAAGATATTAGGAATTAAATC
>CAYVEW010000208.1:0-3575 GCA_964450375.1 uncultured Bacteroidales bacterium
GTTCAGATAATCGTAAATTTTGTACTATTTTTACGCAATAATTGATAAATAAAACAATTTTAAATATTGAAATAATGCATAACACAGTAAAGATAACAGAGAAAGTTTTTTGGTTAGGAGCAAACGATCGTCGAACACATCTTTTCGAAAACATGTGGCCCTTGCCAAATGGTGTGTCGTATAATTCGTACTTAATTGTTGATGAAAAAATTGCTTTAGTGGATACAATTGAGTTTGGCTCCTCCGAAGATTATCTTGAAAAAATTATAGAACGAATAGGTGACCGAAAAATTGATTATTTAATCATCAATCACATGGAACCTGATCATTCGGGTGCTATTAAAACCATCGTTGAGAAATATCCTGAAGTAAAACTGGTTGGAAATCTCAAAACATTTAAGATTGTGGAATCCTATTTTGGATATCAGGATAAATGGTACCAGGTGGAAGATGGCGATGAACTGAATTTAGGTTATCATACACTAAAATTTGTGATGACTCCCTGGGTGCACTGGCCCGAAACCATGATGACATATGATGTAACCGAAAAAATATTATTTTCTGGCGATGCATTCGGTAGTTTCGGCACCTTAGATGGTGGTATTTTTGATGATGAAATCGAGTTTGAAGAATACTACGAAGAAGATATGCGACGCTATTTTTCAAATATTGTTGGACAATATAGCAATATGGTGCAGAAAGCATTTAAAAAACTCGAAGGCGTTGAAGTAAAATGTATTTGTGCTACACACGGTCCGATTTGGAGAAAAGACGTAAACAAAGTACTTAGCCTGTACGATAAATGGAGCAAGTACGAAACCGAAAACGGAGTAGTAATCATTTACGGATCAATGTATGGAAATACAGCTAAAATAGCCGATTCAATTGCTCGTAAACTGGCCGAACAGGGAATAAAAAAGATTCGTGTACACGACGCTTCTAAAACGCATTTATCCTATTTAATTAACGAAATATGGAAATATAAGGGAGTTATTCTGGGTAGTTGTGCATACAATTCAGGAATGTTGCCAACCATGGAAAATTTAACCCGCACTCTGGAACATATGGGTGTAAAAGATCACTTATTGGGTTTATTTGGTTCTTACAGCTGGAACGGTGGCGGTGTTAAATCATTGTACAAGTTCCACGAGAAAATGGAATGGGAATTAGTTTCCGATCCAATTGATACCAAAGGAATTCCTGGAAACGAAGCTTTTGATCGTTGCGAAGCTCTTGCAAAAGCAATGGCAGAAAAATTAAAGTAAGTAGATCTAATATAGTTTTAACAGGATGTTGATTTATATCAGCATCCTTTTTTTATGCTTTAAATCTTTTAATACTATCTTTATTGTCTGAAATCTAAAAATGGAACAGTATGGATTTTAATTTAAAAACCGGAATATCATATACAGCCAGGCAAAAAGTGGCTTATGCTGATACAGCTGCAAAGTATGGATCAGGATTGGTGGAAGTGTTTGCAACTCCTGCAATGATTGCCTTAATGGAAAATGCAGCCTTAAAAACAGTTTTGCCTTATCTGGGCGATCATCATAATACCGTTGGCTTTGAAGTAAATATTCGGCATTTAAAACCAACACCTATTGGTATGGAAGTAGAATGTACAGCTACCTTAATCGAAGTAGATGGTAAAAAACTTGTTTTTAAGCTGGAAGCAAACGACGAGGAAGGTAAAATTGGCGAAGGTACACATACTCGCTATATTATTGATTCAAAGAAATTTATGGATAAACTAAAAAAGATATAATCATGACAAAAATTAAACTAACCGTATTATTTTTATTGTTTGCAAGCAGCCAGTTGTTTGCACAGAATTTAATTGAATTGCCGGCACCCCAAAAAACAGGTGGCAAACCTTTGATGCAGGCATTAAACGAACGTAGTTCAAGTAGAGATTTTGTTGACAAAGATCTTAGCGATCAGCAACTATCTGATCTTTTATGGGCGGCGTACGGAATAAATCGGCCCGAAACAAGTAAACATACTGCACCAACATCCAGGAACAGACAGGACATAGAAATTTATGTAACCACAAGTAAAGGTGTATTTCTTTATAAACCTGAAGAGCATGCTTTGGTGCAAATCATAAACGAAGACATGAGAAAGATTTCAGGCGTGCAGGATTTTGTAAAAGATGCTGCGGTGAATTTAATCTATGTTTCTGATTTTGATAAACTGGGAGATTCCGATCATCATGTAAAAACCATGACAGCAGCAACACATTGTGGTTTTATTGGTCAGAATGTGTATTTATATTGTGCATCGGAAGGATTAATTTCGGTATTCAGAGCAATGATTGATAAAGAAGAAATTAAAAAGACATTAAAGCTGGGTGAAAACAAACACGCTATTTATGCCCAATCTGTTGGATATTCAAAATAACTTATTCATTATAAATAATTTTTCAATGTCATGCTGCCCAAGTTGAAGTATGACATTGACTTTTTAAGGAATGACACAATGAAATATAATTTCGACGAAATCATTAACCGGGAAAATACAGCATCCGTAAAATACGATTTGAAAAAAGAGATTTTTAATACAGAAAATATAATTCCGATGTGGGTGGCAGATATGGATTTTAAAACTCCCGATTTTATTGTTGATGCTATAAAAGAACGAGCAAATCATCCAATATTTGGTTATAGTTTCAGGCCAAAATCCTATTCCGAATCGATTGTTAACTGGTTAAAACGCAGGCATCAGTGGGAAATTGAAACAGACTGGATTTCATTTAGCCCGGGAATAGTTCCGGCAATTAACATGGCTGTGCTGGCTTACACGAAACCCGGTGATCAAATTATCGTACAGCCACCGGTTTATTTTCCTTTCTTTTCTGCAATAAAAAATAACGACAGAATCCAAGTCGAAAATCCTTTAAAGCTTGTAAACAACAGGTACGAAATGGATTTTGTTGATTTGGAAAATAAATTAGCCGATGCTAAAATGTTGATTCTCTCGAATCCGCATAACCCTGGCGGTTCGGTTTGGAGAAAGGATGAACTACAGAAATTAGGAGAACTCTGCCTTAAACACAAAGTTTTGGTATTAGCAGACGAAATACATTCCGATTTAGTGTTTAAAAAGTTTAAATACATTCCAATAGCATCTATTTCAGAAGAAATTGCGAATAATACAGTTACTTTTATTGCACCAAGTAAAACCTTTAACATGGCTGGTTTAGCAACATCTTCGGTAATTGCTTCAAACAATGACCTGAAAGAAAAGTACGATAAGATGTTGGACACTATTCATGTAGGAATGGGAAATGTATTCGGAACGGTGGCATCCGAAGCTGCTTATAATAATGGAGATGAATGGCTCGATCAGTTAATGGAATATTTATCAAGTAATTTGGATTACCTGGATACATATCTCAAAAATAATATTCCACAAATTAAAATGATACGGCCCGAAGGAACTTACCTGGTTTGGCTCGATTGCTCAGGACTTGAATTAAAAGGAAAAGATCTTAAAGATTTTATGATTGAAGATGCTGGTATCGGTTTAAACGATGGGCGAATGTTTGGAACAGGCGGTGATGGTTTCATGCGAAT
>CAYVEW010000209.1:0-3566 GCA_964450375.1 uncultured Bacteroidales bacterium
ATTTACTTTCATCTAAAATTCTCCTATATTAGTTTCAAATTTTAAAATGATTAATTATGAAGAATATTCTGATTTTTTTATTTATGACATTCATAATAAGTTCGTGCGGAACATCTCCACAAGATGATGCTTATATTGCCGATATGGAAGTTGCCTCCGATGTTCAGCCACTTTCTGTTACCAGATCAGGTGGAGTTATAAATGAAGCGAAAGAAATAGAACCAGTTGATTATATCGATAAAAAAATTATTAAAGATGCTCATGTTGGGGTAGAAGTTGATGATTATTATAAATACAGAACCACACTAGATTCGTTAATTAATCAATTAGGCGGATATATTTCAAATGATAATCTTAATAAAACTGATTACAGTATTAATGGTAATTTAATGATAAGAATTCCTGCTGCTACGTTTGAGCAATTTATTACCTTACTTGAGAAAGGAACTGAAAAATTACTTTACAAAAATATTTCGGCCCGCGATGTAACCGAAGAATTTATTGATATTGAAGCCAGGTTAAAGTCGAAAAAGGAAGTTGAAAAACGGTATTTGGAGTTACTTTCACAGGCACGTAATGTAAAAGAAATTCTGGAAGTGGAAGAAAAGTTGCGAGTTATTCGCGAAGAGATAGAAGCCCGCGAAGGCAGGTTGAATTACCTTAAAAAACAGGTTAATTACAGTACAATTAATTTGCAGCTTACACAACTGCTCGATTATAAATACGAACCAGGTAAAGAAAAAAGTTTTTTTCAACGATTACTCAAATCATTTGATAAAGGCTGGAAGGGTTTCGTTTCATTTTTATTGTTCTTATTCAGAATCTGGCCTGTATTGTTAATTGGCTTGCTTACATTTTACTATATTCGTAGAATAAAACGAAAACGAAGACTGCAAAAAGAAGAACTTAAAAAGCAACAGCACATTAAACAGAAACGGTATTATCGTAAGCCTAATAAAGCGAATAAGGAAGATAAATCAAAAACAAATAATTAAAATTTAAACAAATGGAATCAAACAAAACTTTCGGAAGAGCAATTATAGGTATTGTTCTAATATTAATTGGTATTGCTTTTATTGGAAAAACTTTAGATTTTTTTCCGCATCACATCATGCGTCATGTTTTTACCTGGGAAATGATCCTGATTGTTCTAGGACTACTGTTTATTTCTACAAGAGACAACAGAACCACCGGATGGATCCTATTAGCAGTTGGTTTGGTATTCTGGCTTCCTGACTTTATTGATGTTCCATTCGGAGTTAGAAGACTATTCTGGCCAGCTATGTTAATCTTGTTAGGTGTACTCATTATTGTAAGATCATCTGTTGGGCGCCGAACTACTTCAGCATCTGAAAATACGAACGATTTTATCGATGACATTGCGATTTTTGGTGGTGGAGATAAGCTCGTTGTTTCTGATAATTTTAAAGGTGGTAACGTTACGGCAGTTTTTGGCGGATCAAAAATCGATTTAACAAAATCGCAATTGGCTCCCGGAAAAAATGTGATCGATATGTTTTGTTTATTTGGCGGATCTACCTTAATTGTTCCCGATAACTGGAACGTTAAAGTTGAAGTTGTTTCTATTTTTGGTGGCTTTTCCGACAAAAGATACATAAAACCAGATACCACAATGGATATCGGGAAAGAAATCGTAATAAAAGGTTTTGCCATGTTTGGTGGTGGCGAAATAAAGAACTAGGTATCATGTTATAGTAATCCAATACTTTTGGTGATTGTCAAAGTAACCTATATAAAATGTAATTTAATTGGATTGCAAATGAGAATTTAAAACCAAAATTTGGAGATTACGAAAAAATGTATACTTTTGACAAATCAAAATGCAAAAAATGAATTTACAAAACAGACATTGGTGGTGGTTAATTACAAACGAACAATTCGTGATGTAAGAAGCCATGCTATATAATATTTCCAGCGGCCCTTCGAAATCTCGAAGGGTCGTTTTTTTTTGAATAAAATACACGAAACAAAATGATACAAACAATACAAAATAAATTCTGGTGGTGGCATACATTAAATCGCAATAAGTTGTGAGCTAAACGTGCTATGCCCAAATTAAAAAAAACAAAAGGCTTGTCGTTCTCACGACAGGCCTTTTTTCATTTAAACCAAAAATTTTATGAGAACAATTACAACTAAATCAAAAAAAATACTGGCCGATACATTTACACCGGTGAGTATTTATTTAAAAATCAGAGATGTTTTTCCGAAATCCATCCTTCTGGAAAGCACTGATTTTCATCACGTAGAAAACTGTTATTCGTTTATTTGTATGAATCCAATGGCGGATTTTATTATTGAGAATGAGCAAATTACCATGAAAACAGAAACGGGGATTGAACGAAAAGCAGTTTCTCCGGAAACGGATGTTTCTCGCGAATTACAAAACTTTATCCAGTCGTATACATGCAACGATAATTCAAATTCAATGAATGGTTTTTTTGGTTACATCGGATACGATTCGGTAAAGTATTTCGAAACTGTAAAAATTAGCGACAGGCCTGACGAATCGTCAATTCCCGATATTTATTATAGCCTCTATAAGTACATCATTGCATTTAATCATTTTAAAGATGAAATAGTACTCATAGAAAATTTGCTTGAAAATGAAGCATCCGGTTTTGATCAGGTGGAACAAATTATTCGCAATGGTAAAACCTCCGATTATCCATTTCGGATCATTGGCAACGAAAGCACAAACCTAAGCGACAATGAATTCATCAAGAAGCTTACAAAAGCAAAAGAACATTGTTTGTTGGGCGATGTTTTTCAATTGGTGGTGTCGCGCCGTTTTCAGCAATCATTTCATGGCGACGATTTTAATGTCTATCGCCAGCTACGTTCGTTAAATCCTTCGCCTTATTTGTTTTATTTCGATTATGGGAATTTTCGTTTGTTTGGTTCATCGCCCGAATCGCAAATTGAGATTAAAAAAAATCGTGCGTATATCAATCCCATTGCAGGAACTTATCCACGTACAGGAAATGATGAGAATGACAAAAAAATGGCAATTAAACTATCAGAAGATCCTAAGGAGAATGCAGAGCACGTTATGTTGGTTGATCTGGCACGAAACGACCTGAGCAGAAATACAACACATGTTCGTGTCGAGAATTTTAAGGAAATCCACTTTTATTCGCATGTAATTCATATTGTATCAAAAGTTTCCGGGCAATTGCAGTCTGAATCCAACAACATTAAACTAATGGCTGATTCCTTTCCTGCTGGCACACTAACCGGAGCACCAAAGTATAAGGCAATGGAATTAATTGATGAATTGGAGCCCAATGAACGCGGCTTTTATGGTGGTTGTATCGGAATCATTAATTTCAATGGAGATATGAATCATGCCATTACCATTCGAACTTTCCTGGGTAAAAACAATACACTTTACTACCAGGCCGGAGCAGGAGTTGTTTCAAAATCCAATGAGCATAAAGAATTGCAGGAAGTTAATCATAAGCTGGGAGCTTTAAAACAAGCCATTCACAAAGCAAACTCAAAATATGTTGAACAGAACAAAACGAATAAAATTAAAAATTCAG
>CAYVEW010000210.1:0-3490 GCA_964450375.1 uncultured Bacteroidales bacterium
TGCGATATTTTTTGCACATTAAAATAGTGCGATTCGGGATGTGCAAAATAAAAACCACTTACCGATGCTTGCGGAATCATCATGTTACTTTCTGTAAGCTCAATACCTGATTCACTATCAGGATCAATCAACTCAAAAAGAGTTTGTTTTAAAGTATGATCAGGCAAAGATGGGTACCCAATTGCCGGACGTATTCCACGATAGCGTTCATGTAAAATATCATCCTGAGATAATTTCTCATCTGTACCATATCCCCAATATTCTTTTCGTACCTTTTCATGCAGCATTTCAGCAAAAGCTTCAGCCAATCGATCGGCAAGAATTTTCAGCATAATCGCATCATAATCGTTTCCTTCATCTTTAAACTGTTTCACCCATTTTTCTGCACCTAAACCTGCGGTAACAGCAAATAATCCAATATAATCTTTTCGGTTTTCAGATTCAGGAATTATAAAATCTGACAAACAAAGATTTGGTTCATTTTCATTCTTAATGCGTTGATTCCTGATGAAATTAAATTCAGCAACTATATCTTTCCCATTAATATCGAGTATCGAGATACTATCAAGCTTTGAATAAGCCGGATAAAAACCAAAAACACCATTTGCCTGAAGCATATTCTTACTTATAATCTTCTCTAACATTGTTTGTGCATCGTCAAATAATTTCTTTGCTTCTTTACCTTTTACAGGATCATCGAATATTTTTGGGTATCGCCCCGGAATATCCCATTGATGGAAAAAGAATGTCCAATCGATGTATTTTATCAGTTGCTTTATCGGGAAATTTTCCAACACCTTGTTTCCAAGAAAAGCTGGCCGTTTAGGCTCATAACTTGCCCAATCGATTTCAATTTTGTTCTTTCTGGCTTCATCAAGACTTACATATTTGGCTCCCGATTTTGTTTTCTCATAGTTTGCGATGGCATTCGAATAGTTTGCTTTAAGCTCATTTACAAAATTCTCTTTTAAGCTTTCCGACAATAAACTATTCACTACGTTAACACTTCGCGATGCATCTTTTACATGAACCACCGGCGCCGAATACTCAGGAGCAATTCGCAGTGCAGTGTGAATTTTAGAGGTAGTTGCTCCGCCGATTAAAAGTGGAATGTTTAATTTATTTCGCTCCAGCTCCCTTGCAACATGAATCATTTCATCAAGAGATGGCGTTATTAATCCACTCAAACCAACAATATCAACCTTTTCTTTTATGGCAGTTTCGATTATAGTATCTGAACTTACCATAACACCCAAATCGATTATTTCGTAGTTGTTGCACGAAAGAACCACACTCACAATATTTTTACCAATATCGTGCACATCTCCTTTAACGGTTGCAATCAGGATTTTACCCTTCGTTGATAAATCGCCACTTTGCTGTTTTTCTTCTTCGATATATGGTAATAAATAAGCAACGGCCTTTTTCATTACACGGGCACTTTTTACCACCTGGGGTAAAAACATTTTACCTGACCCAAATAATTCACCTACTATTCCCATTCCTTGCATTAGCGGGCCTTCGATTACTTCGAGTGTGGCATCGAAGTCCTTTCTGGCTTCTTCCACATCCTGCTCTATAAAATCCAGGTTGCCTTTAATGA
Organism: uncultured Bacteroidales bacterium; assembly: GCA_964450375.1. Taxonomy (GTDB): domain Bacteria; phylum Bacteroidota; class Bacteroidia; order Bacteroidales; family UBA12077; genus UBA12077. The sequence goes on from CAYVEW010000210.1 coordinate 1,604, forward strand.
GTGCATGATTAATTCGCTCCTGTACCGGCTTTCGGCGCCATTCGTCAAAACTTTCTTCTTCTTTCCCTTTTGAACTGTTTTGATCAGCAAATGCTAACAATCGTTGTGTTGCATCTGATCTTCGGTTTAGCACCAAATCTTCGGTTAGCTGTAACAGATCTTTTGGAATCTCATCATAAATTTCCAACATGGCGGGGTTCACAATTCCCATATCCAAACCGGCTTTTATGGCGTGATACAAAAAGACAGAATGTATGGCTTCGCGAACCCGGTTATTTCCACGAAACGAAAAAGATAAATTACTAATACCACCGCTTGTTTTTGCCAGAGGCAGATTTTCTTTAATCCATTGAACCGCTTTAATAAAATCCACAGCATAATTGTTGTGTTCCTGTAATCCGGTTCCTATAGCTAAAACATTAGAATCAAAAATGATATCCTCGGCTGGAAAGTTTACTTTCTCTGTTAATATTTTATAAGATCTTTCGGCTATTTCAATTTTCCGTTCATAAGAATCGGCCTGCCCTTTTTCATCAAATAGCATAACAACAGAAGCAGCACCGTAAGCATGTATTTTTTTGGCTTTTGCGATAAAATCTTCTTCACCTTCCTTTAAACTGATTGAATTTACGATGGATTTTCCTTGCAAGCATTTTAGTCCGGCTTCGATAACTGACCATTTTGAAGAATCGATCATTACAGGAACCTTAGCAATATCAGGCTCTGATGCAATTAGATAGAGAAATTCCGGCAATACTTTTTCGGCATTGATCATAGCATCGTCCATAGAGATATCAATAATCTGGGCTCCATTCATTACCTGATGGCGTGCCACATTTAAAGCCGCATCATAATTTTCGTCGCGAATGAGTTGGGCAAACTTTTTTGATCCAGAAACATTGGTACGCTCACCGATGTTCACAAAGTTACGTCCTTCGCAAATGGCCACCGACTCTAATCCTGATAATTGAGTTCTGCAAGGAAGCTCAGGCGTTTTTCTTGGTTTATAGTTAGCTGCCACTTTTGCAATCTGCCGAATATGCTCGCAAGTTGTACCGCAGCATCCTCCAACAATATTTACAAATCCGTTTTGCAAGAAATCTTCCACTAAGCCTGCCATCTCTTTAGCTGTTTGAGTATAATTCCCAAACAAATCGGGCAAACCTGCATTTGGATGAACGCTTACATTAAATTTTGATTTAGTTGATAAATCTTCCACAAACGGACGCAAACGTTTTGCACCAAAAGCACAGTTTAAGCCAATGCTTAATAAATCAATATGCGAAACGGAGTTGTAAAAAGCATCAATGACCTGGCCCGAAAGTAACCGGCCACTATTATCAACCGTACCTGAAACCATAACTGGAACTACAACTCCCCTTTCTTCCGCTATTTCGTTAATTGCATATAATGCAGCTTTTGCATTCAAAGTATCAAAAATGGTTTCTACCAATAAGATATCGGCTCCACCATCCAATAAACCTTTAGCCTGAGTTGAATAAGCATCTTTCAACTCATCAAATGTGATATTCCGAAATCCGGGACGATTTACATCCGGAGATAATGAAGCTGTTCTGTTGGTTGGACCCATTGAACCAACCACATAGTGCGGATGGCCATCTTTTCGGCCAAATTTCTCAATAGCTCTTTTCGCCAGTTTTGCTGATTCAAAATTCAACTCGTAAGCCAAATCCTGCATTCCATAATCGGCGAGCGATATGGCATTGGCATTGAATGTGTTGGTTTCTATTAAATCAGCCCCTGCTTCTAAATATTTTTGGTGAATTTCGCAAACTACTTTTGGCTGTGTAATAGATAAAATATCATGATTCCCTTTTATGGGTTTTTCAATATTTTTAAATCTTTCTCCACGATATGCTGCTTCGT
>CAYVEW010000211.1:0-3483 GCA_964450375.1 uncultured Bacteroidales bacterium
ACTGTTTTACTTGTGAAATCTGTGTAAGCAGCACCTGCTGAACTGTTACTGAAATTGCCTATTACTACGCTTGAAATCCATTCGTAGCTAAAATCGTTACCTTTTGATGTACAATAATCAAGATCTGCTTCAGTTGTTGTTGCAGATACTGTATTGCTTGCGCCAGAAATATTTCCAGCTGCATCATAAGCTACTACATAAAAACTATAAGTTGTTAAAGGACTTAGTCCAGTAACAGTATAACTTGTTCCAGTTGAAGTACCAGCTAAACTTGTACCTTGATAAATTCTATATCCTTTAACAGAAATATTATCAGTAGATGCAGACCAGCTTAAACTAACTGTTGAACCTGTCACTCCGGTTGAAGTTAAATTTGAAGGATTAGTTGGAGCTTCATTATCTTCAACAGAACCTGCAGTTAATGCAGCATAAGCATTTAAACGGCCACTACCTAATTTACCAATATAAGATGGATTTTGAGCGTCGATATCATCTGTATTGCTAACTAATTTATCTATTAATTGAGTAGGAGTAATACTACCAGCATAATGCGAAACGATTAAGGCAGCAACACCAGAAACGTGAGGACAAGCCATTGAAGTTCCTTGCATTACACCATAAGCATTGTTAGGATAAGTACTGTGAATAGCAGTAGGATCAGTATTACTTGATTCTAATTCACCTCCTGGAGCAGAAATGTCAACCCAGGTATCATAGTTTGAATAATAAGATTTTTCATCATTTTTGTTTGTTGCAGCAACTGCTACTACAGGTTCGTAACAACCTGGCCACCACTGGCCACTTGAACCATCGTTACCTGCAGCAAAAATTACAACACCACCATCCATTGGTGCACTTGGTGAACCTGCATTTGCAATAAAATAATCGATAGCATCAAGTACAGCCTGATCGTAAACGCCTTTAGAAGTATATCCCCAGCTATTTTGAGAAATAACAGCACCATTATCTGCTGCATATACAAATGCTTCATCAAAACCACCGGTACTTTGGCCAAATACATTACACGACATTAAACGAACACCATCATTATTACCTGAACCACCGGCAACACCAGAAACTCCTTTTCCATTATTTGTTTCTGCAGCTACAGTACCGGCAACGTGTGTGCCATGATCTCCAACATAGATTGCACCCTTATTATCACCAAAATTATAACCATAGATGTCATCAACATAACCATTATTGTCATCATCAATGCCATTTCCGGGAATTTCACCTGGGTTAACCCACATATTGCCTGCTAAATCTTCATGATCCCAGTCTACACCAGCATCTTCAATAGCTACAATAACCTGAGAGTTTCCGGTTTCAACTGTCCAGGCATCTAATAAACTAATATCAGCACCTACAGTACCACCATTTTGGCCTGTATTTTCATAATGCCACTGATCTGTAAATCGTGGATCATTTGGTGCACTAGAAAGTGTTTTAGGATTATTTACACCAGTTAAAGCAGCTTTGTATTCAGGGTTTGCATGTTGTACGCTACTTTTACCTTTGAATTCTCTAACTAATCCAACAGGATCAGCTTTTGTTGAAAATTCAACTTTATACCATAAATGTAAACCAAATTCTCTGTGTTTTGCTTCATATTTACCAGCATCTCTAAAAATTCTTGTGTATTTTACAACACCATACTTTTGATTTAATTCATCGATTTCTGCAATTCCGGTTTGTACAAAACCAGCTTTTTGATCAGCAACTATCTCTCTGTTTGACTTAGATTTGCTAAGCAGATTATCAAATTGCTTTGTAGTTTCTTCTTTGAATTTAATTTTCAGAACGCCTTCAACTATAGCGCCTGTACCGTCTTGTGCAAACGATAAATTGCCTATTAAAACAATGGCAATCAGTAGAGTAAAAAATCTCTTCATAAATAAAAATAGTTTAGGTTAGTAATTATAAGTTATAATTGGAGCGTAATATATAATAAAAAATATACTTTAAAAGATAAAATCGACAAACAACAATTACCTCCCTATAAAATGAAAGTATCTACATTTTTTCAAATCTGATTAAACGTTTTTAAATTTGTATAATCAAAAGAATAAATTGATTTTTACACAAAAACTTAAATACTATGAATATTAAAAATGTGATGCTAATTGCTGCTTTTATGTTTGGCAGTGCTTATTTTTCTTTTTCGCAGAATGAAGTTGAAACAAAAGATGGGTATAAATTTACAGAGATAACAAGACTTAAAACAACTACGGTTAAGGATCAATTCAGATCAGGGACTTGTTGGAGTTTTTCTGCACTATCATTTTTAGAATCTGAATTATTACGAATGGGAAAATCTGAGATTAATCTATCTGAAGCATGGGTCATAAGACATTCTTATTCTGATAAGGCCGTTTCATATGTGAGATGGAATGGTTATTTGAATTTTGGCGGGGGTGGAGCATTTCACGATGCAACAAATTGTATTAAAAGTTATGGCATAGTTCCTGAAAGCATATATGCTGGTTTAAACTATGGTACAGATAAATTTGTTCATGGTGAATTTGATGCGGTTCTGAAAGGGTACATGGATCAGGTATTGAAAAATAAAAATAGAGAGCTAACACCTGCATGGCATAATGGCTTAGAAGGTATTCTTGACGCATATTTAGGCGAAAAGGTGGAGAAATTTACATACGAGAATAAGGAGTATACACCACAAACTTTTGTAACAGATTATTTAGGAATTAATCCGGATAATTATATTGAGCTTACTTCTTTTACACATCATCCATATTATTCTAAATTTATATTAGAAGTACCTGATAACTGGGCTTATGGCGAAGTGTACAATGTACAAATGGAAGATCTTATTACAATAATCGATAATTCAATTGAAATGGGGTATACAGTTGCATGGGCTGGTGATGTTAGCGAAAAAGGTTTCTCATGGAGAAAGGGTGTAGCTGTTGTTCCTGACGTTGAATACGAAGAAACTAGCGGAACAGATAAAGAAAGATTAACAGGTTTGTCAGATAAAGAGAAGAATGAAATTATTTATTCACTAGAAAAACCAGTTAAAGAATTGGAAATTACTCCTGAATTACGACAAAAAGCATTTGATAATTATAATACAACTGATGATCATGGGATGCATATTGTAGGAATTGCTAAAGATCAAAACGGAAGCAAATTCTATATTGTAAAAAATAGTTGGGATGTTGATAATCCTTATGATGGATACATTTATATGTCAGAAGCATTTATTAAGTACAAAGCAACAGATATTATGATAAATAAAGATGTTTTGCCAAAGGATATTACTAAGAAATTAAATTTATAATTACTTAGTAAGGTTAGGAAAAATCCGCTTTAATAGCGGATTTTTTTGTTTTAGTAAGTTGAATATTATTTATTTACTTGTACGCAGGCTTATTTACTATTATTTTTGTATGGATAAAAATTTATTAGTATGGAATGCAAAAAGGAACAAAACAAAGCAAATTGTAATTGCACCTATTC
>CAYVEW010000212.1:0-3458 GCA_964450375.1 uncultured Bacteroidales bacterium
TTGTAAATTGAGTTTTTAGTTGAACTTGAAATTTGAACCGATCCCGAAAGCTTTCGGGAGAGCTAAACGACTGAAAGGAGTTAAATTTGAAATCTGAAATCTGATTATTCAACTTCCTGCATTTTGCGGACCTGCTTTAAAATCATTTTAGTTGGTGTTATGGCAACAAATGCCATCATCAGTTTCATTCCGAAAGATAAACCCGAGATCTTATTTAATTGCCCTTTCATCATCGCTTTGTAGCCATCTTCCGCAACTTTACGCGCACTTGCTGTACTCTGAAACATGCTGGTTTTATCCATTCCCGATATTTTTCCAAACTCAGTTTCTGTTGCGCCAGGTAATAAGGCAGTTACCGTTACGTCGGTATCATGCAATTCTTCGGCTATGGCATTGCTAAATGATGTTACATATGCTTTCGTTGCGTAATATACGGCTTGCATTGGACCGGGAATTAAACTGGCTGTGGATGAAACATTTAAAACCCTACCACTATTTCGTTTTACAAATTCAGGCAAGAACAACCTTGTAAGCGCGGTTAAGGCCATCACATTTAAATTAATCATTGCTTTATCTGTTGCCCAATCGCGCTCATGAAACTTACCAATTCCACCAAATCCGGCATTGTTGATCAAATATTCTACTTCAATCCCACTTTGTTTCAATTCATTGTAAATCTCCTCTGGTGCATTACCTTTAGTCAGATCTTTTACAATAAGCTTTACTTGAACTTTATACTTCTTTTCAATTTCTGTTTTTAGGGATTCCAATTCTTCTTTGCGACGTGCTACAATAACCAAATCTCCTTTTTGTTCTGCATGTATAAACGCTAACTCTTTCCCTATTCCGCTTGATGCCCCAGTAATTAATGCTACATTATTCATCTTTATAAATTTTTTAGTTTCTTATTCTTATAATTAAAAAAATGATTTCATCTGAAATCATTCATTATAAATAAATTAAACAAAGATTATATGGAATAGTTTAAAAGAATCCAATAAAAAAGAGCAGGTTAAAAACCTACTCTTCTTTTATCTCTCTGTAAGATTTTATTTAAAACTTCGGATGGATTACTGAATTTATTGGTAAACATCATTGCTGCAATGATATACGGTTTAAAACCTGCTTCCAGATAAGTTCTGATTCTGTACTTTTCGAAAACTTCAGCATTTACTTCACCTTCCTTACACGAAACGCCACTGATATCAGCAGGTAAACAATGCATATATAAAGCATCCTGAGTTTTAGTTAATTTCATTTTAGCTTCGTTGTATTCCCAATCTTTGTACTTGGCATTATTGGCCAGACAAGTTTGTTCGAGAGCTTTTAATCCTTCGGCATCTTTATTTTTTAATAACTCGGTTCGTTGTTGCATAATATGGAATGGAGCCCAGCTTTTTGGATACACTATATCGGCATCTTTCATGGCATCTTCCATAGAATGACTAATATTGAAAGAACCTCCGCTTTGCTGTGAGTTATTTCTGGCTATATCAACTATTTCCGGAATTAAATCATAACCTTCAGGATAAGCCAGTTCGATATTCATTCCGTAGCGCGACATTAAAGCAATGATTCCTTGTGGCACTGATAATGGCTTTCCATAACTTGGCGAATAAGCCCAACTCATGACAATCTTTTTACCTTTTAGATTTTCTAACGAACCAAACTGGTTTTGCAGATGCATCAAATCTGCCATGGATTGTGTCGGGTGATCCTGATCACATTGCAAGTTTACTATTCCTGGTCTGGTTGGTAATACACCTTGTGCAAAACCTTCGTCTAAAGCTTCACCCACTTCGCGCATGTATTTATTTCCTTCTCCCAGATACATATCATCACGGATACCAATAAAGTCTGATAAGAAAGAAATCATATTGGCAGTTTCGCGAACCGTTTCGCCATGAGCAATCTGTGATTTTTGCTCATCTAAATCCTGCACAGCGCATCCCAGTAAGTTACTTGCCGATGCAAAAGAGAATCGTGTTCGGGTTGAATTATCACGAAAGTTGGAAATTGCCAAACCCGAATCGAAAACACGTGAAGAAATGTTATGATCGCGCATTTCTTTTAAAATCTCAGCAACTTCCAGAATCGCTTTTAAATCGTCCTGGCTTTTCTCCCAGGTTAACAGGAAATCCTTTTGATATAAATCTGTTTTTAAAGCACTTAATTTTTGTATTTTATCTTGTAAACTCATATTTAAAACTTTATATTATTTTTATATTAGATAGTAATTTTGTGATTCTTTGTGCTTTTGTGACCTGGTGGCAATAATCTCTGCCACAAAGACTCTAAGACACAAAATTAACACTAAAAAATTAACTCAATAGCTATATTTCATATGCAAATGCAGCATAAAATGCCGATGCAGCTACTAAATCGCTAATTAAAACCTTTTCGTTTGGAGCATGTGCCAGCACTTCGTTACCCGGGCCAAAACCAATGGTCGGAATTCCATAAACTCCGTTGGTCATAATGCCATTGGTAGAAAAAGTCCATTTATCAATCTTAGGGTCCTTATTAAATAAAGCTTTAAATGATTTAACACCCGTTTGCACAATTTCTGAATCCACAGGAATTTTCCAGGTCGGATAATACTTTTCCATTCCATACTCCAGGCCCGTGTAAGCAGTTTCCTTATATTCCAATACTTCTACTTTGGCATTCATTCCTTTGATTAAGTCTTCAATTTCCGCTACTGCCGATTCTTTGGTTTCTCCCCAGGTTAATCTTCTGTCTAAGTGAATGCGAGCATAATCAGCAACAGCACATAAGGAAGGGCTGCCAGTTACCATTTCAGAAATCGTCACCGTTCCTTTTCCCAGGAATTCATCAAATGTTAATCGTTCGTTTAACTTTTCAATTTCCAAAGCTGCTTGCGAAGCCATATAAATTGCATTCTTACCACGTTCCGGCGCAGATCCGTGCGAAGATACTCCGTAAAAATGAACGTGCATTTCCATGCGTCCGCGATGTCCTCGATAGATATTTAAATTTGTGGGTTCTGTGCTAATTACAAAATCAGGCTTTATCTTCTCTTCTTCCACAATGTATTTCCAGCATAAACCATCACAATCTTCTTCCATTACACTGCCAACAAAGTATATTGTGAGATCTTTATCAAATCCTAATTCTTTTAAAATACGGCCCGATGTAACAAAAGCAGCAGGACCACCTTCCTGGTCAACAGTTCCCCGACCATGCACATATCCGTCTTTAATTTCACCACCCAGCGGGTCAAAATCCCAGTTATCCAGATTACCTAAATCAACCGTATCCATATGCCCATCAATAGCTAAAATCTTTTTACCGGTCCCAATTCTGCCAATCACATTTCCTAAGCCATCAATACGCACTTCGTCGAAACCGGCTTCTTCCATCTGTCGTTTAAGTTCTAACTGAACTTCCTTTTCACCCAGACTTAAGGATTTGATTTGCACTAATTTCGATAAGTT
>CAYVEW010000213.1:0-3445 GCA_964450375.1 uncultured Bacteroidales bacterium
ATGTTTGTTGTATGAAAGAATTAACCAAAGCAGAAGAACAAGTAATGGAATATCTATGGAAGCTAAAGGAAGCTTTTGTAAAAGATATTTTAAATGAGTTTCCGGAGCCACGTCCGGCTTATAATACAGTATCAACTATTGTAAGAATTTTGGAAAAGAAGGGAATGGTTGGTTACAAAGCATATGGGAAAACCCATCTGTATTATCCGCTTGTTTCTCCTGCGGGCTATCGAAAAGGAAGGTTTAAAGATGTGTTAAGCAAACATTTTAATAATTCATATAAAAAGTTTGCATCATTTTTTGCACGTGAGGAGGACGTTTCGATTGCTGATTTAGAAGAAATGAAAAAGATTGTTGAAGAAGAAATTGCAAAACGTAAAGCCCATAGCTAATGAATAATGCGTTTATAAATATGATTGAGTCGGCAGTTACGCTGGCAATATTTTATTTGGTTTATAGATTCTTTTTAAGAAAAGAGACCTTTTTTCGATTGAATCGGATTTATTTAATTAGTTCATTGTTGTTTTCGGTTACAATTCCTTTTATCAACATACAGTTGAATATGTTTGATGATGCACATGCATTAAATGATGCTGCCAATCAGATAATTAATTTACGACACGGATACCATCAGTTAAATGCTGTGATGATTTATGCAGATTCCGGAATATTTACGTGGAATATGCTTTTAGATTATATAACAACAATATATTTTATTGGTGTGCTTGTGGCATTGTCCTTCTTTTTGGTGGGGATGATACGAATTATTCTAATGATACGAAAGAGCGAAGCCATAGATTATAAGAACTATAAGATTATTAAAAACAAAGATATTGTTGTACCATTCTCACTTTTCAAGTGGATTATTATAAATCCTGAAAAGCATTCATCGGAAGATATTGAACAGATCATATTTCACGAAAAAATGCATGCTTTTCAGTTACACACTTTCGATCTGATTTTTATTGAGGTACTTGTTATTCTGTTTTGGTTTAATCCTTTCATTTATTGGTACCGAAAATCAATCAGAGAAGTTCATGAATATCTGGCCGACCGGGCTGTCGTGGAAAACGGTTTCGATCGGGTCGATTATCAAAAGCTCCTGTTAAAACAGGTTTCTGGATATAGATTTATCGGGTTAACCAGTAGTTTTAGTTATTCATTATCAAAAAACCGATTAAAAATGTTAACCATGATGAAATCAAACAAAAGTTCAAAAATAAAACTTGCATTGGCATTTCCTATTGTATTAATTGCAATATACTTTTTTGCAAATCCGGTAGAAATGGCAAAGGCAAATAATGATCTTAATAAATCATTAATTACACAGCAAGATACTACAGATGTTAAGCTTGTAAAGATAACCAGTGAAGGTAATCAGGGTAAGGAAATTACCAGAGATGAAAATGGAGTATATTATGCTGTTGAAGATATGCCCAAGTTTCAAGGGAAAGATTCTGAAGCGTTTAGGCATTATATTGCAGAAAACTTAACATACCCGGCAGATGCTGCTAAAAATAAAATACAAGGAAGAGTATTTATTTCTTTTACAGTTGATAAAGATGGAAATGTGACAGATGTTAAAGTTGTAAGAGGTGTTCATCCTGCTTTGGATGCTGAGGCTAAAAGAGTTGTTGAATCATCACCCCAGTGGGATCCGGGTAAACAAGACGGTGATGCAGTCAATGTCGCATTTACCTTTCCAATAGTATTTAAGTTAAAAAAATAATCAAAAGCCCGGTGCATTCCGGGCTTAATTTTAATACCTATGAGAAATCTACTTTTCTTAATCCTGTTTGGGATTCTTTTTTCATCTAATTCAACTGCTCAAAATCAGGAATTGGTAAAAAGAATGGAGCTTAGCATGCTAAAAGAGCAACATGATTCGGTTCGCGTGATTGCCAGTTTAATACTACAAACTGATAGTGCTAACTGGTTAGCGCATTACTATCTGGGAAAAATGGCTCTGTCGGATTACAACTATTTTGAAGCAATAAGTCATTTTGAGAATGCAAATGCTTCAGACACTGCCAATTCAGTTATTGAGAATGCATTAGCCGATTCGTACGATTTTATTGGTAAGGATGAAATGGCAATTAATATTTATTATAATCAGTATTTAAGAGATACACTGAGCTTAGAACCCATTGTAAAATTGGCTAATATTTTTAGAAAGAAAAATGAATACGGATCTGCAATTTATTATTATCAGAAAGCTGTTGCAATTAACCCAACAAATTTCTTTTATTATAAGCAATTAGCTTTGTGTTACGATAAGATAAATGTTCAGGTGGGTGCAATTTTATCATATCAAACTGCAATTATGTTAAACCCTTACGATGCTTCATTGTATATTCAGTTGGCCAATATTTTCAATACTGATCGTGCATTTTTAGATGCAATTAAAACGTGTAAAAAAGGACTAACACAATACCCAAATAATGCACAATTGTTAAAATTACAGTCGTATGCATATTATTTAAACAGAGATTTTGACTCATCTATTGTCGGGTTTGATAAATTGCTTCAGTTGGGCGATTCATCGTATTTTAATTTAAAATATCAGGGGCTGGCACTATTTGAAAAAAAGGAATTTGAACGAGCGGCAAATAATCTTTTACTTGCTAAAGAATATAATGATGAAGATGCTGAAACGTTTTTTTATTTGGGAAGTGCATTGGGGCGATCATCTAATGGAGATGATGGGTTCAATTACCTAAATAAATCGAAAAACCTACTGGAACCATCGCCTGTTGAACTGGCAAATATATTTTCAGAAATGGCTTATATACTTCAAGATCAGGAAAAATACGAACTGGCACTTGAATATTTAAAGACAGCATATAAATACAATGCTACTCCGGTATTATCTTTCAAAATGGCTCAGTTATACGATTATTTTTTAAAGAACAAAAAATTGGCTATTAATTACTACGATGGTTATTTAATTATGGTTAATCCTACGAAAACTGATGTTGTTGAAAATAAAACAGATCATGAATCATCATCACAAGATTCTGCTATGATACAAAATGCTAACGAAAGGATACGAATTTTAAAAGAAGATTTATTTTTTGAAGAAACCAACAAAAAATAGAGCGCGAATTTTCGCGCTCTGTTTTTTCTATTCTTTATCTTTTTTAGGCTCTGCCTTTTTGGTTGGTTTCTTTTTCGCTGTTGTTTTGGGCTTGGTTTCAGTTTTAGCTTCTACCTTAACTTCTTTTTTAACTTCAGGTTTTGCTTTTTCTTCTACTTTCGCTTTAGTTGTTGTAGTTTTTGGCTTTGTTTCTTCCTTTGCCTTTGGTTTTGGAGCTGCTTTTGGAGCTTCTTTTGGTTTTGTTTCTATTGCAGTAGCTGATCCTGAGCTTTTCTTTCGTGGTCTTCGTTTACCGTAACTGCCTGCGAATAACTTGCCGCGTCTTGTTTTTTGGTCTCCTTTTCCCAT
>CAYVEW010000214.1:0-2162 GCA_964450375.1 uncultured Bacteroidales bacterium
TGGAGCAATAAAACAGCATTAATTGCCGAAGATGATCTGGCCAGTATGCATTACCTGGCCGAATTGATTAAGCCAACTAAAATTAAAGTAATCAAAGTGGAAACGGGCGAAAAAGTTATGGAAGTATTCAATACAGATTCTTCCATCGATATCGTGTTATTGGATATTAATTTACCCGATTTTAACGGAAATGAACTGGTAAAAAGCATAAAAAAGAAAAACCCGAAAATGCCGGTAATTGCACAGTCGGCATATTCCATGATCGAAGAAATAAAGAACAGTTTAAGTTTTGGTTTCGACGATTACATTACCAAGCCCATAGATGCTAAGCTATTACTGTCAACGATGAATAAATACCTGGATAGAAAATAGAATTAGGTAAAAGTTGAGCTTTTTTGTAAATTACAGTGTTTAAAAATTAATATATCCAGAATGAAAAAAGTACTGATTATTGAACATGAAAATCAGTTATTGGAGACAACAACAACATTCTTGATTAGTAGTGGATTTGATGTAATTCAGGCGAAAGATGGACGTGTAGGTGTTCAAAAGGCTTTACAACATTTACCGGATATTATTTTTTGTAATTCCGACTTACCCGAAATGCAAGGCTGTCAAGTATTTAAAACCTTGCAGAAATATAGAGCAACAGCAACAATTCCTTTTGTTTTGTTAATGCATAATGCTTCGGTTCAAAACATAAGAGCAGCAATGAACTTAGGAATCGACGACTGCTTGCCGAAACCATTACATTTAGACGACCTGGTTAAGGTGATTGAAATCCGCTTAAAAAAGAAACAGAATAGAATTGATATAGACCGTAATACAATTGAGCAGCTGAAACAATACCTGGAAGTATTGCCCAAAACTACACAAGATGGTTTCTGGATTATCAATCATAAAGCCCAAATTATTGATGTAAACGATACCTATTGCAAGATGTCTGGTTTTAGCAGAGATGAAATACTGCAAATGAAAATTAAAGATCAGGAGGCATTGGAAAGCGAAGATGATACCATAGCAAGAATGCAGCGTATCAAAGAAAAAGGATCGGAATTGTTTGAAACCAGGCACTGGCGGAAGGATAAAACAGTGTTTGATATTGAAGTGTCGGTTACTTATCTTGATATTCAGGGAGGACAATATATTTGTTTTTGCAGGGATATTACTGAACAAAAAAACACGGAAAAAATTCTTAAAGAAAGTGAAGCAAAATACAGGCAGATTGCTGAAAATATAAGTGATGTAGTTTGGACTACCGATCTAAATTTTAAAACGACTTTTGTAAGCCCATCGATTAGAAATCTTACCGGAGAAAAACCGGATGCCCATCTTAAAATAAAATTTGAAGAACGCTTCCCTCCCAAATCTCTGCAGAAAATACAATCAATATATCAAGAAGAGCTGGGTAGAGAGAATGACCCAAATGTTGATAAAAACAGATCAAGGATTATAGAATTACAACAGTATCGGGCTGACAAAACGCTTTTATGGGTTTCGATGAATGTATCATTTATTCGTGATGAAAATGGAAAACCTATTGGATTACAGGGTGTAACACGTGATATCACAAAGCGCAAACAGGCTGAGCTGGAACTGAAACAAAGCAACCAAAAAAACAAGGCTATCCTGGAAGCATTGCCGGATCTTATATTTGTTTTAAGCAGGGATGGGATATATCTGGATTATTACGCCGGGAAAACAGATGATCTGTTAATGCCACCTAAAGATTTTTTGAATAGAAAAGATAGTGATGTTTTACCCGCTTATTTAGCCGAAGCCAACCAAAAAACTCTAAAGAAACTTTTTAAAACCGGTAAAGCTCAGAGCTACTCGTATACGATCGAAATAAATGGAAAAACCATGTATTTCGATGCGCGTATGGTTAAATTGGACGAAACAAGGGCATTAAGTATTGTACGAAATATTACTGAACAGAAAGTGGCCGAGTCGGCACTTAGAGAAAGCGAAGAAAGATTTCAACTTAGCATGGATGCCACCAACGATGGTTTGTGGGATTGGAATGTTGAAACGGATAAAGCCTATTTCAGTCCGGGTTATTACACCATGTTGGGCTATCAACCCGGGAGCTTCGAAGCAAGCGGAAAATCATGGAGTGAGTTATTACATCCTGACGATAAAGAGAATACAATAAAAGAAGT
>CAYVEW010000214.1:2262-3437 GCA_964450375.1 uncultured Bacteroidales bacterium
GAAAAAGCACTACAGGAGAGTGAAGAAAAAATGCGAAGCATTTATCGTGTGGCTCCCACCGGTATCGGGCTTGTTGTGAACAGGGAGCTTAAGGAAGTGAATCCGCTTGTTTGCGAGATGACAGGATATAGCAGAGAAGAGCTTATCGGGAAAAATGCTCAAATACTATACCCTACCAAGGCAGAATATGAATTTGTCGGGAAAGAAAAGTATAGGCAAATTCGCGAAAACGGAACGGGTAAAGTGGAAACGCTTTGGCAAAAAAAGGACGGAACAATCATGCCTGTTTTGATGGCTTCCACACCCATCGACAAAAATGATTACTCCAAAGGTGTTATATTTACTGTCTTGGACATTACCGAACGTAAAAGGGCAGAGGAAGCACTGCGACAAAGCGAAGAGAAGTTCAAAAATATGTTTGAAGGAAATATGGCTCCCATGCTTTTAATTGATGCAGATAACGGCAAACTGGTTGATGTGAACGAAGCTGCGGTTGAATACTACGGCTGGAGCAGGAATGAAATGCTCCGGATGAACATAAACCAAATCAACACCCTTTCGCCTGAAGATATTAAAAAAGAAATGGAAAAAGCAAGAAGCTTGATGCGGTTTAATTATGAGTTTAAACATAGAAAGGCAGATGGCTCAATAAGAGATGTAGAAGTATTTGGCAGCATAATAGAAATTGACGGGAAAGACTATATGCATTCAATTGTTTACGATATCACTGAAAAGAAAAAGGCAGATAAAATCGTGCGTGAAAGTGAAGAAATGCTCAGGAGCTCCCAGTCTTTGGCTCATATATGTTCTTATTCAACAGATTTGAATGTAAATGAGTTAAAGATAAGCCAGTGGGTATGCTCACCTGAATTTTACAATATATTTGGAATTGACGAAACCTATCCACATACGATAGAAGGGTGGATTGGATTTATTCATCCGGATTACCGCGAAGAAATGGCTGCTTACCATGATTCTGTTGTTAAGGAAAGAAAATCTTTCCAACATGAATACAAAATAATCCGTATTAATGATGGTGCAGAACGCTGGGTGTATGGTACAGGAGAACTGGAGTTCGATAAAAAAGGAAACCCCATTCGAATGCATGGAGCTATTCAGGACATTACCGAACAAAAACAGGCCGAGCTGGCTCTTAGAGAAAGCGAAGAACGTTT
>CAYVEW010000215.1:0-3436 GCA_964450375.1 uncultured Bacteroidales bacterium
GTGACTATAATTCATTAAAAGATCGGTTAAATCCACACTTTTTATTTAATAATTTAAGCGTATTGAAGTCGCTTATAAGGTATAATCCTAATGACGCAGAAGTATTTACACAGAATTTCACAAATGTGTATAGGTATGTATTAAACAGCCACGAGAAAAAAACAGTGATTTTAAAGGATGAGTTGGAATTTCTCAAATCTTACATTGCATTACACAAAGAAAGAGTTGGCGAAGGACTAGATGTTACCATAGATATTGATGAAGATTCATTAAAAAGAGAATTGCCACCAATGAGCTTGCAACTTTTAATCGAAAATGCAATTAAGCATAACATAGCTAGTAAATCCCAAAATCTAAAAATTGAAGTAAAATCTTTTCCTGATTATTTAGTTATTAAAAACAATATTAATAGAAAGGAAACAACGTATTCAACTCAAACAGGATTAACAACATTAAAGGCTCAGCTTAAGCTGCTGGCAAATAAAGAATTAGTTATAGAAGAAGATGGTGAGTATTTTACAGTTGAAATACCTTACCTGTAGAATTATAACATAATAACTTTCATCTGGCAATTCTTACAATCAAATTCAAGTTTGTACTTGCGATTGTTATCTTCTAAAAATAAGGGTTCTGAAATCCGTTTAGGATTTTTTTCGAACCTTTCACAAGCTCCCATCTGATATTTAATGCAATGTTTTGTAATCATGATGTCTTTGCCCGAAAAATCGGTTTGTGCTTCAAACGCATTTTCAATTTGTTGTACACCATGTCGTTTATAAAACCGCATAGCTAAATTATTTAAAACATTTCCTTTGTAATCAATGGATTTCTCAGGATATGGAATGCTGTTTTTTGCGATTGAAACTTGTTGATTAGTGTAATTTTCCTGTCGTTTTTCTTCCAGTTTTTCTAAAACAATTCTTCTTAAATTGTTTAACTCAGAAATTGGGAAAAACAATGCTGTTTCCAGGTCTACCGTTACCTGATCGACCTTAAACACAGAGTCGCCTGCTTTACTTAATTGATTTTTAATTGTTTCAAAAGCTTTTTCCTGGTTTTTTGCAATTTCAAACGGACCACTGTGAACATAATTTATTTCGTTATGATCTTCGTCTTTTGCAGTAATCAAGATACTTTCATCTAATTCTTTTAGACTTATGTTTGCTTCTATTTTTCGTTCTGTTTTCGATGATGAAAGCTGCTTTGAAAATTGGATGTCAAAATTTCGATAGATTTGTGTTTCTTTTTTTATTTCATTGATTTTTTCTGGGAAGATCTTTTGTTTATCAATTTTATAAATTTTTGTTCCGTGCAACCTGCCCTGTTTGTCGAAAAAACAGATTCCGTCGCCGGTATTAAACGCTATTTTTCTATCAAGAATAAAAAACGTATCTCCTGTTGATTGAACGGTTCCCAGAAATTTACCAATTGATTTTTGTGTGTCGGGCGAGGCAATTTCTTTGTTTCGTCGCTTTAAAAAGTAATCGGTATAACCGCGATTAAAAGTTTTTTCCGGATCAGGATCAAAATCATAATAGATTTTTCCCGACGAAGATTTTTGATAATTCGATTTTTCTTCTAGCACCGCATCAATTGCTTTACGATAATTGGCCGTAATATTTTTTACATAATCCAAATCTTTTAAGCGCCCTTCGATTTTAAAGGAGCTTATTCCTGCATCAAGTAAATCGGAAATAGATTTTGAAAGGTTTAAATCTTTAAGCGAAAGCAGATGTTTGTTTTTTATTAGCGTTTGGCCATTCTTGTCTTTTAACGAATAATATGCCCGGCAGGCTTGAGCGCATGCACCACGATTAGCACTTCCTTTATGAATAGCATGACTAAAATAACACTGTCCGCTAAAGCTTACACAAAGTGCACCGTGAACAAAAAACTCAAGGTCAATATTGGTTTTCGAGCGGATTTCTTCGATTTGATGTAAAGATAGTTCTCTGGCTAAAATGACTCTTTGTAAACCTGCATCTTCAAGAAACTTAACTTTCTGCCAATCGTAATTATGCGTTTGTGTGCTGGCAAATAAAGGAATAGGAGGTAGATCCATTTCCAAAATTCCCATATCCTGAATGATAATAGCATCAATACCTTCGTTATACAATTGATGAATGCTTTTTTCAACTTCATCCAATTCATTGTCATAC
The DNA here is from genome assembly GCA_964450375.1 of uncultured Bacteroidales bacterium. GTDB lineage: Bacteria > Bacteroidota > Bacteroidia > Bacteroidales > UBA12077 > UBA12077. The sequence continues at coordinate 2,160 of CAYVEW010000215.1, forward strand.
AATATGGTATTGATTGTAACATATACTTTTGAATAAAACCTGTGCGCGTAATCTGTTAACTTTTTAATGTCTTTAATGGAATTACCGGCAGCTACTCTTGCACCAAATTTTGGCGATCCGATATACACTGCGTCGGCACCATAATTGATGGCTGCCATTCCCGATTCAAGACTTTTAGCAGGAGCAAGAAGCTCTATTTTTTTAATCATTACATTTCATCTTTAATGTTTTTATAATGAATAATGATTAGCGATTTAAAAATTAAGAAGATCAATGGAAATCAATTTTATTTGATGTATTGATGTTTTTATTTTACTTCATAAATCATTGTTCGTTAATCGTTGTTCATAAATCAATTTAAAAGTATTGATTAAAATGAAGATACAAATTTAGAACATGTATTTAGTTTAAACATCTTTAGTCAATAAAAAGTTTTAGTCGTATTTTTGTTGATATTTCATTTGCTATGACAGAAAAGATTACAAGCGCCCAAAACCCAAAGATTAAAAATATACTCAAGCTACAGCAAAAATCGTCGGAGCGTAGAAAACAAAACCTGATTGTGATTGAAGGTTTAAGAGAGTTGGCCCTGGCAATTAAATCGGGAATTATTTTAAAATCAGTTTTTTATTGTCCTGATATTATTTCGCAGGAAGCAATCAGGCATCAACTAAGTTTTCAGGGAAACTACTATGAAATTAATACTGATATTTATGATAAACTTGCTTATCGGGGGTCAACAGAAGGCGTAATTGCCCTGGCGGAGCCTAATTTTACTGAATTAAGGGACCTGAAATTAAGAGAAAATCCCTTAATTATTGTACTTGAGTCAGTCGAAAAACCAGGAAATTTGGGAGCAATTCTGCGAACAGCCGATGCAGCAAAAGTTGATGCGGTAATCATTGCGGATGCCTTAACGGATATTTATAATCCGAATATCATTCGCTCAAGTGTGGGGTGTGTATTTACCAATCAGGTTGTTGCTTGTTCAGCCGATGAAGTTGTTAAGTGGTTAAAAGAGAAAGAGATTAAAACTTATGCGGCAGCTTTAACTGCAAACGAGTATTATCACGAAACCGATTTTACAGGCCCCAGTGCAATGGTTATGGGAACCGAAGCCGACGGTTTAACTGATAAATGGATACAAAACACCGACAAGCAGATTATTATTCCGATGAGTGGAGTAATAGATTCATTAAATGTTTCAGTATCAACAGCAATACTGATTTTTGAAGCAATGCGCCAACGGAATTTCTACAAATAAAAAAAGCTTCGTC
>CAYVEW010000216.1:0-3424 GCA_964450375.1 uncultured Bacteroidales bacterium
GCCTTTAAAATGCTTCCGGAAATTGTTTGGAGCATGCCTGCATTCGGTACTTTCAATTTGCATGCTTCATTACTACCGCACTACCGTGGCGCAGCTCCTATTAACTGGGCCATTATAAACGGAGATAAAAAAACCGGTGTAACTACCTTCTTTTTAAAACATGAAATTGATACAGGGAACGTTATTTTCCAGGAAGAAGTGAGCATTAACGAAAACGATAATGCAGGAATAATTCATGATAAACTAATGCACCGGGGTGCCGAACTGGTTATTAAAACAGTCGATGCAGTTATCAACCAAAGCTATAAGCTTATTCATCAGAATGATTTAATTAAACCCGGCACTGAATTAAAACATGCACCAAAAATCTTTAAAGATGACTGCAAAATAAATTGGAATAACCATATTGATACAATACACGATTTAATACGTGGCTTAAGCCCTTATCCTGCCGCCTGGGCAGAGCTAATTAGTAAAAATGAAAAGCTTCAGATTAAGATTTTTAAAACCGAAAAAGAAATTACAGAGCATAATTACAACAAAGGAGAACTACTAAGCGACCAGAAAACTTATTTAAAAGTTGCAGTGAATGGTGGTTTTATTAAAATCTTGGAATTACAGCAATCCGGCAAAAAAAGACTCCCCACAAGTGATTTTTTAAGGGGATTTCAGAAAATAAATGAGTATTCCTTTTCAACAAAAGACTGATTTTTCTGTTATCAAAGACATGTATAAATTCAGAAAAAAATGTCTAAAAATTACGGTTCAGATCATAAATCAGCGTTGGATGCGAAGATTGAAGCTCAGAAAATAGCTTTTGCTCCAATTGTTTTCCAGGCGGTTAAATCATTACGAAATTTAAAAATACTCGATTTATTAAACTCAAATTCGGAGAAAGGAATCACACCTGCCGAAATCGCTGAAAGACTTAAACTTTCGGAGTATGGAGTAAAAGTGTTGTTAGATGCAGGCCTAAGTGCCGAAGTAGTCATGTTAAAGGATGATAAGTATTTTTTAACCAAAACAGGTTATTATTTTATATCCGATAAGATGACCAATATTAACCTTGATTTTGTAAATGACGTGTGCTATAACGGGATGTTTCATCTCGAAGAATCTGTTAAAAACAATAAGCCGGAAGGCTTAAAAGTATTTGGCAACTGGCCTACTATTTACCACGGACTTTCAGAGCTAAGCGATGAAGTAAAAAAGAGCTGGTTTGCTTTCGATCATTTTTATTCCGATCACGTTTTTCAATCAGCATTACCCATATTGTTTAAAAATAATCCTTCCCGCATTCTCGACGTTGGTGGAAATACCGGAAAATTCTCGCTTGAATGCGTAGATTATAATCCGGATGTAGAACTTACCATTATGGATTTACCAGGGCAGTTAAATATGGCCTTAAAAAATGCCAGTGAAGCTGGCTTCGAAAACAGAATCAAAGGATTACCAACAGATATTTTAGATCATCAGAACGAATTTCCAAAAGGCTTTGATATTATTTGGATGAGCCAGTTTCTGGATTGTTTCAGCGCAATCGACATTATAGAAATATTGAAGCGAGTCAAAAAATCAATGAGCAAAAACAGCAGTTTATATATTTTGGAAACCTATTGGGACAGACAAAAATTCGATATTTCAACCTTCTGCTTAAATAACACATCCTTATATTTTACTGCAATGGCGAATGGAAACAGCAGAATGTACCATTCCGATGATATGATTCAATACATAGAACAAGCAGGATTATCTGTTGAACGAATTATTGACAATCTTGGCGTTAGTCATACATTAATCGAATGTAAGATTTAATTATTATCAAACTCTTCAATAACGGGCGTTTCTTCAATAAGATCGGAATGTTTTTTAAACTTCCGCAACCAGATTTTTTGGCCGGTTTTTGGTTCGGCACCTTCGTCCATTAGATTTTTTTCGTACAGTTTTTTAAGTTTTATCCCATATAGCTGCGAAATAAAATACATGGTTTCACCTTCCTTTACTTCATGAAAATCATTCCCAACTTCAGCTTTATTTCGTTTGGGTTGTAAATATAAAACCTGGCCTACCGTTAATTTTGCCGATTTATCTACTTCGTTGTATTTATATAGCTCGAAGGGTAACATACCAAACTCTTCGGTAATACTTTCAAATGTATCCCCTTCTTTCACAATAATATAATCAATTCGGTTACGCTCCCGAACCACATGTTTATTTAAATTAATTTTAAAATTATCCACATCGCCTAAAATAACATTCTGTGTATCAATTAGTGTTTCATCAGAAATGCCGGAAACATAATAATCAGGATTATCATACACATAAAGCTGATTATCTTCAATAATTTTAACCAAAAGATGGGCGTATGTTTTGCTGGTAGCATAACCAGCTTTTTGCAAGCCTTTTGCCCAGCCCTTATAATCAGTAGTTTTCAGATCAAATAAAAACTGGTATCTTACACCATTTGCAATAAAATCGGAATGATCGATATACGATTCGTAAACAGTTTTGTATACCCTAAAACACTCATTACGCCGGTCATCATCATGATATATTTTACCACCAGTCCAGCTGCTATGGCATTTAATTCCGAAATGGTTGTTTGCTTTTCGGGCCAGCGTGCTATTTCCGTTGTCCGATTCGAGTAAAGCCTGAGCCAGGGTAATACTGGCCGGGATTCGACTTCTTTTCATCTCTCGTATTGCCAGATCTTTATACTCATTAATGTAATCTTTACGTTCCAACGAAACATAAGATGTATGTTTCGTGTTACTGGTTTTAGAAACCTTTTGAACATTACAGGCTGTAAAGATTATCGGTATAATAAGCGCAAATAGTCGTTTTGTCATTTTTTTTTTGTTATTTTGAACAGGTGTAAAAATAATATTCCTTTTATTCTTTTGCATAATAAAATTATTTTTAATGAAAGAACGCGAAATAAAATCCATATTAGTTGATTACAATTCTTCTGCCGAACTGGATAAAAAAATGCAGGAGTTGATAGAAAATGCAAAACAAGCTGCTGAAAAAGCCTATGCGCCGTATTCGAAATTTAAAGTTGGAGCAGCTGTTTTATTAGAAAATGGAGAAATAATACAGGGCAATAATCAGGAAAATGCAGCCTATCCGTCTGGATTATGTGCTGAACGAGTAGCTATTTTTTATGCAAACTCAAAATATCCCAATGTACCCATAAAAAGTATTGCAGTAACCGCAAATACGAAAGAAGGATTTATAAAAGAACCTATTCCTCCCTGTGGTTCCTGTTTGCAGGTAATGTTAGAAAGTGAACGAAGATCGGAAAACTCAATCCAGGTAATTCTTTATGGCAGCGAAAAAATTACGATTGCCGACAGCATCAAGCAATTTTTACCATTCAATTTTAATAAAGAAATGTTAAAGTAAGAAGTAAGTTAGTATTTAG
>CAYVEW010000217.1:0-3318 GCA_964450375.1 uncultured Bacteroidales bacterium
AGAATGGTAAAAGAAGTAAAAAATAGTCCGTTTAAAAAGAGAGAATAATAAAAAGGCCCCGTGTGTAAAATCACCAGGGGCCTTTTTTGATTAGGAAGATGCTATCAGAAAACTCCTTTACGCATTGCTTATTTTGTTAATACACAGTTATAACTTACATCAATGGTTTCAAACTCACCATAGCAGAAATCGCCATCGTGCCTTTTGTACCAGGCACCCGCTTTTTGGGGCAAGGTATTCTTTCCAAATTGGGCATATGCTGTAATGGGAGTGAACCAGGGTCTTTGCACTGATTTTTTGCCTGCTAATTCATAACGGTCGTTACTTATAAAATTAGTCAATCTTCCTTCTTTGTCAAAAAATAGTTCAGCGCTAATTTTTTGCGAGCCATTGGTGTAAATTGCTTTAAGGCGATTTTTATCAAGTTCCTGCCACTGTATGTTTTTTAAATCGACAAGAACAGCCGGAGCAAAAAAGCAAATATCATTTAAAAAGGTTACGGTTTCACTCTGATCCATTTCTGGTCCGTCTACATCAATAATGCTTATTAATCCTGCCAGTTTAATTTTCATATAGGCTTTTTCGTTTTGGTATAGATGCAAACCTTTAACCGGAATACCAGCCTTTTTTGCTTTTATATAAAAAGCACGCGTAGGTTGATCGAAAAAATTATATTGCTCTGAAGTAAAATAAAACCATGAATCTTCGGGGTTCGAGCGCATTCTGCCTTTAAAAGTTATTTTTACATTGTGAACTCGCTCTTGTCCGATAACACCTGATAATTTCAAATACTCCTGAAGCAGCGAGGGCAGGTGCAAAATATCTTTTTCAGTTATGATATCTTTTGTGTAAGATGATGTTCTGTCAATTCCTTCTTTTACTACATTTTTATATGTTTTTGATAATTTTTGCCCAAATGTAATAAGTGAATAAATTGAAATACCTGTAAGTGCCATAATGATTATTATTTTTTTCATGATGATTCATTTATTTAAATACGTTTAAAAAATAGCTCTTTATCTTTTACAACTAAATAAACAGAAACTATCAGTAACAAACCGGTTTGAATAACCTTACTCATAGGGTGAGTTGCAAAAATTTCGTTAAAAAACCCAGCTGTAATATGCAAAATGATTGGTAAAACTATGTTTCTATTGGTTTTGTAATAAATCCAGTTCATTATAAAAACAAGAGGAATTAAACTCACCACAAAATTGATGGAATAAATAGCTCCTGATTCAACCAGGTTGCTGTGATAATAATCATTAATAAATGATAAAGGAAAATGCCAGAATGCCCAAAAAATAGCAAAAAGTAAAGATGCTGTAAATAAGTTAAATCGCGAGCGCAAACAATCTGTTCCATACGAGTGCCAGGCTAGTTCTTCAAGCAAAGGAGCAGCAATTAGTAAAAACCAAACTGGAAAAACGGCAGATGTAAAGGTAAATGTTCCCCTTAGCTCAAACTGATCGGCACTGTATCCAAAGAACAATGAAATTGCCTGAGCAGCTAAAATACTTAGCAACATTAGAAACAAAGTAATTAAGATATACTGTGGTTTCATATTGCCAAAATTAAAGAAGCGGCCTGTAAAGTCCTTTCGAAGTTCTTTATCGGGAAGCATGAAAAATAAGGCAATAATTACCGGAGCAAGTAATCCGGCAATACTTGTAATTCCGGTAAGCCATTCGTAAGTGTTTGTAAAAGGCGTTTTATAACTAAAATATGCACTTATAAACCATAATGTCCAGGGAATTATAGTAGCTAAAGCATAGAAGCTAAACGGACTTTTATACTTTCTTATAATCTGATTTTTTTGTTCTTTTGTATTCATGATTTGAAATTTTTTGTTAAACTTTTTTGAACAAATGAATATCAAATCAAGGAATCAATCGACCAAAATTATAAGATCGCACGATGTACAGGTCCAAACATGTAGTTATGTACGTTTAAGTATCAGAAATTTAAATTGTTATATGATTTGTATGTTTGGGTGTTTTTACTGATTTATTTTGCACTATTTTGCGACAAATATGCAGATGGTGTTATTCCTTTATGTTTTTTAAATACATTGTTAAATGATGATTTGGAATTAAATCCGGCATCGAGTGCTAGGGCCAGAATACTGTAGTTTTTATTTTCAGAAGCTTTTTGAATGAACTCTTCAACACGGTATTTATTTACAAAATCGTTAAAATTAACTTTTTCGTATTGATTAATTACTTGCGATAATTGGTTTGGAGTAATACCCAGCTTATCGGATAAATCCGACAATGTAAGTTTTGGATCAAGATGTGGTTTATTTGTTTTCATGATTTCCAACAATCTATGATGTAGCTGAATAGCTGCTTCATCTTTTAATCCGGAGTTTTTATACTTTAAACTCGCTTCGCTATTTATACCAACTATTTGTGGATTATTGGTGAAAATATTTTCGTGTTTAATACCATAGTATCCAATGTAAAAAATCAGGAAAATAATAATCAGGTAGAATATATAATCTGCATCGATAGAAAAATGAAAACCTAAACCTTCGCGCATTAAGAAAACAATACTTGCACTTACAAACACCAAAGCTATACCAACAATGCAATTGCGAAGCCATTTAAGATTAATGCCTTCGTCGTTTGAAAAGTTATTTCGAATTTTTCGCTCGTGTATCCAGGTTAACCTGTACGATAATATGGCATAGCTTAATCCCGAAATTAATATGGCAATTAATAAAACCACTTTAAATATCTCATAATTTGGTATTTGCCCTTGATCAACGAGCAGTTTTTCGTCAATGGAGTAAAAGAAAAAGAAGTTTACCATGTAGAGATAAGCTACAATTGCCGGTGCAAAATGCAAGTAGTCAATCTTTCTCAAGTGATCATCTTTTCGCAGCGAATATAGGGTGTACAAATAAACCAGCGGACCATGAAGCAATGGTAAAGGAGCTGTGGTGCCAATTAAGTGTGGATATATTTGCCAGTATCCAAGTCGGTTTAAATAAAAACCCAGTAGGTGAATCCCAATTACAACGATCCATGTTGCTAAAATTTTATCGCTAAGTACCTTACCCTTTTTAGTAAGTAATAAAAAGGCAATAAAAAAAGACATGAAAATACCGGTAATTAAGATTATTTGCATAGTTAATGGGTATTTGTGAAACAAATATATCCAAAAATATACAAAAAACAGGCACATCGACTTCCTAGTTATTTTTTGAAAAATAGAATGCCGATAAAACGGATTAAAACCTGCGGAAATCTGCGATGCTTGTATCAGCGTGATCAGCGTTCAGTAATATAAAATCACATTGCTCAGACGTTCAGT
>CAYVEW010000218.1:0-3303 GCA_964450375.1 uncultured Bacteroidales bacterium
GAATTATACGGATCGGTGCTCTCGGCAATGATCCTCGCGTTATCCTCCGTAATTTTATGGAACTTTTCAAGCAGCAGCTTTGCCCTTTCGAAGCTTCCGAAAAGCCCGAAGTTGTTTCCCAGCATGAGAATAGTCCCGAATTTCCCGGTTTCGGATTCTACTTTGGAATCAATCGCTGAACCGACCTCGGTTATGGACATCACTTTCACTTTTTTAAGGCCCCTCAGTTTACAGACCTCCACCGCCAGGGGAGACGTGTCTATGCCAAGGACATCGAACCCTTTTTCCTGAAGGTAGAGGGCATGCCTTCCGGCTCCGCAGCCTATGTCCAGCACCCGGCCTCGCACGTAGCCCATGGCTTTTTGCTGGTATGAGGGCCATTCTTTATATTCGGAAAGGTACACAGCCGGGCTTTCGGATATGCATGACTGCCCGTATTCGCATTCTACAAGCTCAGATGCGCATTTTCCTCTGAAGCAGTCGTAGATTTCATGGCCGTATGCGTCCTGGTCATCGTTCAGAACCTGATCATAGTCCTCAAGCTGGTCGTCGTTCGCAAGCTGGTCATTGTTCATGACCTGGTCATTGCCCATAACTCCCTCCCCCAAAAAGTTCCCTGGATAACGATAAGAAGGCAAAGATGAAAAAGGTGATGAAATCCGTGATTTATCAGAGATTTTACTATAAACGGTTTATTCCTATGGCGTCATTATGGGGTTGGAAATGTTGAGTTTGGAGAGCCAATTTTCAACTGAGTATCCGTCTTCGAGCAAGTCTATGAATTCTTTCAGAAGATTTGTTCTTTTTGTGTCGGAATGTATCATTTCTTTGCGTGTATACGGTCTTATCAGATCTCTTGATCTATGGATTTCTTCAGTTGTAATATCTTGCATCTCTCGAATAAAGTCTTTCACGTCCGAGAGTGCCTCCTTCACATAAGTTTCGTTTTCCAAGTTTGAAAAAATAGCTGTTAGAGCACCATATTGAGCCATTTCATTTGTTGTTCTGGTTCTTCCGGTTCGTCTTCGTATGTGCATTCTGCTCCATCTGTGACTGCGTTCTTCAATGTTGTTATCCCGCATAATTTCCACCACATTGCCAAAAATGTCCCTCACCTCCACGAAAAGTTCTTTAATGTGTTGTCTGCAATTTTTTGTTATCTGTTTTGCTGCTCGGAGTAGCTCTCCCCCTCTGACTTCTCCTTCATTATCGATATCAACCAAGTTTATCTCAATATCTTTTCTCATATTTTGAGCATTAGTGGGTGCAGTTTCACTTCCATTTTGACTTAAGTGTCTGCCAACTCTCAGAGTAATTCTCACTTTTTCAAACCAATCCCATATTTTTCTAATTTTGACATGTTGGGTGTTGACATCTGTATTGTTCTTAATGACATCTAATTTCTTGGAAAATTCAGTGATTTCACAGATATCGAGGTTATGGGATGTGTTCCACTCAATGATTCTTCTGTTCATGTTTTGAACTTCTAAAATCCTGTTCATGATTTCAAGGTAGGGCAGAATGAAAGGGTAATTAGAGCTCCGTTCGCGGCTAATAAGCAGATGTTCTATAGCAAGAGTGATCCATTTGTGTTCTGCGATTACTATAGCGTTTTCAGAAGCCTGATACGCCATAGTGCTGATATCGGTTTTCATTTTTTTGAGCTGGCTTAGAATCCGCATTTTCACAATGCTCTTGCGAAATGCGGCATATCTCTCTTTGAAAATGAGTTTTCCAAGATTTTTGACGAAATGATATTGGCATATTTGCTGTTTCACCCCAGGAAAAACCTCAGTTACAGCATCACGGATCTGTTTGCTCATATCTCTAATGACAACTATTGGAGTACCAAATGTCGATTTCAATAATTCCAAAAATGCCTTTACGTATTTTTTGTTCTCCACGGGGATGATTTGAGCATCCATTGTAATTTCTGTCTCTCCTTCTTTCGCCATAAATACAATTTCATTGCCTGCTTCACCTGTCCCATCCAAATGAAGCCTTACACCACCTTTTTTCTCAAAAAGGGCTTTTATTTGAGGCATATGTCTTTTGTTCAGAGCATAGAATCTTAGCAGAAACTCTTTGGACAGGTTAGAAATTTCGCCAGTTGAGATATGGAGCCCCCGTGATGATAGAATAGCTTTGATCTCTTCTCGTTGATAGTCAAAAAACCATCGTAAAATGCCAATTGCAAGCATTACCTTACTGTCAAAGTTGCGACCATCAGGGCATATCCGATCAAAGATCGAGACTAAAGGTTCATTGAACGAACCATGTTCTTTACAGTATTGGTAACGTATGCTAAACTTTATCTCCCCTGATAATGTTTTGACTATTCTTTTGTATGTTTTTTGGACGTAGAGTCTTTTTTTACAGATGAGGCATCTGTCATGGATTTCTTTGAGTTCTTCGGGTAAAATAGGTAGATGCAGAACGTTTTTTTTTCGAAATCATAGTTAATGCCAATACGTTCCAGAGAGTCGCGTGTGACTGGATGCCCCATATCCTCAAGCATATCAAGGACTTCGTTTGGAGTTAAATCTCCTTGCATCAGTCGAGTCGATAAATAAGAGAACTGTGTTTCACCTATAGGAAAATTAGTTGGGGAAGATGGGTCAGTACCCAACGATCGGATGTGTCGCTGGACAACTTTTCCACCAATTCGGACTGATTCTACCTCAGCGTAATAAACCTTAGTTTCACCGTTTTTGTTATGCCGAGTAATTTTTCGTATATAACTCATATTGTAGTGTAACGTTACACTACAATATATAACTACCGCTCTGCAGTAAAAAACGCATATTAGGCACGTAGAAGTAGAATGGGCTGCTATGGTAGGATTTTAGTGAGCTAAAAATCCAACCTCATTTTGACCCCATAGATTTAATTCAACAATTTCTCTGGTTTGATACCAATAAGTAATAAAGCGCTCTTTCGAATCATAAGATTCGTCAAAATAATGGTCTGGTTCTACTTGGACTTTCATTCCTTCTTCCCAACAATTACACATGATACACTTATTTTCCTACAGAATAATCGCAGTTTTTTAGGTACTTTAAGTGTTACCATCATTCGCATAATTTCACTCTTTGAAATATTAGGGAAGACGCATTCAAACGAATATCCAAATTCTCTGAGCATATTCTCTATATCAAACCAATTTGTCAACCATGTTGCATCAAAATCTTCACCGCAAGCATTTTCGTCATCAGATAAAACTGGTCTTAAGTAGTATATTTTCTTATTAATACCAATAGCTTTTGTAATATCAAATTATTACGTTTTTGCGCGCAAGCTTCT
>CAYVEW010000219.1:0-3276 GCA_964450375.1 uncultured Bacteroidales bacterium
TCGTATTTACCCAATTGGATGTAATTTAATGCCATAAAATAATTTACCATTACCGCTTCAAAATCTTCAGGCTTATAGGGTTTTATGGTTGGATTTGAGATAAGCGTTAATGCATCCAGGTAGTAATTGCGAATATAATCTTCGATTAAATGTTCTGCAACTGTGAAATGCTGATTACTAGCATCTGGGGTTTGAAGAGCCCACGAAACATAACCACGATTTAAGTAATAAAGCAATTTGTTTTTACCTTCGGCATCTTTGGTGTTTTTATTGAGCCATTTATCAGCGCTATGAAAATCTCCTCGCGAAAGGTAATTCTGAAAATCGTAGTTTTTAGCGTAATAGCTTGCGCAACCGGCCAGTAACAAAGATAAAAATAAGATTAATGCAATACGATTGTATTTCGGGTTTGTTTGTTTCAAAACCTGTTTAATTATTGATGTATTTTTTGATTTTCTTTTCGCCGATCCAAACAATTTCATTGGTTTCTAAATGCGAAAGCTCCAGGTTAATTTGATAGTAAACTATTTTTTCTTTTTTATATACATCTACAATGGAATTAATGGTTCCCTGCAACATATAATCGGCACCAAGTTCGAGTCCCCAGCTTTTGGCAGTTTCAGGGGAAGAATAATCTTGTTGTTCAACACGTTCATTTCGCAGTTCGTTGCGTTTACTTCCGGCCTGAACCAAACGAGCCGAACCATCTTTAATAATTGCTTTTTCAATGTCTTTTATAAAGGTATTGGCATCGATGTGTTCGTGACTTTTATTTTTTACAAGGCCAACAATTAATATGGGTCTTTTGCCTGGATATTCTTTAGTATAATTACTTATCCATTGATCATGAAGAAGTTGATTTATCATTTCATTTGAGACAGCTCTTGAGTCGGAATCGTTCCATCGTCCACTTAAATCTACTGTTTGATTTGTTTCGATACGCTGTACCTTGCGTTTTGGAGCACAACTTACCAAAAGAATTGCTACCATTAGCAGGCTGAATACATTGTATAACTTTCCCATAGTGTCCTTAATTTTTATAATTTAATAGAAACTCTCAACAAAATTCAGACCAGAAAAACCTATGCTTTTATATTTTTTATGAGCTCTTCAAGTTTACCATATGTTTCATCGCTAACCCGAACCAAGGGCAATCGCAGATTGTTTTCAATAATACCCAGAATTTTTAATGCGGCTTTTACTCCACCCGGATTTCCTTCCACAAAAAGTGTATCGATAAATTCAATTAATTTATAATGAATTTTTTCTGCTTCCCGGAATTTGTTATCTAAAGCGAGCTGAACCATGTTAGAAAATTCCTTAGGCATGGCATTGGCAACTACCGAAATAACACCGGAAACACCAATAGACATGAGTGGTAATGTTAACGCATCTTCGCCGGAAATAACGATAAAATCTTTGGGTTTATCTTTAATAATATACATCGCCTGGGCGATATTACCCGATGCTTCTTTAATGGCTACAATATTTTCAAACTCGTGAGCCAATCGCAAAGTAGTTTGAGCGCTTATATTAGAACCTGTTCTGCCTGGTACATTGTATAATATAACTGGTACAGGACTGGCTTCTGCAATGGCTTTAAAATGCTGATATAATCCTTCCTGCGTAGGTTTGTTGTAATAGGGTGCAACCGAAAGTATCCCATCAATTAGATTAAAATCTGTTTTGCCGATTTTATTAACTACAGCTTGTGTATCATTACCACCAATGCCTAAAACCAAAGGAACACGGCCATTTACTTTATCTTTAATAAAGCGAATGAGTTCATCTTTTTCGTATTCGTTTTGAGTTACCGATTCGCCTGTTGTTCCTAATACAACTAAATAATTTACGCCGTTGGTTATTAAATGCTCCAGGTGGGTTTCAAGTGCAGTGTAATCAATTTTTAAATCTGATTTAAAAGGAGTTACAATGGCTACTCCCGTACCTGTGAATTTATTTTGAGTATTCATATCTTTTAATTTTAAATTGATTTTGTTATCGAAAATGACTTACGAATTAACATTATTTAATAAGCCTAAATAATGTTTTATTTGTTCGATTAAATAATCGACCGTATTGTTTTTATTTATATCGATTAAAAAATCGTGATACCCGTTTTCGGTTTGCCGGCCTATTTTGAATGATGCTTTTGATAAAGACCCAACATAATGAACAGTAAAATAATCCTTAACACTTAAATCAAAAAGGATATCAAACTCCTGATCAATAAACTGGTTTATCATTTCATTTTTTGGTTTATAATACCAGTTTAAATCAGATTTACTGTAAAAATTAAACCCTTTTCGCATCAGGTAATTTTCCGGTATTCTCTTCGATGGAATATATCCTAAGGCAATCACTTTTAACTCATTTTGTGCTAAAAACGACATGAAGTTTTTAATGGCTTCGAACGAATTTTCATCCGGAGAATTAAACAAAATGCCTGCTGTTTGGGCTGTTTTAAAATTATGTGTTCTGACCTTTCTGTTTACTTTTTTTAATCTTCTATTCAGATTAAAAAGGCCTATTTTTCGTTTTATTATTCTTTTTGTGCTCACCTTACAATATTAATAAAATTTGTGTTTTTATTAGCATAATCATCCACTATTCCGAAATCATTTTAATAAATTCCTGTTCTGATATAATTGGAATATTAAGTTTCTTTACTTTTTCAAGTTTCGACGGTCCAATATTTTCACCAGCCAATAAATAATCTGTTTTTGAAGAGATGGAACCGGTATTTTTACCACCATATTTTTCAATTAGTTCTTTTAATTCATCTCTTGAATGATTTTCAAACGTTCCCGAAATAACAAATGTTTTACCACCTAATGTATTTAATGATTCTGAGATTTTATCTTCTTTTATTTCCAGTTGTATACCGGCATTTTTTAGCTTTTGAATAATTTCAATGTTTTTATCATTACTAAAATAATTCAGAATGCTTTGCGCAATGCGTTCACCAATTTCGTTAATGGCTGTTAAATCATCGAAGCCTGCATGTTGAATCTTGTCAATCGACTTCAATTCGTTTGCTAAAGTTTTAGCCACCGTTTCTCCGACATACCTTATGCCTAGAGCAAATAATACTCTTTGAAAAGGGATTTTTTTGGAGTCTTCAATACTCTGAATCAGATTTGTTGCCGATTTATCAGCGAATCGCTCCAGCGATAAAATATTTTCTTTTCTTAATGAGTATAAATCAGCATAATCGTGAATAAGTCCATTGTCTACTAATGCTTCTACGGTAGCTTCAGCTGCATTAATATTCAT
>CAYVEW010000220.1:0-3263 GCA_964450375.1 uncultured Bacteroidales bacterium
GAAACCGCTTTTGCTGCAATACCTGCCGGATAAGTGAGCCAATCGTGAGCATGTATAACATCAAAATGATTGTTTGATGCCAGACTAGCAGCAATAAGAGCGTAGCGAGACACTTCCTGCATTAAATCCTTTCCATACTTTCCGGAAAATTTGTACTTGGTTTTAAATACAGACTCTTCTGCATTGGTTTTATCCAATACATTTTGTGAAGCTAAACGCTGAAACTCTTCTGGTGAAACATATGGAATAAGATTTGATCCAATCTCCATTAGGGTTATCTTTTTCCAGAAATCCTGAAAAATAGTTGTATGCTTATTAATTTCAATATCCGAAGCATCAATAATTCTAACCACTCGCTTATCTTCGTCGCCATAAGCTTTGGGGACAACGAAAAGCACATCGACATTATTTTTTGCCAAACCTTTTACCAGGCCATAACTAGCTGTACCTAATCCACCAGTAATATGTGGGGGAAATTCCCAACCAAACATTAATACTCTCATTATATAAAAGTTAGTAGGATGAAAAAACCAACAATCAACTTATAGTTGAAAAAGACTTACTTCAATTCATTTTCGGCCCTAAGCCAGTTTTCCATCTCACTACCTTTATATCCATTCTCCATATAAATCTGGTATGCCCTTTGCTGAATTTGCTCGAATGTTGGTTTTTTATTTTTACTCACACTCTTTTTGTCAACTACTTTCCTTTTACCAGAAACTTTTTTCGTTTTTACTTTTTGTTCCATAATCAGGTTATTTACTGTATTTCTTTATCATATTAATAATTCGTAAAATCTCCGCAACGCTCCATGCCTGTGAAATTGTCCCAGCCGGACGCTGCGGCGGATCCCCATCATACACTTCGGAAATAGAGCATAATCCATGTTCGGTTATATCTTCTCTGAAATTATTCACAATTTTTTCTGCCATAGGAATTATTTCTTTTCCCCGAAGCTTAAAGTAGCCTTCTACAAAATGCCCCAATAACCAAGGCCAAACTGTTCCCTGATGGTATGCAGCATCTCTCTGAGCCTGATCGCCTTCGTACCTTCCTTTATACAATGGGTTTTTTGGCGACAGTGTTCTTAATCCTTTAGGAGTTAACAGCTCCTTTTCTACCGTATTTAATACCGAATCTTTTTGTTCATCATTTAATGGGCTAAAAGGAAGCGATGTGGCGAAGATCTGGTTAGGCCGCACCGATTTATCGACAAAATCAGAAGAAACGACATCATATAAGTAACTCTTATCCTTGTACCAGAAAAAATCAACAAAAGATTTTTTAATTAAATCGGGGAGATTTTCCCAATCGGAAACAAATTTTTTATCGTTAAACTCTTTGGCCAACGCCAAAGTATAACAAACAGCATTATACCACAGTGCATTTATCTCAACCGCATAAGCATTTCGCGGGGTAACAGGTTTTCCATTAACCACAGCATCCATCCAGGTTAAAGCATTTCCTTCGTTTCCGTGCCAGATCAAGCCATTGTTATGCATTTTGATATTGTAACTAAGTCCTTCGCGATAAGCTTTTAGGACTTGTTTCATTTTTTTACCGTAACTTTCCCAAATCTGCTTATTGTTTTGCAGTTTATCTGCATACATTTGAACCGACCAAAAGAACCATAAAGGAGCATCAACCGAATTAAAAGATGCACTTTGCTTTTTCCCAATATTGGGAAATAATCCATCTTTTAGTTCGGCAACCATTGTATCAAGTACTTGTTTGCATAGTTTTACGTTTCCGGTTTCGATGGTTAAACCGGGCAAAGAAATAAAAGTATCACGCCCCCAACGCCCAAACCATGGATATCCTGCAATTACTTCGGTAGATTTATTACGTTGAACTACAAACTGAAGCGCTGAGTTTTTTAAACAGTCTTCGAAGTTTTTCTTTTGATGCCTTTTTTTAAGTTCATTACTAAATTTACGACTCAACCCGGACGGTGGCACTTCAAAAGTAGATGCTGAAAAGATAATTGATTCCCCTTTTTTAATTGGCAGTTCAAAAAAGCCCGGTACAAACAAGTCTTCCTGGTAATCGTAACCTCGGTTAAGCTCTTCTAAATACTCGATATTATAATACCAATCTGGCGATGCTACAAACTCATTAGCCTTACTCAATTGCATAAAAAGCCATGGAAAACCAATATACATTTTTGATTTTATCCCATTCGGAACTTTCTTAAATCGTGTATCAGCATGCATATTGGCCTTTGAAAGTTTATGCACATTGCGAAATGCCAAAAATGGTTTAACTCTTATAATTACAGGAGATTGAGCTTCTAATAGTGTGTATCTTATCATCAACTGCTCATCGTTATGTACAAGAAATAATTCCTTTTCCAGTATTACACCACCCACTCGATAAGTAAGATTGGGTATTGGGTTATACTCAAAATCTGTAATATACTTATGTCCGTGTGGTTCGTATATTCCAATACCCGGATACTTATGAATTCCAAGATTAAAATATTTACCTCGCTGCATAATTGTTTCATCTACTGATGATAATAAAACATGATTTTCATCTTCGAATTCTTTAACTGGTAAAACAAGTAAGCCATGATATTTGCGGGTATTACACAGAACGATTGAAGTACTGCAATATCCTCCGTTCCTGTTAGTATTTAACATTTCTTTTTTTAGAGAATACTCCAAATTAATAAGTTGATTTTTATTGAATTTAAGGTAACTCATTCTGATTATTTTATGTTTTTATTAAGGCTAAGTAAAAGAACAAGTGTTAAATGAACTGCTTATTTACAATAACTTTTAGTTAATAATAATAACGGATTAGCGTAAAGTTGAACCTGCTGAATAAAACAGCAATAAAGAGAAAAGAGTAGAGAACACCATTTGCTGTTATACTAACATCAACAGCATGTTTTATTTTCCTATATCAATAAACTAATAAAACCTACGAGTTAATCGAGATCAGTTTTTCTTTTTCCCTACAACGGGATTATCGGTATCAGGTCTAAAGGGCAAAATCTGAGCTCATTTATTTTAAAAGCATTCCACTTAATAATAAGTAAAAGTAAAGCATATTTATTAATAAGTCAATATGAATTAATTACTGACAGTGTCTACCCAAAACAAATATAGTGTGCTAATTGTTATACAAATAAAAAATGAAACACATTCTATTTATTTTTTTACTTAGCCTATTGGCAAATAATTTATATTCACAAACGGATACTATGCAATACAACAAATTAACACCCGAAGAAGAAAGAGTTATTCTTTACAAAGGAA
>CAYVEW010000221.1:0-3249 GCA_964450375.1 uncultured Bacteroidales bacterium
CGCTTACATACGAGCCGGAATTTAATCTGTAGCCTACTTCCACTTCTTCGCCGATTTCTAAAACATCCTGACTATTATTAGTAACTCCGATCTTTACTGTTTCTGAATTTGTAAGCTGGCAAACATCGATAGGAGAATTCAGCGAGTCGGCAATTACATCATAAGTATAAACTGTTAAATGATCGTTTGCGCTACAACCATTTGCATCTGTAACTGTAACCGAATATTGTTTTGTTGCCGGATACGAAACATGCAAAATGTTATCTGCAAAGCCATCATTGTCATTCCAGAAATAATTTGCGAAACCTTCGTCTGCAACAATAGTTACCGTATCTGCTAATGTTGTAAAGATGTCATCTTCCAGGTTGATGGAAGGATTGCCAAAGGTTTTAATTGCCTTGTATATGGTGTCATTTTGCCTGAATACATCATAATTCAAATCGGTAAACACTTTTAATGTGTACGTACCTAAAGATGAAAGGTCAATTTTATTTTTAAATGTATAATTTAATGTGCCTGTTGGATATAAATCTGAAACGAGGATAATGGTATCCATTTCAACAGTTTGGTTATTCAGTATGTAGCCAACTTTAATTGCTGTTCCTGCATACAGAACATCATTGCTATTATGTTCTATCACAATGCTAATATCTTCGTTTTGGCTATGAGCACAAGCATCTTTCGGCTTTGTTAACGATTTAAGGCCAATATTGTAAGTTAATATCTGAGTAGTGTCAGAATCGCTTCCACAACCATTTTCGTCGGTAACAGTAACTACATATTTTTCCGAATAGTTGTTTGTAATAACCAGCGTATCATTTGTACTTCCATTGCTCCACGAATAGCTTGCATAACCTGGAGTAGCTATTAGTGCTACTGTGTCGGCCTGCATAGTGTAGATAGTGTCATATGTGAGCTCTACATCAGGGTTTGGCCAGGTGTTAAAGCTACGTTCTATGGTATCGTTGGAATGATTTGCGTCTTTGCTGGATGATGTATAAACCTTTAAACTGTGTTCGCCGGGAGTTTTCGTATCAATCTGTTCGATGGTTACTTCAATGGCTCCCATGCCGGTTAAATCTGCTGGTAATACAGGATTTGTTTCTACCCATCCATTATTGTCATAATTGTAAAATACCTTAACCGTTTCACCTGTTAAATAGGAGTTGTCGCTGTAATTTGTAAGCTCAATGGTTAAATTGCTTGTTGCAGAAGCAAGGTCTTCGCACTGCGTTATTGGTGAAATAATATCTGTTATTCCCAAATCGTGGGTTTCAACAAATGTGGCGTCTGAGTCAGTTCCACAATGATCGCTGGTTACAGTTACAATATATTCAAAGGTCGAATTTGATGGACTGATTGTTTGCGTTATTTCTCCCGAACTCCATTCATATCCAGCAAATCCATCTCCTGCATCTAAAATCAGGGTATCTGCCTGCGATGAGTAAATGGTATCATAGGCCAATTCTACATCAGGGTATCCCCAGGTGTTAAATGTTTTTGGAATCGTGTCGTTAGCATGATTTAAATCTTCCAGAATATCAATAAATATTTTAAGATTGTATTCTTTAGCTTCAAAGAATGCCGCTTTCTGGCCGAAGGTAAATACCACCGTATCGCCAACCACTACTTCGCTTTCAATAACCAGGGTGTCGCGTACAGCAGGTTCGTCGTTTACCTGATAAGCCACGGGAATACTGTCATCAACAGCAAGTGCAACTGAATTAATGTTGTTGTTTGTTATTCGGATAGATAGTATAGTAGAATCGTTTCTGCTACAAGAGTCTTCCAGAAGAGTATAAATTTTATCAACAATTAAGTCAATTTCAGACTCAACCAGGCGCACCGAGTCGACTGCTGTACAACTTGAATCGTTGGTAACGGTAACATAATGCCACCCGGCTTGTTGAACATTCCAGGTTTGTGTCGATGCTGTATTGTCAGGAGGTGGCAATGTCCATTGATAGTCAACATAATCTGCACCGGCATCCAAAGTAATATCGGTTAAAGGATTGGCACCAATTTGGTTGTTGAATGGATTGTAATTAGGCATTCCATAAACGTACACTGTGTCGTACAGCGTATCATTACTAAAAGTTTCGTTATATAAATACTGGTCTGTTTCAAATTTGGTATTAACTTTAAAGTTATACTGCCCGGCAGAGCCCATATTTATAGGATCAGAGAATTGAAATAATTGTTCTGTTTCCGGGGCAAAATCACTTGCAACAATGAGAGTATCTCTAATTAGTTGTGTTTTAAATTGCAATACCATCGGTATTTTACTGCCTGTAAAAATGGTGTCTAAACCGTAATTTTTAATCATAACCTGCACGGTTGTATCAGGTCCTATTTCACAAGCCGATTGGGGAGTAACAATAGAACTAACACCCACATCGTGAGGTGCTTCGTATATTTTAATATCGTCAATTCCAAATCCTTCATGGGTTAAAGTGCCATTACTTGCAAAAACAAAGCGGAATTTTATACTATTTTTATTGCTTAATTCAGAAGGCAGGAGTTGCCTGAAAGTTAGCCATTCTCCATTGGTGGTGTCGATACCCGGTTGTTCCAGAGAGCTTATGTTTGATTCGTTATACCAGTTCCAGTAAAAATCATTGTTGTGAGGCACTAGCTGCCATGTTGCGCCTTGATCCAAAGAATATAGTATAGATAGTCCATCCGTTTGATCCTCCGAAACACCCATGCATTTAAATTCAAAAATAATGGAATCGTTTCCGGTAAAATCGAAACAAGGGCTTTCCAAAAAGGATGAGTCGTTGTTCAGGTAGTTTCCGGTTAAATTCGTAACCCAGGCTTTGGTTCCCGAAGCAGCTGTATCTATTAGGGTTCCATTTGGAATTCCATACGCCCAAGATGAATTTCTGCCTCCGGTTAAATAATATCCGTAATTGGTTTCAAAATTCTGGCTGTATGGCAGGGTGTAAGTTGGTGTAATAAATACCTGTGTATTTAACCGGTTGTTAGTAGCGCCTTCATCGCCGGGAAGATTCGTTTCGGCATATACATTATTATACCAGCCGGGATTTGTTAAATCAACTGGTGTTGCTATTTGATAGATTCTAGAACCTCTTACCGGTATATTGGGTGATTCGATTGTATCTCTGTAAATGGTTATACCATTATCAAAAGAGAAGCTTAATGGTAGCGGTTCTGTTAAAGGGTCCCCAGCGAAATTCGAAATTTCAACGGTAACATATTCTTCATTGGTATGCCCGCATCCTCCCG
>CAYVEW010000222.1:0-3168 GCA_964450375.1 uncultured Bacteroidales bacterium
TAAATGAAGGTATTGCACAAAACGGAAGAGTTGCTATTTATGATATCTATTTCGATACAGGAAAATCTGAAGTGAAAGATGAATCCACAATCGCACTGAAAACAATTGCTGATTACTTAAAAAATAATAGTGACCAAAAATTCCTGATTGTCGGTCATACCGATAATACCGGCGATTTTGATGCCAACATTAAACTGTCATCGGACAGAGCCGAGTCAGTAAAACAGAAACTCATTGCAGATTACAACATTCCGGCGGAGCAGTTAAAAATCTATGGAGTAGGTTCAACATCGCCACAAATGAGCAATTCGACTGAAGATGGAAAAGCAAGAAATAGAAGAGTAGAACTGGTTGAATTCTAAGATTTATTAAGATCTTATATTACGAACTAAAAAACATATAATCAAAAATAAACACACATGAAAAAACTAATTGCCTTAATAACTATAATCGCCACGATCACATTCATATCGTGCGAAGAAGATCCAGACACGCCTGCCAACTTTATCGCATCGCAGGGTACTTATATCGGTGTTGTTCACCTTGCCTATGGAGAACTTGACGGACAAGCCGTTGTATACCGATTGAATGAAGATAATGCCGAATGGCAGGAAATTGCATGGACATGGTCCAGTAATTTTGATGATAACGGTGTTCACCTGCCCGACCACTATATTGTTCCTGGTAAAGAATACCGCTATAAAATGAGAGTTTACGAGGAAAGTCAAGGCGATGAATATAGTGGATATACCAACGAAATAACAGGATATGCTTTTAAAGGAGATCCTGCTGAAATAACAGCCATTAACCGTGAAACGAATAGTGGTAATGAAGATAAAGTTGATATTACAATTAGTTGGACAAATCCCAACGATTTATCTGAAATAAAAAACCTGGACTACATTAAATATGAGATTTGGAGGGCTGAAAACGGCAATCTCTCAAACTACACTTACATTAATCAACAACAGCAGTGGATTCCGGATCCTTCCGATATCCAATATGAATGGTCATTTACAGATAACTATAACGATCCCGAAAAAACTTATTCCTATAAGATTAAAACAGTTTACCAATATCATTATACAAGGGCCGATGGAGATTATCGGGAAAACCAGTATTATGAGGTAGATGGCACCACGGTAGAAGAAGATGACAGCGGAAATGACGATAACCCGGAAGTAAGCTACAACACTACCGATTTGGGACAGTTAATTGCAGCAGCTTCCGGTGATATTATCGTGGAGATAAAAGAAAAAGTGGTGAATGGAGATGTTTACCTGGGTGTTATTACGGGAAATACTGTTGAAGCTACCCCTTCGCTTTTCAAATACAATGGTTCTGCATTTGAAAATGTATGGACTTGCGATGATTTAAGCTCATCAACGGGAATACATTATGCCATTAATTCTTCAGGCGAATCGTATGTAGCCGGCTCCGGTGATTCATTATGTATTTATAAAAGAGAAGGTTCATCCTGGTCGCAGGATATTGCTCCCGATAACATAGGTCTATACGGCATCGAAGTGTTTAATGACGAATTGTACCTGTTTGCCGAATTGGATGATGCACAACAAGTAATGAAATACAACGGAACTACCTGGGATAAAATTGGTGAAACTATTGCTTCAGGTTCAATTTATGATGTTAACATTGAAACAATTGATGGTAATTTATATCTTCATTATACTATAGACAATACCCTGTACATTAAACATCTTAGTGGAAGCTCCTGGGTTTCCGATCTTGAATGGACACAGGAAAACTTGTGGTATATTCAGTTGGCAAAGAACGGCGGTGATTTGTATTTTAGTGCCAAAACATCTGGTACGTCAGATTATAACGGCGGAGTTTATCGAGTAACAGGATCAACAACAGTTGAAAACTTAATTCCTGATGGTGCCGCTGATTCGTGGTTTATTCAAGGAGCATATACCATGTCGGTTGATACAGACGGAAACCTGATTGTGTCCAGTACAAAAGGAGAAAAAATTTCAGAAACCGAAGTGATTATTTTCCCATATCTTGTTCTGTATGATGGTTCGCAATGGAACACGGTTTCAGGAGATTTTACAGACGGGAGAGATCCAATTGGAGTAAGTACAACCGGAACGGATATATTCTATTTCTATGGTGAGAAAGCTACGCAAAACTCCAGTCAACAATCTACCGTTTTAAAAACTAAAAAACTAACTAAATAAGATTCACTAATTAATAAAAGTTTCGCATGTTTTTAAATGTGCGAAACTTTCTAATTATTTAAGATTTAAACAAATAGATATAAATTAAATTATAAATGTTTTCAAAATATTATATGCTTTTTGAAACGTAATTAACTATTGCAAACATATTGGTAAACCCACGCAGGTATACCCTCAATCAAAGGTTTACCAAAAAGTTTGCAATTTGCTGTAACCAGCAATTAGAAAGCCATCCCTTAAAAAAATGTTTTTTTGTTTTTCATAGAGAACATATTACTAACTTGATAGGCTTGGCCTTTACTCGCCCAATTTGTAACACGCGTTCAACAAAAATGCGGGGTTTTGTGGTTTAACATAGTTTCATTACTTTTATATTTCATTATCAACGGGTGATAATGAAACACGGCGCAAACCCGCACTATTGTTAACGCGGGAACGTTATAGCGAATTAATACCGAAGCAATATGAAAGATGGATTTAATTACAATCCGATTGAATTACAAATTATAAGAAATGATTGGAAAGAATTTGC
Source organism: uncultured Bacteroidales bacterium (assembly GCA_964450375.1). GTDB lineage: Bacteria > Bacteroidota > Bacteroidia > Bacteroidales > UBA12077 > UBA12077. The sequence continues at coordinate 2,734 of CAYVEW010000222.1, forward strand.
TGAAAAGCATAATGGAAATTTTAAGTCAGTGACAGGACAGTCAAGTGACAGTTTTGTAGGTCCTGGTGTTGACTGGGAAGTATTACGTTTTGAGTTAGCAATAGAATACAAAGACAGTTTGATTGTTTTTAAAGTAAGTGAAACACATCCTCTAAAAGTTAGATACAATTTCAACAATGAAACTTCTTTCAATTTCATTATTTATCTTGAAGACATATTTGAGAAAATTAGTAAAATTTTTGGAATGAAAGAGATTGAGTTAAATAAACCTGAATTTGATAAGAAATTTATTATTAAGGGTAGCGATGAACGGAAAATTCATAAATTTTTTGATAATTCAATCGTTGAGTATTTTGCTGATAAAGATATTTCTAATTTTAAACTGTAAACAACTAAGGGGAAATCTTTTCTTGAGACAACTTTGCAGCTAGATAT
>CAYVEW010000223.1:0-3167 GCA_964450375.1 uncultured Bacteroidales bacterium
TCGCTATTGTTCAATTCGATCTGTAATTCAGCATTAGAATTAATTTGTTTATAATACATTTTATATCATATTTATTAATTTATATATGTACATTTATCATTTTTCGTGCCATTTCAAACATTGATTTAGAAACTGAAAATTTGAGCAAGATACACGTCATTTTGTCATAAAGTACTCAATTTATTTATGAGTATGTTCTTTAAAAATTTAAATCCTTGCTAAAAGAAGAAAGCTAAAAAAGTATTTCATTTAAACTATTATGCTTTAATAAAATCTAATTTTATTAACTTTAAAACAAACAGTCAATAGAATAATATTTTTTTAACTAAAATCAACCCTTATGAAGTTCAAAATTCTTTTTTCATTTCTGCTTTTAATAACAATAGCTGCTGCAGGACAGAATGCAAAGAAACCACTCGATTTTTCGGTTTACGATCAATGGAAATACATTGAGAACAAAGGCATATCCAACGATGGGAAGTGGATATTTTATGAATCAAACCCATACTATGGCGATGGAAAAACAGTAGTTTACAATACCGAAACAGAGCAAAAGCATGAATTAATAAGAGCGAAAGATGCCAAATTCTCGCCCAACTCTGATTTTCTCGTTTATAAAGTATATCCTTACACCGATACATTAAGAGCTTTAAAACTAAAAAAAACCGATAAAGACAAATTACCCAAAGATTCAATAGGCATTTTGGTTTTTAATAACATGCAAAGCCATTTATTTGAAAACCTAAAATCATTCAGTGTTCCCGAAAAGAGCGGATCGTGGATTGCTTTTTTACATACACCGGAAGAAGTTGAAGACACTACCAAAAAAGAAGATAAAAAGAAAAAATTCGATAAAGATGCTCCAAAAGAATATGATTTGACCATTCTAAACCCTTTATCAGACAAAAAATATCAATTTAAAAATATCACCGAATTCTCCATATCCGAAAATGGAAAACAAGTTAGTTTTATTAAGCAACAAAACGACACCTTATTAAAATCTACCATTTATACGTTTAATACGGATAAAGAAGTATTAGACAGCCTGGAACCAAAAGCAGGTTTATCCAAAAATATCACCGCCGATTATCAGGGAAATTATATTGCTTTTATTCATTCCGAAGATACTATTAAAGCTAAGGTTTACAGTCTTTTTTTATATAACAACCTAAAAAAGCAAGTTCAAAAGATAGTAGATACTTTAAACACGAATATACCTGACGATTGGACTGTTAGTGAAAATGGAAATATTTTCTTCTCGGAAAACAACCAGCGACTATTTTTTGGTATTGCCCCAAAACCCGAGCCAGAACCAGAAGACACTTTGCTGGATGAAGAAAAAGTTGTGTTGGATTTATGGAGCTGGACCGATCCTTTATTGCAACCACAACAACTTAGTCAGTTAGATAAAGAGCTTAAGCGCACTTACCTTAGTGTTTATCACATCAATAATAATAAGCTTATACAACTGGAAGATGAGAAGATTAAACGAATTGAACACAGTAAAAAAGGGAATAACTCAATTGCCTTAGGATACCACACAGAACCATATCAGAAAATGTCATCGTGGGAGGTGCCGGGTTATTCCGACATTTATCTTATCGACATAAATACAGGAAATAAAACATTATTCAAAGAAAAGTTTAAAGGCGAAATGGGATTGTCTCCGGATAATAAGTATGTGATTTGGTATGCCTACAACGACAGTTCCTGGTATGCTTACTCGGTTAAAAACAAAACCACCAAAAACCTAAATAATAATATACCATCGGTATTTTACGACGAAGAATTCGATTACCCGATGGATCCAAACTCATATGGTATTGCAGGCTGGACCAAAAATGATGCAAAACTTTTAATATATGATCGTTATGATCTTTGGATGTTTGATCCGGAGATGAAAACATCCCCGGTTAATATCACCAATCAATGGGGAAGAAATAACAACACAAGTTTTAGATATATTGATCTGGATGATGAAAACGATTACATAAACCCAAAAGAAGATTTATTACTTAAATCATTTAATTTCAACAACAAACAGTCGGGGTTTTTCACTATTACAATGAACGGCAAAACAGATCCGGAAGAACTTATTACCGATGATGCTTATTATTACAATCCAGAAAAAGCAAAAAATGCTGAAAAATTAATATGGCAACGTAGTACATTTAATGATTATTATGATCTTTGGGTAAGTGATATGGATTTTTCAAATGCAGCGAAAATATCCGATGAGAACCCACAGCAAGAAGAATATCTTTGGGGCGATGTTGAGTTGTACAAATGGATCACAGCAGAAGGAACAGAAGAAGAAGGTTTACTGTACAAACCGGAAAACTTTGATCCGAATAAGAAATATCCAATGATTGTTTATTTTTATCGACTGCACTCGAATGATATTCACAGACATTATGCTCCAAGGCCAAGTAGATCGACAATTAATCCAACATTTTATACCAGCAACGGATATTTTGTTTTTATGCCCAATATCAGGTATAAAACGGGTTATCCGGGCGAAAGTGCATACAACTATGTGGTAAGCGGAACATTAGCCCTATTAAACGAACGCTCTTATTTAGATAAAGATGCATTAGGAATTCAAGGACAAAGCTGGGGTGGATACCAGGCCGGATTTATCATTACCAAAACAGATTTATTCGCAGCGGCATCAATTGGTGCCCCGGTTTCAAATATGACGAGCGCATATGGTGGTATCAGGTGGCAATCGGGAATGAGCCGAATGTTCCAGTACGAACATTCGCAGAGTAGAATTGGTGGCACACTCTGGGAAAAACCCCTGAACTACATTGAAAATTCACCAGTATTTTATGCTCCAAAAATTAATACTCCGGTGTTAATCCGACATAACGATGCCGACGGAGCAGTTCCATGGTATCAGGGCATTGAATATTTTGTGGCGCTGCGCAGGTTAAATAAACCGGTTTGGATGTTAAATTATAATGGGCAACCACATAACGAGAAGAATAAGAGTCCGAATACAAAAGACTTAAGCATACGAATGATGCAGTTCTTTAACCATTATTTGAAAAACGAACCAGCTCCGGAGTGGATGAGATCAGGAATTCCTGCTACCGAAAAAGGAAAGACCATGGGATACGAATTAGATAAGTAAAGTGCAATAATACAGATGAAAAGCTGCTATC
>CAYVEW010000224.1:0-3137 GCA_964450375.1 uncultured Bacteroidales bacterium
TATTATACTTTATCTCACCATAATTATGTGTGGTGTTCTCAAAATAAATTTCGGGAATGTTTTCCGAATCCTGATTTGTTTTTATTTCTTCCTGCGAAAATGCTGAAAAAGCAATGCAACCTATTAATAGTAAGCTTGATATTATTTTTTTCATAATCGTATGATTTTAATTAAGATTTACAAAGTTAGTTTTTATTAACAAAATTAAATATGTTCTTAAATATTTATCTAAAATAACGGGTCTTTATTCTGATAAAGAAACATATTTTGGGAATAAATTTATATTTTTACAAACTTTTGAAAAATAAATGGATGTAGAATAAAATAATATAGAAGATTACGAAATGGAAATTCCTGCTAAGTACGAGCCGACATTAATAGAAGACAAATGGTATAAATACTGGATGGATAAAGGCTTTTTTCATTCAGAGCCCGACCATCGTGAACCTTACACTGTTGTAATTCCTCCGCCAAACGTAACCGGGGTTTTACACATGGGGCATATGTTAAATAATACCATTCAGGATATATTGGTCCGTCGTGCACGAATGCAGGGTAAAAATGCTTGCTGGGTGCCGGGTACAGATCATGCATCAATTGCAACCGAAGCAAAAGTGGTTGCCAAACTCAGGGATGAAGGGATTGATAAAAATAAGTTATCGCGCGAAGAATTCCTGGAGCATGCCTGGGAATGGAAAGAAAAGCATGGCGGAATTATTTTGGAACAGTTAAAAAAACTGGGTGCATCCTGCGATTGGGAACGTACAAAATTTACCATGGACGAACCCATGTCGGAAAGTGTAATTAAAGTTTTTGTTGATTTATTCAATAAAGGATTAATTTATCGCGGTGTGCGAATGGTAAACTGGGATCCTGAAGCGAAAACCGCCGTTTCCGACGAAGAAGTTAACTACAAAGAAGTTCAGTCGAAATTATATTATGTGAGATACAGGGTGGAAGGCGAAGATGCTTTTGTTACCATTGCAACAACACGCCCTGAAACCATTCTGGGAGATACTGCTGTTTGTGTGCATCCCGAAGATGAAAGATTTAAACATTTACATGGCAAACATGTAATTGTTCCTTTGGTGAATCGATCGGTGCCAATTATTTTAGACGATTATGTAGATAAAGAATTTGGTACGGGAGCGTTAAAAATTACTCCGGCGCACGACATAAACGATTATGAAATAGGAGATAAACACAATCTTGAGTCAATCGATATATTTAATGATGACGGAACTTTAAATGAAAATGCTCAGTTGTATATTGGCCAGGATCGTTTCGAAGTACGAAAAATCATTGTTAAAGATATGGAAGAAGCCGGCCATATTGTAAAAGTCGAAGATTATATCAATAAGGTTGGTTACTCGGAACGCACCGATGCTGTTATTGAACCAAAACTTTCAATGCAGTGGTTTCTAAAGATGGAAGATCTTGCAAAACCTGCCTTGGAAAATGTAATGAACGACACTATTCAGTTTCATCCGGCTAAGTTCAAAAATACGTATAAACACTGGATGGAAAATGTTAAGGACTGGTGTGTGTCTCGTCAATTATGGTGGGGGCAACGCATACCTGCATATTATTTACCAGAAGGTGGTTATGTTGTGGCTAAAACAGCAGAAGAAGCATTGGCTTTAGCCAAAGAAAAAGCTGAAAACCCAAATTTAACTTTAAACGATTTACGACAGGATGAAGATGTTTTAGATACCTGGTTTTCGTCGTGGTTATGGCCTATTTCGGTTTTCGACGGAATTAATAATCCGAATAACAATGATTATAATTATTACTATCCTACCAACGATCTGGTAACTGCCCCCGAAATTCTTTTCTTTTGGGTGGCACGAATGATTATGGCAGGATATGAATACAAAGGCGAAAAGCCATTCAAGAATGTATATCTAACGGGTATTGTTCGCGATCATTTGCGTCGAAAAATGTCTAAATCATTAGGTAATTCGCCAGATCCTATCGATTTAATGAAAAAGTACGGAGCCGATGGTGTTCGTGTAGGAATGCTGCTATGTTCTCCTGCCGGTGGAGATTTACTCTTCGATGAAGGTTTAACCGAGCAAGGGCGTAACTTTGGAAATAAAATCTGGAATGCATTTCGTTTAGTGAAAAGCTGGAAAATTGATGACAGTATTGAACAACCAGAATCATCAAAAAAAGCAGTTGAGTGGTTTAAGCACAACTTAAACAGCGAAATCGAGTACATCAATGATCTTTACGATAAATTCCGTTTGTCGGATGCTTTAATGGCTGTATATAAACTTTTCTGGGATGAGTTTTCAGCCTGGTATTTAGAACTGGTTAAGCCTGTATACCAAAAACCAATCGATAAAACTACTTACGAGCAAACATTAGAATTCTTTGATATTATGGTAAAACTTCTTCATCCGTTTATGCCATTTATTACCGAAGAGCTATGGCAATTAATGGACGATAGAAAGGATGGAGAAAGCTTAATGGTTGAGAAAATGCCAGAAGCAGAAGAATACAACGAAGATGTAATTGAAGCTTTCGAGCGGGTTAAGGAAATTATCTCGGGGGTTCGAAATGTTCGTAACGAAAATAATATTGCTCAAAAGGAAAATCTTATTTTATTAGCAAAAGGTGAATACGACCGGGAATACAATGCCTGTATTACTAAAATGGCTAATCTCACAACAATCAATGAAACAGATCAGAAAATTGACGGAGCAGTTTCTTTTATGGTGAAATCAGCCGAATTTTATATTGAGCTGGGTGATTTAGTAGATGTTGAAGAAGAATTAAAGAAGCTTAACGAAGAACTTAAATACCATAAGGGATTCTTGAATTCGGTAGTAAAAAAGCTTAGTAACGAGCGATTTGTTAATAATGCTCCAGAGCAAGTGGTGAATATCGAAAAGCAGAAAAAGGACGATGCCGAGGCAAAAATCAAGGTTCTGGAAGAGCGAATAGCAAGCATAAAATAAAAATAATTGCTGATTATCAGATAATAATACTTTTTGTATTTAAAAACATATTTTTAAAGGACTACAAACTATTGACTTTTAAAGTTTTCTCATTAGTTTAGTGGTCCTTTTTAATTCAAAAAAAACACAATTATGAAAGAATTAGACATTAGGTTAAATCCAAATCCACTGGTT
>CAYVEW010000225.1:0-3097 GCA_964450375.1 uncultured Bacteroidales bacterium
CAATTTTGAATTCGTATTTTTAGGAATAATTTCTCCTTCACGGGATATTTTTACTAACAATCTGTTGCCAGAATTATCCATTAAATAGAAGTTGGCAACTCCACATTGGGGGCAGGTTTTATATTTCATTTCTTATGGGGCTTAAAAGTAAAAAAGAGTGACACGATTGCCACTCCTTTTCTTTTTTAATATCTAATTAATCCACGCGTAACGATTCTGCCGGATTTGTATTTGCTGCTTTCCATGCTTGTATACTTATGGTTATAAATGTAATGGCTACTGAAATTAATCCTGCCAAAATGAATATAAATAAGCCTAAATTAGTTCTGTACACAAACTGATTTAGCCAGTCGCGCATAAAATAAAATGAAAGCGGAAAGGCAATTAATATGGATATGGCGATAAGAATTAAAAATTCTTTCGATATTAACCGCACAATAACTCCTTCGCTTGCTCCTACCACTTTTCTAATGCCAATTTCTTTTGTACGCTGTTCAACTGTGTAGGATGCCAGGCCAAATAAACCCAAACAAGCAATTAATATAGCCAGTACTGTAAATAAAGTAAAAATAAACCCACGTTTCTCATCCGCATCGAATTGCTCATTAAACCGTTCGGATAAAAATGAATAAGCAAACGGACGTTCCGGGAATACTTCATTCCACTTCGATTCGATGTATTTGATGGTTTCGTTTACATTACCATCCTTTAGCTTTGCATAAATAACCGGATTATTTACCCGGTAAATCATCATTAAAGTTTCAATTTCGTTATACATACCGGTTTGATGAAAATCTTTCATTACCCCAACTACCGAAGCCATAAGGACATTTTGGCCATCTCGACCTTGAAGTTCAACCCTTTTGCCAATGGGTTCATCCCAATTTAATCGTTTTGCCATTGTTTCATTCACAAGAACACCTAAAAGTGTGTCTGATGGCATGTCCTGCTGGAAATCGCGGCCTTTGATCATTTGTATTCCCAATGTTTCAATTAAATCATGATCTACGACGGTAAAGTTTATTCCTCGTTGCTGCATTCCATCAGTGGTTTCCACATTAAATAAAACTTTGCCCGATCCTTCTCCGATGCGCGTATTGGTAGAACCTACCTTTAAAATATCCGGATTCTCAAGTAAGGATTGTTTGATTACTGGATATTTATCGAGCATCTGAAAAGGAATTTCAAGGCTGATCACATTTTTCATATCGTAACCCAGATCTTTGGTTTTTAAATAATTTAATTGCTTAAAAACCACCAGGGTGGAAACAATCATAGCAACCGAAATAGTAAATTGAATAACCACCAGAATTTTCCTGAACATACTACCCGATGATCCTTTGGTTACTTCTCCTTTAAATACAGTTACCGGACTAAACCGCGATAAATAAAACGCCGGATAGCTTCCCCCAAATACACCAACAACTATTATTACTCCAATTAAACTAACAATTATGGTTGGGCTAAATATAATATCAATTAAAAATGATTTGCCTGCCAGCTGATTAAACTTAGGTAACAAAACAATTATAAGAACAATACTTATTAATACTGATATAAAAGTAAAAATAATTGATTCAGTTAAGAACTGAAAAACAAGACTACTTCTGTTTGACCCCACTACCTTGCGCAATCCAACTTCGCGTGCTCTTTTAGCCGAGCGGGCAGTTGCAAGATTCATATAATTCATGGCAGCAATTAATATTAGAAAAAATGCAACCACGGCAAAAATCATTACATAAGCGTAACTACCTGTAGGCTCAGGCTCCTGAGCATTAGTCGACTTTAAATGAATATCAGTAATTGGTTCAAGAGTATAATCAATGCTAATTCCTAATCGTTCAAAAATTGGTGCCATGTATTTAGGGTACATTTCGGCTAACTTCTTTTCGAACTCCTTATGATCGATTTCGGCAGGAAGCATCAGATAGGTAAACACCCCAAAATTACCCCAATTTCCAAATTGCTGAGGTAAGGTGCGTCGCGACATTAGGGCATCGAATCTAAAATGAGAATTTCTGGGTACATCTTTAATAACTCCGGTAATTTTATACGTATCATCGCCCGTTACCAATGATTTATTGATAGGATCTTCCTTTCCAAAGTATTTAGCAGCCACCGTTTCGGTCAGAACCATTGTATTCGGTTCCAATAAAGCAGTATTTGCATCTCCTTTTACAAATTCGTACGAGAATACATTAAAAACATTTGAATCGGCAAAGAAAAACTGTTCCTCATAAAACTCTTTATCTTCATATTCATAAAGATTTCTTCCGGCATCGATAAAACGCACAGCATGCTCCACCTCGGGATAATCTTCGATGACTTGCGGAGCAAATGGAATTTGAGCTATAATCCATGTAAATTCATCGTCGGTTTCTTTTATGGTAGATGAAACACGGTAAATACGATCAGCGTTTTCGTGATAACGATCATAACTTAATTCGTTCGAAATATAAATGATTAAGAACAGGGCGCTGGTAATACCCAGCGTTAAACCCAGAATATTAAGACTGCTGTATGCAAAATCTTTAAAAATATTCCGGATTGCAATTTTAATTAGGTTTTTAAGCATAGTAAAACTGTTTATTATAAAAAATGATTAATCGATAGATTCAACACTTCTAGCATTTAACAGATTTTGTGCCATTTACATTAATAAATTGATTAACTGATAATTAAATAAATTTTCACTATAATCAAATTGAACGTTTTCGAACAAATCAGTTCAGTATCGTACAAAAAAGGGGATGTTCAAAAACCATTGAATTACAAAATTAGCCACCAAGCTGTCCAACGACTGGCGGGAACGCTAAAACTCAAATGCAATACTATTTAATATAAAACCTTTCGATTTAGAGTTAACAGCCGATAAAAAGTACATGGAACAGGTTTGCATCAATTTAATAAAAAACTCGATTGAAGCAATTGATAATCAAAAAGGTAAAATTAAATTACGCGCTTTAAGAAAAAACGATAAAACAGTTCTTCTTATTCAAGATAATGGAAAAGGAATTCCACAAGAATTAATGGATCAGTTATTCGTTCCGTTTTTTACAACAAAAGAACAAGGCTCAGGAATTGGCCTAAGCCTTGC
>CAYVEW010000226.1:0-3087 GCA_964450375.1 uncultured Bacteroidales bacterium
GGTAATGCATACTGGCCAGATCATCTTCGGCAATTAATGCTGTTTTATTGCTCCAGTCGAATTGCCTGCTTGTTGTAATTCCATTACTTTCTAAATGTTCCGGACTTGATTGTATTAATGGAACCGTAAAATAAAAAGTAGTTCCTTTTTCTACTTCCGACTCGAACCAGATTTCACCTCCCAATAATTCAACAACACTTCTGCAAATGGGCAGGCCTAAACCGGTTCCGCCATATTTTCTGGATGTTGAATCGTCGGCTTGCCTGAATCGCTCAAAAATAAACTTACCGGCTTCTTCGGGTATTCCAATACCTGAATCTTTTACAAAAAATTGAAGTGTATTATTTGGATGAATTGAATAACCAAACTCAACAAAACCGTTTTCGGTAAATTTAATGGCGTTGTAAAGTAAATTTGTTATTACCTGTTTTAAACGGCTTTCATCGGAATTTATCATTAACTGTTTCGTTAGCAATTGCTCATTTATTACTATTTTTAAATCGTCTCGGTTTTGGTTTTGTAACTCACTTTTAATACCGGAATAAATTTCGAGTAATACTTTATTTAGTGAAAAATCTGTTTTTTCAATGCGCAACTGATTGGCTTCAATCTTTGAGATATCGATTACATCGTCGATGATTCGCAATAAATCTTTTGTACGCGAATTAATAATATTTAAAAAGTAATTCTGTTTTTCCTTTTCAAACTCTTTCTCTTTCAGCAAGCTGGAGAATCCCATGATGGCATTCATCGGTGTACGAATTTCGTGACTCATATTAGCCAGAAAAGCTGATTTTAATTTATCGCTTTCCTCTGCTTTTTCTTTGGCTTTAATTAAATCCAGTTCTATCTTTTTTAAATCGGTTATGTCCTGAATTATTCCAAACGACTTTAAAGCTTTTCCTTCATGATCAAAAACTGTTCGGCATTTTTCTTTCACATATTTAATTTCGCCTTTTGGAGTAATTATGCGATGCTTTATTTCAAAGGGCAATTTGTCTGTTAAAGAATCTTTGTATGCCCTGTCGACCCATTTTTTATCATCCTCATGCACATGATCCATAAACAAATTATAAGAAGACTCCGTTTTGTTGGGATCGAATCCAAAAATCTCGTGAGTTTCTTCCGACCAGAACAATTTCTTGTTGATCAGGTCAAATTCCCAGCTACCGAGCTTAGCAGTTTTCATGGCATCTTTCAGCTTTTGTTTACTCTCCCGAAGATTAATTTCATCCTGTTGCTTTTGCGTAATGTCTCTAACAATTGCCAGGTATTGATTATTGCCGTAAGGCACAAGTCGGCTTTCATAGAATTTGTCTTCACCATGAACCTGCAAAGTGTACGAATACAACTCCATTTCGCCTGTTTGTTTTACCTTTTCAATTTTTTCCATTGTATTTGCAGCCAGTTCATTTGGCAACACATCCGTCACATTTTTTCCTAAAAACAATTCAGGATCCATTAATAAATCACCTTGTTTTTCTGCTTTAAAGTCATCGATGTTGCCTTTCTCGGAGAAAACAAACATTAAATCGGGGTTAGCTTCCAGAATGGCTTCATTTCTTCTTAAACTATTTTTTAAGGATTCTTCCAGTTCTTTTTGCCTGGTTATTTTTTCGGTATAAACAATAATACCACCAATTGCTCCATTGGCTTCGTACCATGGCCTGCATTCCCATCTTGTCCATTCCACAGAACCGTCTTTGTTATAAAACGGATCATTATCTGCCTTAACCACTTCACCATCAAGCGCTTTTTTATGCGCATCTCTCCATTTTTGGGGCAAATCGGGGAATACTTGGTAATGATTTTTCCCTATTATGTCTTCCTTAATCTCATATTCATCGAGATATGGCTGGCTAACATAAATATAATTTAAATCTCTATCGTGAACAGCCACAGCACTTCTGTTATGCTCAATAATGTATTTCATCAGGTTATGCGAATGTTCCAGTGCTTCTTCTGCTCTTTTTCGTTCTGTAACATCATTTATAGTTACAGCAAACAAGCCTTTTTGCGAGCTAAAAGCATTCGCTTCATAATAACGCCCTAATTCTTTTGAATAATTTTCATATTTTATACTTTCTTGATGAGTGGCGACCTTACCAAAGGTATTAATCCAGTATTTTTCGGTATCAGGCAATATTTCTAAAACTGATTTTCCTAAAATATTATTTGCTTTAAGTCCGGTTAATTCTTCAAAAGCAGGATTAACACTTAAATATTTATAATCGCATGGAACTCCTTCCTTATCGTATATCATTTCGTGCAACGCAAAGCCTTGTGTCATATTCTCGAATAACAAACGGTATTTTTCTTCGCTTTCACGCAATGCTTCTTCAGCTTTTTTTCGTTCGGTAATATCAGTCCCAATGCTTAGGAAGGTCTGCGTACCTTTCCATTCGATGGTTTTTACATACATCATTAGCGGGAATCTTGAACCATCTTTTCGAAAATGTTCCACATCAAAAACCGCTTCGCCATCCTTTTTTATTTTATCAATACGTTCATTGATAAGTGCTGCACTTTCAGGAACATCAAGTTGTTGTAGATTAATGTTCATGAATTCATCTTTGGAATAGCCATGCCACTCCAGGTTCTTTTTATTGGAATATAAAAAGTTCCCGTTCGTATCGTGAATGGTTATTGCACTTGGTGCCAGATCGAGCATGGAAGCCATGTTAGCGACTTCCTGTTCTACTTGCTTTCGTTTGCTTATATCATGTGTAACACCTTGTAATCCGATTACTTTTCCACTTTCATCACGTAAAAATGTAACATTCATAGTAACCCAAATGGTTGAACCATCGGATTTAAAAAAAGGTGTTTCGAACAAAACAGAGCGGTTTTTATCGGTTTTCTGATCTGTTTCCTTTTCCAGTTCTTCCTGCAATATGGATTTTATCTTATGCAGGTATTCTTTGGGTATTTTTTTCTCAACCGGTTTTTTCAAATGCTCTTCAACAGAATCGCCCGTTAATCTTGTGATTGATGGGCTTACATAATCTAACTTTAAGTCAAGTCCTGATGTCCAGATTACATCCGAGATGTTTTCTGCCAGTCTTCTGTATTTTTTCTCACTATCAA
>CAYVEW010000227.1:0-3086 GCA_964450375.1 uncultured Bacteroidales bacterium
TGCAAATAAATCTGCACCATGCTTCGCATTTCTAAAATTATAGGAAGTTGTTTGATAAATAGGAACCGCACGGGCTCCCGTTGTCGGATCAGGTTCCTGCCCGGCATGTATCTGTAATGTTTCGAATTTATAATTTCTCATTTTGATTTTTTTAAAATTAATTATGCATTAGTTCTTACACACAAACTTCACAGCATACTTCACTGTGAAAAAATTCCTTGTGGATAGCCCGCACGGTTTCGTTCCGATCGTTTCGGTTTACGATAAAATACATGGCTACTGAACTGGCTCCGAAGCAAATAATTTCGATGTTAATACCCCTTTTTGCTACTGCTGTAAAAATTCTGCCAGCCACACCGTACCTTGAAGTTAATCCTTCACCCACAGCAGCAATTAAAGAAATATCTTCTACGGTTTCCACATCACTAATTCCGTGAATTTCGTTCGCTCTTATTGCATTATTTGCCACATGAAGATCATCGTCGGATAACAAAATATTAATACAGGTTTGCGAAGTAATAACTGATTTAATATTAATTCCTGCTTTATCTAAACAAGCTGTCGATTTTGCCAAAATTCCAGGTTTTATACCAACCCCTGAGCCTTTCAGTTTAAGCAATCCAAAGTGATCACTATAAGAAACACTTTTTACAATGCTTTCACTTACTTTCTCCTTACCATTAATAATTGTTAAAGGATCAATTCCTTTATCAGTATTATTAATATTTAATATTCGAATCGGGATGTTCTTTTTCCTTAATGGTTCAGAAGTTCGCGGATGTAAAATTTTAGATCCAAAATATGCCAATTCCGAAGCTTCTGCGTAGGTTAAGGATTGAACATTAACAGAATCTCCAACAATTTTTGGATCAGCACTCAAGAAACCTTCGACATCTTTCCACAAATCAAGGAATTCGGCATTTAAACAAGATGCTATTGCAGCAGCAGAATAATCGCTTCCGCCACGACCTAATAAAGTTGTTTTACCTTCATAAGAAACACCATAAAAGCCAGGGATTACATAGGTTTGATCTTTGGAAAGAGATTCTTTCAAATATTCCGAAGATATCTCAAAGTCGATGGAAGCATTTTTAAATTCGCCATCGGTTATTAAACCTATGTTTTCAGGTAACACTTCGGAACAACTTATTTTTTCGGCCTTTAGAATATAATACAGAACCAATGAACTCAAACGCTCACCATAACTCAGAATCTCATCGTAAATAAAATCCGGAACATCGTTTATGTAGTTTATGCCCAGGAAATAAGTCCTTAGTTTATTAATTCGTGCTTCCAGTTCAATTTTAAAATCCTGAGTTAACAGCGAATTGTCCAAGTTCTTTTCTATTAAATCCACCTTTTGATTTAGAAGACTGTTAATAAAACTATTAATCTTCAACTTCCCTTTTACAGCCAGATGAATGGCATCTATTAACTGATCTGTTACACCATAAAATGCCGAAACCACAATTACTAAAGGACAATCATATGCTTTTACAGCATTTATAATTTTGTGTATTCCATTACTGTCTTTTAAGTTCGAACCGCCGAACTTAACCACTTTGTAAGTCATAATAATTTTTTAGTTTACAATAAAATATACCACCCCCTAACGGGCCACGCTAACAAATCCGGAAAGACTTTAATCTACTCTCCGACTAGCGCATGCACATAGGCATAAGCGGCATTGTAAAATTGTTAAACCAAAAATGATTGACAATTACAAAACCCAATAAGAAATAACTTTGACCAAAAAATTCGTTTTTCATGATTTTTTGCGTTTAGTTTATAATTTCCCATCGGTACGTACCGATTTTGGGTTAGGTATTGGCACCTTTACTTTGCTTATAAGTTGGTTGCCAGAGGTTCACAGAGCCTAATCTCTCCCCTCTTCTTTATAAATCAAACGCCCTTTGGAAAGGATGTTTGAAATGATTGCACAAATATAAGTACAAATTTCTGAAATATACAAATTAGGAACAAAACAAAAAATCGGAATCTGGCCAAAAGCCAGGTTCCGATTCGTATTAATAAGCTATATTTTTTACAGTTAATTCTGCTTAAACCAGTATTATCCGCGAGTGATTCCCCTCTCAGAGTTTTTTATAAACTCTACTACATAATTCCTTTCTTCTGATTCGGGAATGTTCTCTTCAATATTTTTTAAAGCTTGAGCTACATTCTGATCTTTGACATATATCTCACGATACATATCCTGAATCATATATATTTTCTCATTAGAAAATCCTCTTCGACGCAATCCTACCGAGTTAATACCCACATAAGACAAAGGTTCACGTGCGACTGTAATATAGGGAGGCACATCTTTTCTCACCAGCGATCCTCCGGAAATCATCACATGTCCACCCACATGAACAAATTGATGAATTTGAACATCACCACTTATCACCGCAAAATCATCAATAATAATTTCTCCGGCCACATTGGTACTATTGGAAATTATGATATTATTTCCCAGGAAACTATCGTGTCCGATATGCACATAAGCCATTAACAAACAATTCTTTCCAACAACTGTTTTACCTTTCGAAGCAGTACCGCGGTTCACGGTAACACACTCGCGCAAAGTTGTATTATCGCCAATTTCGGCAGTGGTTTCTTCTCCTTTAAATTTCAAATCTTGTGGAATAGCAGAAACAACAGCTCCGGGAAAAACCTTACAATTTTTACCGATACGAGCACCTTCCATTATGGTAGCGTTTGGCCCAATCCATGTCCCTTCTCCAATAACCGTATTTTTATCAATCCAGGCAAATGCCTCTATTGTTACATTTTTCTCTAATTGAGCTTCGGGATGTATATATGCTAATTCGCTTATCATAACTTAAATATTATTTAATTTTTGATATTTGAGCCATTAATTCACCTTCCATGGCTAGTTCATTACCCACAAAAGCCTGGCCAAACATATTAACCAATCCTCGACGAATTGGGTTTATTAGTTCAAGCCTGAAAACAATTGTATCACCGGGGCCCACTTTTCTTTTAAATCTTACTTTATCAATTTTTAAAAATAAGGTCCCGTAATTTTCCGGATCTTCTACCTGACTTAATGCCAAAATTCC
>CAYVEW010000228.1:0-3081 GCA_964450375.1 uncultured Bacteroidales bacterium
GCGAATTGATAATATAAAATTTTTAATAAACATAATTTATTCGTTTAGAGTTTAAGATGATTAAACCAAAGTTATGCCACAAATCACAACAATCTAATTATCTTTTCTTTACGCGTTTAATCATTTGCTAGCTATGTTAAAAGTGATCCAAAAACATACATTGCCTGTTCCATAATCATACATGCTGTTTTGATTTGAATATTTATATTTCTATTTTTGGTTGTTAAGATATAAAAAAGATGAATAAACAGGGGCATATATTAATTATTGATGATAATCAGAGTGTGCTTGATTCCATGAATCTTTTTCTGAAATATAAATTTGAAAAAGTAAGCACTTTAAATAATCCTAACCAGATCATTACCCAATTAAATAAAGCAGACTGCGATGCAGTATTGCTTGATATGAATTTTTCGGCAGGAATAAATACAGGAAACGAAGGTATATTTTGGCTTACAGAAATTAAAAAAATCAAACCCGATCTTCCGGTGGTAATGATAACCGCTTACGGTGATTCTGAGTTAGCCGTAAAAGCAATCAAAGCAGGAGCATTCGATTTCATAGAGAAACCATGGAAAAATGAAAAATTATTAGCCACAGTTCATGCAGCCATTGAGCATCATAAATCGAATAAAAAAATAAAAAAGCTCGAAAACGAAAAAGAAGCTCTTAAACAAAACAGCATAAAAACTACGAACATCATTTATCAATCTACATTGATGGATGATATTATGAAAACCGTGGCAAAAGTGGCAAAAACGGATGCCAATGTGCTGATTCTGGGTGAAAATGGTACAGGAAAAGAATTAATTGCACAGAGAATACACGAAATCTCGAACAGAAACAATGAGATATTTTTAAGTGTTGATATGGCTTCGTTAAACGAGAACTTATTTGAAAGCGAATTATTCGGACATAAAAAAGGAGCATTTACCGATGCAAAAGAAGATCGTATCGGGAAATTTGAAGCAGCACACAAGGGAACTTTATTTCTTGACGAGATTGGGAATCTTTCCTATTTAATGCAGGCAAAACTTCTAACTGCTTTACAAAACAAGCAAATTACCAGAATGGGAACCAATGAAATCATTGCAACAGATATTCGGGTAATATCGGCAACTAATAAAGATTTAAACAAACTAATTGCAGAAGATCTGTTTAGAGAAGATTTACTATATCGAATTAACACAGTGCAAGTTAAACTTCCAGCTTTACGCGAAAGAACGGATGACATAATCCCCCTTACAAATTATTACCTTGAATTATTTTCGAATAAATACGATAAACCCGGATTAAAAATTAATAATCAGGCTATTGAAAGAATATTGTCGTATAAATGGCCCGGAAATATCCGCGAACTAAAACATGCTATTGAAAAGGCGGTAATTCTATCCGAATCGAATACATTAACTGAAAATGACTTTTTCTTTGAGAAATCGCAAAGCAAGCCCTCATCCTTTGATCATGCTATAACCTTAGAAGATGGAGAAAAAATCATTATCAAAACTGCACTGGAAAGAAATAACTGGAACATAAGCGATACCGCCAGAGAGTTAAAAGTTGGCCGGCAAACCTTATATCGTAAAATCGAAAAGTATGATATTTAAGAATCTTTACCTTAATATTATTATTCGCATTGTTTTAATAATTAGCAGCTGTTTTCTTCTGGTAATTGCTAATGATAAATACTCCGATATTGTTATAAATCTAAACATAATTGTGTTCGTAATTCTACAAGTGGTACTTTTAATACGTAAGCTAAATTATGTTAACAGGAACCTGATTGCCTTTTTTGATTCGTTAAAATACGACGATTCTGCTGTTATTATTAATGAAGAATTCTATAATCAGGATTTTTTGAGATTAAGTAAACGATTCCAGAAAGTAAACAGGCAAATATTGCAACTTAAAGAAAAAAACATTCAGCAAGATGTTTATTTCAAAACAGTTACTGAGCATGCTTCGGTGGGTTTATTCGGATTTGACGAAAACGGAAAAGTGAAACTTTGCAATAAAGCTTTTAAAAATTTATTTAGTATTGATACAATCTCAAATGTAAATCAACTTTCCAGGATTGATTCTGATTTTGAAAATGAATTAATTCACATTAAGCCATCGGAACAAAAGTTAATTAAACTTAGTATCAGCAACAAAATCGTTCAGTTATTTATTCGAGCTACAGAATTTAAAACTAAAACCGAAAAAATAAAACTAATTTCAGTACAAGACATTAAAAACGAACTGGATGAAAAAGAGTTAGAATCTTGGCAAAAATTAACACAAATTTTACGGCACGAGATTATGAATTCCATAGGCCCTATTTCATCGACCATAGAAACACTAAATGAAATCATTACCAATCCTGACAATAACAAGCCGCGAAAAACGAATGATATGAATGATGAGATAATAGAAGATATTGCATCCGGATTAAGAATTGTTCAGCAAAGAAATCTGGGAATACAGAATTTTATTGATAAATTCAGATCCATTTCGAAAATACAGACCCCACAATTAACACAGGTAAACATAAAAGAACTATTGCAAAATATTGAAAAGTTATGGTTAACAAAATTCGAAAAAAACAATATTCAATTTCAAATTGAAATAGATGATAATGCAGAAACCATACTAGCAGATAAAAACTTAATAGAACAAGTACTTATAAACCTGATAAAAAATGCAACAGAAGCTTTAGGCGAAAATGAAAACCCACGAATAAAAGTTACGGCACATTGCAACTCGGATAACAAACAGGAAATAAAGGTAATTAATAATGGCCCTGGTATTGAGAAAGATCATTTAGAAAAGATATTCTTCCCATTTTTTACAACAAAAACAGATGGATCCGGAATCGGATTAAGCTTATCGCAACAAATTATGCGAATGCATGGTGGTAATATTTCGGTACAATCCAACCAAAACGAAACAGTATTTACTTTACATTTTTAAGCCTAAACAAGTTTAGATAAAGGCCCACTCCACGAGCAAGCTAAACAATATACCACATCGGTATTAAAATCTTCCAATTTTGAATTCGTATTTTTAGGAATAATTTCTCCTTCACGGGATATTTTTACT
>CAYVEW010000229.1:0-3079 GCA_964450375.1 uncultured Bacteroidales bacterium
AAGAAATTACCGGTAACCACTTTATTAAGGGCAATAGGGTACGAAAGTGATAAAGATATTCTGGAAATATTTAATCTGGCCGATGAAATTAAAGTTTCTAAGACTGGGTTAAAAAAGTACGTTGGACGAAAATTAGCTGCACGTGTGCTTAAATCGTGGGTTGAAGATTTCGTTGACGAAGATACCGGAGAAGTTGTTTCTATCGAAAGAAACGAAGTAATCATAGATCGTGAAACCGTAATCGAGAATGAGCATGTAGATCAAATCGTTGATTCTGGAACAAAAACCATTCTTCTGCACAAAGAAGACCAGAATATATCTGATTTTGCAATTATTTACAATACTTTGCAAAAAGATCCATGTAACTCAGAAAAAGAAGCTGTATTACATATATACAGACAATTACGAAATGCAGAGCCACCAGATGAAGCTACTGCACGCGATGTGATTGATAAATTATTCTTCTCCGATAAACGATATGATCTTGGTGATGTAGGGCGTTACAGATTAAATAAAAAGTTAAATCTGGAAACCGATCACGAAATCAAGGTTCTTACGAAAGAAGATATAATTCAAATCATTAAATATTTAATCGAATTAATAAATTCAAAAACAGATGTTGATGATATTGACCACTTAAGTAACCGTCGTGTACGTACTGTAGGTGAGCAATTATCGAATCAGTTTGGTGTTGGTCTTGCTCGTATGGCGAGAACAATTCGTGAAAGAATGAACGTTAGAGATAACGAAGTTTTTACACCAATAGACTTGATTAATTCTAAAACTTTATCATCTGTTATTAATTCGTTCTTCGGAACAAACCAGTTATCTCAGTTTATGGATCAAACCAATCCATTAGGCGAGATGACACATAAACGTCGTATGTCGGCATTAGGACCTGGTGGTCTTTCTCGTGAAAGAGCAGGTTTCGAGGTACGTGACGTTCACTATACACACTATGGAAGATTATGTCCGATTGAAACACCGGAAGGTCCAAATATCGGTCTTATTTCTTCGCTATGTGTATATGCAAAAATTAACAAACTAGGATTTATTGAAACTCCTTATCGTAAAGTCGATGCAGGGAAAGTTAGCTTAGAAGAAAGTGGTGTAATATTCTTGAGTGCCGAAGAAGAAGAAGGAATAACAATTGCCCAGGCAAATGCTCCTTTAAATCCGGAAGGCTTTTTTGTTAATCCAAGAATTAAAACACGATTTAATGCAGATTATCCTCTGGCAACTCCGGATGAAGTTGACCTAATGGATGTGGCACCAAATCAAATTGCTTCAATCGCAGCTTCTTTAATTCCATTCTTAGAGCACGATGATGCAAACCGTGCATTGATGGGATCTAACATGATGCGTCAGGCAGTTCCGTTATTGCAACCACAAGCACCTATAGTTGGTACTGGTTTGGAAGGGCATGTTGTAAGAGATGCCAGAATTCAAATCGTTGCCGAAGGTAAAGGGCTTGTCGAATATGTTGATGCAAAGGAAATTGTTATCAGGTACGAAAGAAGCGAAGAAGATAAGTTTGTAAGTTTTGATGATGATATTAAACGTTATCATCTGCCAAAGTTTGCTAAAACAAATCAAAATACTTGTATCAACTTAAAACCAATTGTTAAGAAAGGACAAGAGGTTGTAAAGGGTCAGGTGCTGACAGATGGCTACGGAACAGATCAGGGCGAACTTGCCTTAGGCCGTAACTTAAAGGTAGCATTCATGCCTTGGAAGGGTTATAATTTCGAGGATGCGATTGTGATTTCAGAAAATGTTGTTAAAGAAGATGTGTTTACTTCAATCCATATTGATGAATATGTTCTTGAAGTTCGTGATACCAAACGCGGTGTTGAAGAGTTAACAGCAGATATTCCTAATGTTAGTGAAGAAGCTACCAGAGATCTTGATGAAAATGGTTTAATCCGTATTGGGGCACATGTTAAACCTGGTGATATATTAATAGGAAAGATTACTCCAAAAGGCGAATCTGATCCATCACCAGAAGAAAAATTATTACGTGCAATTTTCGGAGATAAAGCCGGTGATGTAAAAGATGCTTCATTAAAAGCTTCTCCATCACTTCAAGGTGTGGTTATTGATAAAAAATTGTTCTCGAGAGCTATGAAAGACAAGAAGTCTAAAAATAGCGATAAAATCGAATTAGAAGCAATTGATAAAGAATCAAGTTTAAAAGTAGAGCAATTAACTAATAAACTGATTGATAAGCTTTTCATTCTTGTTAATGGTAAAACATCACAGGGAGTTAAAGACTACTACAATGTTGATGTAATACCGAAAGGCACTAAATTTACAGTTAAAATGCTTCAGGAACTTGATTACATGAATATCAACCCTGGTAAGTGGACAACTGATAAAGCGAAGAATGAAATCATCAAAAAATTGTTACATAATTATATTATTAAGCGCAAAGAGCTCGACTCTAAAATTAAGCGTAAAAAATATAATGTAACCATTGGTGATGAGCTGCCAACAGGTATTATACAAATGGCAAAAGTTTATATCGCCAAGAAACGTAAAGTAACAGTTGGTGATAAAATGGCAGGTCGACACGGTAACAAGGGTATTGTTGCGAAAATTGTTCGTGTTGAAGATATGCCATTCTTAGAAGATGGAACTCCGGTTGATATTGTATTGAACCCACTGGGTGTGCCATCAAGGATGAACTTAGGTCAGATTTATGAATCTGTTCTTGGCTGGGCCGGTAAGAAACTGGGAATGAAGTTTGCAACGCCAATTTTCGATGGTGCAAGCCTTGAGCAAATTACAGAATATACCGATAAAGCAGGATTGCCAGCTTATGGTAAGTCTTACTTATACGATGGTGGTACAGGCGAAAGATTCGACCAGCCAGCAACAGTAGGAGTAATCTATATGCTTAAACTGGGACACATGGTTGAAGATAAGATGCATGCGCGTTCAATCGGACCATACTCATTAATTACGCAACAACCATTAGGTGGTAAAGCACAATTCGGTGGACAGCGTTTTGGTGAGATGGAAGTTTGGGCTCTTGAAGCATTTGGAGCATCAAATATTCTTCAGGAAATCCTTACTG
>CAYVEW010000230.1:0-3056 GCA_964450375.1 uncultured Bacteroidales bacterium
GAAAATGTTTGGCAATGGATCAACACATTGGGTAGCCCCAGTTGGGACTATGTAAATGGAATAGAAACCGACAAGGATGGTAACACCTATATTGCCGGCGCATATTCTGGAGAACTGAAAACAGATAGCAAATCATACGAAACAGAAGGCAAGCAAGATCTTTTTGTTGCTAAATACAACCCAAAAGGTAAATTGCAATGGGTTTGGAATGCCGGAGGTAAACAATCTGATAAACTTACAGCACTTTATGTGAATGAAAACAATGAATTGTATGTCAGTGGAATTATTACCGGTGAAGTAGTGATGAAAAAAGAAAAAATCGACGGGAAAGGTAAAAAACTGATTCTGGCAAAACTCAACAAAAGGGGTAAATTGGATTGGATAAAAAACTTTCCCATACCAAGCCCTGCATCCATGTACCAGATGTATCAAAGTAACAAAGGTATTTTAGTTGCAGGAACCTTTCGTAAAGAGCTTATTATTGAAGGTGAATCGGTAAAAAGCAAGGGCAAAGAAGATATTTTTATTGCCCGGTTTACCGCCGAAGGGAAACTGGAAAAACTAAAATCGTATGGTGGTAAAGGTAAAGATATAATCACAGCTTTTGCTGGTGGATTTAACAATACAATTTTTCTATCGGTGAATCATCAAGGTGATATAATCTTTGGTGATTACAAGCTTGCATCTAAAGGGCAGGGTATCACCGGAGCATTTATAACTGCCATTAACTCTGATCTGGAACCAGATTGGCTACATGAAATCCACGGTGAGCATTACGTTCAAGTATCAGGTATAGCTCCAACAAAAGATAATAAGCTTTATATATCAGGCAACTTTACGCATAGCATACAATATGGCGAATACGAATTGACAAGCACCGGAGCTACAGATTTTTTTACAGCTAAAATCGATACTTTGGGTCATCCCCTATGGATGAAAAGCTATGGCACTACTTTTGCCGATTATGCCAGCAACATTGAACTGAACGCAGCTGGTGGAATCATGCTGAACGGTACATTTAACGACACTTTAATGCTTGATACTATGCTGTTGTACGCTATTGATGGTAACGCAACGGCTTTTGTATCGCAAATAGACAAAACCGGACGTATTTTTTGGGCCGAAAGTATCGGTGGAAAAAACAATGTTACGAGTCATCATAGTACCATCGATAAACAAGGAAATATTTTATTAAGTGGTAGTTTCTCAGGTAAAATCAGCAACGATGAATTTGATATTACATCACAAGGTGATGAAGATATCTATATCGCCAAATATTTCAATTGTCCCGAATACGGAGATTTAATCAAAGGAAATACTTATATATGTCCAAATGCTGAAACAGAACTGAAAATCAACGGTCGCTTTGATAATATTGTTTGGAATAATGGATTATTTACCGATGAAAAAAGGATATCCATTAATGAACCTGGAACTTATTTTGTGGAAATGACCGACAAATATGCCTGTTTGGTTCAGGATACCGTTGAAATTGCGCAAGCACCGGGTATTGAATTTAGCCTGGGCAAGGATACAATCCTGTATACTGACGAAAGCATTGACTTAGAAGGTCCGGATTATGCAAAAGAATACTGGTGGTATAACCAAAGTGCATTGCAAAATACCACAGTTTTGCCCGAAGGCGATTTCAACCATGCAATAGAAGCCTGGTTACAGGTAACCGATTCCATGTATTGCCAGACTGCTGATACCATTTTGGTCCATTTCGAGACAAAAACTCCTTTGATTGATATCAGTCAGGCACATGATCTAATTATTTACCCAAACCCTGTCACTAATTATTTGAACTGGTCGCTCGATTGCGATCAAAAAGCCAGTTTGTATGTTGAGATCACCAATATTGAAGGTCATCTTGTCCATCAGGAAGTGGTATACAATTACATCTCAGGACAAGAAGAATCTATTCCAGTAAGACATTTACCTGCCGGTAATTATTATCTCAGTATTGGAAACAAACAAGAGAAAATAACCGAAACGGTAGTAATAATTAACGAGTAGGTTCAATAAAAAAGATGATCATGATGAAATCAATATATAAAAACATAAATATCAACTTGCTGCTCCTTATGCTTGTTTTTGGAGTACAAGGATTACACGCACAAACCGACATTGTATTAAATGATGTGGTTTTGGGGAAAGCTGATGTTAGTGCCAGCAATAGCATTACTTTAAGTCCCGGATTTAATGCAAAAGCCGGATCTTCGTTTCATGCCTACATCTCGGCCGATGCAACGAATAATCCTACAAATCCTACGCTTGAAAGCGTATCTGATGTAAACGTGAATGGAACACCCAGCGCAGGCAAAAATTATGTTCACACTATAGTTTTTCCTGGTACAGATTTAAAAAGTGAGCAAGTAAATTATTTTGATGGATTAGGTCGTGCACAGCAAAGTGTAAGCGTTGCAGCATCGCCAACAGGGAAAGATTTGGTAAAACACGTTTACTACGATGATTTAGGTCGTGAAAGCAGGAAATATTTGCCATATGTTGCAGATACAGATGATGGTAGTTTCAAAACATCGGCACAAACCGAAGTGGAAAATTATTACAAAAAGAGTATCAAAGGAAAAGAAGCTATCGATAATTACCCATATGCCGAAACTGTTTTTGAAGAATCACCATTAAATCGAGTACTAAGTATGGTAGGAGCTGGAGAAGATTGGCACGGTGATACCAAAGATAATTGGAAAGCCGTAAAATATGATTATTTAACTAACTCCAATGCTGTAAGTAGTTGGGATGAAAATGGAAATTCCAAAAACTATGAAACGAGCACACTGTATGTAAACCAGGTTACTGACGAAAATGGAAACATTACACGTGAATACAAAGATTTGTTAGGTCAGGTTATTTTGAAAGAATCAGTGACCGATACTGAAAACTTGAAAACCTATTACATTTACGATGATTATGGATTGTTACGCACAGTTGTGCCACCACTAGCTAATGGACCAGGTGATAAAGAACTTTGTTATTTTTATACTTACGACGAACGAAAACGGATGATCAGCAAAAAACTTCCTGGTGCCGAA
>CAYVEW010000231.1:0-3033 GCA_964450375.1 uncultured Bacteroidales bacterium
GTGGTGGAAGCGACATAGAAAATATTCAGATCACCGCCAGTCAGATCACCGAAAATAGTTATTTTGAATTGCTTGATACCGAACAAAATAATATTTCCTTACAGGCTAATAGTTCCGACACCATTGAATTTACCGCAACAGTCCACGAAAAAGAACTTACTGGAAATTCGGTACAAATAAGATTTTATGTTAATGATCTCTTATACAATCTTCATAACGATTCCATTATTCACGAAATTGTGATTGGTGAAATGGAAGAATACAAAATAAGCGACACATCATCGGTTATTGTTGAAACACAAGTTTTATTCTACGATAAGGGAGGTGCTAATAATTCGTATGGTAATAATGAAAATTATGTAATAACGTTCTACCCCAAAAATCCGCGTGGTAAATTAATGGTCGATTTCAGCACTTTCGATGTTGAATTAAACAGCTCCGGTGGTTGTTACGATTATTTAACTGTTTACGATGGCGATTCGGTGAAAAACGATTATCTTGTTGGTGAGTTCTGCAATCAGGAAAGGCCCACCCAAATAACAGCAACCAATGAACTTGGAGCACTAACATTTAAGTTCTATTCAGATGTATCTGTTACCGGATTAGGTTGGGATGCTATAGTAAGAAATACTGGACATCTGGTAAAATTTGTTATAAGCGATAGTGAAGGAGTGCTTGAAAATGCAATTGTAGAATTCAATAACGAAGAAAAATACACCAACACAGACGGCGTGGTTAGCTTTAATTATGTTACCAGTGGAAATGATTTACCTTTTGTTGTTCGACGTCAAGGATTTGAAAATTATACGAATAACATTAGCATTGCAAACGACACAACAGTTCAAATTAGCCTAACTTCCGGTACAGCCAGTTACTATGTAGATTTTACTATAACCGATGGAAGAGTACCTATAGAAAATGCCCAAATCGATTTCTTAGGATTAACAGCTTATACTGATGAAAACGGACAATACCGATTCAATGATGTATTAGAAAGCATTGACCAACCGTATACCATTTCAAAAGATGGCTATCAGGATCAGAACGGAACACTTTCTGTAAGTACCAATTTAGATGTTGAAATTAAACTTGGTTTATTAAAATACAATGTGAGCTTCAGTGTTGTAGACGACTCGAAAGATCCATTGGAAGGAGTTAAAGTTACACTGAATTCGATCCATGATTATACTGATGCACTAGGATATGTTTCCTTCACTGACATCATGCCAGCTAAAGGTATTGTATACTCATTAAGCAAAGAAGGATATAACGACGTGGATAGTACAGTAGATGTTGAAAATAATGATACAACCATTCAAATAAAAATGTCTATTAATACAGGATTAAATATTTTAACAGAAAAAGATATTAAAATCTACCCAAATCCAACCAAAGGAATAATTAGTGTGGAGATTACTAATTCTGATTTTGATTCTTTCATAATAAAAGTTTACGATGTAATTGGGTCTATGGTATATCAAAAAGAAATTACAGGTTTTAATCAGCTAAAACAAACCATTGATATAACAGAAAAATCAAAAGGAATTTATTTCTTGTCCATTGAATCGGGTACGGGGCAGGTAATCAGTAAGCGAATAATTTTGCATTAAATAAAACTTAAACCGGCAGAACCTGACCGGTTTTTTTTATGCCTTTTTTTTGTGATCTTTATTCCAAATTTTTTCGGTTTGTATGAAAGAAGATAAGAAACGTTTTTATTATAGTGCGATATTCCCGCTATTTTTTCTTTTCATTCTATGGACAATAAAAATAGCCGAAGTTTTATTGAATGTTGATTTGGCATTTCTTGGTATTTTTCCATTACGTGCAAAAGGCCTTATTGGAATAATTACCGCACCACTCATACACTCAGATTTTGGACACCTTACGGCAAATAGTGTTCCCATTTTAATTCTGGGAACCGGATTGTTTTACTTTTATAATAAGGTAGCATTTAAAGTTTTTTTTCTGAGCTATCTGATAGCCAATATCTGGATTTGGTTTGGTGCACGACAGGCTTATCATATTGGCGCTAGTGGTTTAGTGTATAGTTTTGCTTCTTTTCTTTTTTTCAGCGGTATGATTCAAAAAAACATCCGTTTAATGGCCATTTCGTTGCTCGTTGTATTTCTGTATGGAAGCATGGTTTGGGGTGTGTTACCAATACAACCGCACATTTCGTGGGAATCACATTTAATGGGAGCAATTGCTGGCATGGTTTTAGCCTTCTATTATCGGGAACTTGGCCCAAAACGGAAAAAATACAGCTGGGAAATTGAAGAAGAGCTGGGAATTGAGCCCGAAGAACCATACTGGGAAATAGATCAAAACACACATTCTGAAAACAACACGGAACATGAAAAATAAATTAATTATTTATATACTGATTTCGGTTTCTATTGCCATAAACAGCAATGCTCAGCAAAACCATTATTCTAAAACAGGTATCGCCAGTTTTTATGCAGATAAATTTGAAGGAAGACAAACAGCAAATGGAGAAATGTACTATCATGCCAAGAAAACAGCCGCACATCGCACGCTACCCTTTGGATCGGTAGTAAAAGTAACCAACCTTGAGAATAATAAATATGTTGTTGTAAGAATAAACGACCGGGGACCTTTTATAGATAACCGAATCATCGATTTGTCAAAATCAGCTGCGCAAGAACTCGATTTTATTCACAAAGGCCTGGCAAAAGTTAAAGTAGAATTAATTGCCAACACCAATAATTTACCCGATCAGAGAAAATTATCCGAAACAAATTCTGGCGGCACTTATTATCTGTTAAACTCAAAGAAGGTTTCTCCAAAAGGAAAAGGAATTCAAATTGGTAGTTATACCGAAAATGAGAATATGATCAAACTCGTTGCGCAATTGGGAGAAGAAATAAATGAATCAGTTTTTGTAGAAGTTGGATTAATAAACAAACAAAAAGTATATCGAATAATAGTTGGGAATAAAACGAACACCAAAGACCTTGAAAACCTAAAGAAGAAACTCCTTAAAGATTTTCCCGACTGCTTTATTGTTGA
>CAYVEW010000232.1:0-2991 GCA_964450375.1 uncultured Bacteroidales bacterium
TCAGTACCGAAGAGCATAATACCGATAATCGATATGTATTTGCACAAATCGACAGGAAAACAGCTAATTTAACTCTTCGAATTGATTATACCATTACTCCCGACTTAACCATACAACTGTATGCTTCACCATTCATCAGCTCCGGAAATTATTCCGATCCGAAATATATAACTGATCCAAATGCCGATCGGTTTATGGATAGATTTAGCAAAGACCTATCGTGGTATTCTGGTGATCCAAGTGACCTGGAGCCTGACTTTAATTTTAAGCAGTTTAGAGCAAATGTGGTTGCCCGATGGGAATACAGGCCTGGCTCCTTATTATACCTTGTTTGGTCGCCTAACATGACTGATTATGATGATACCACAGGCCGGTTTG
This sequence comes from uncultured Bacteroidales bacterium, assembly GCA_964450375.1. Classification (GTDB taxonomy): domain Bacteria; phylum Bacteroidota; class Bacteroidia; order Bacteroidales; family UBA12077; genus UBA12077. The sequence continues at coordinate 379 of CAYVEW010000232.1, forward strand.
CACTGGCAGATGATTTCAATACTTTATTCAGCCTGCATCCGCATAATGTATTTTTAGTAAAATTATCATTTCGACTTTCAAACGAACAATAAGAATAAAATAAAAAGGGAATATCCAAAAACCAATGAATTATTAAATTAGCCACTAAGACTCTATCCCGATAGCTATTCGGGACTACAAGAATCACAAATCAAATACTATCAGTAACATAACTTTGTGAAAATTTGTGTCTTAAAGCCCCTGCCATACCGGTTTACGTGCCGTATGGCATGCAGGCTGGTTTGTGGCAAAATCATTCATTTTTGGACACCCTCTTTTAGTTTTAAACTTTACATAATGTTTCTAAACATCTGTTCGGTTTGTTGATTATTTTGCAGATCACAGTATTAAATTGCTCATCTTTAAAATATTATCAATGATTTATTCGGAACATCTTAAAACCTGCAAGATGGCTTGTTTTAAAAGATTTTATTCTATTTTTGCGCCCTAATAAAATTTAAATCAATAAAAATAATGAGCAATAAACAAGAAATGGTTAGGCTGGTTGATACTACAACAAATCCAGCAGCTTTTGGCCTATGTGGTTTTGGAATGTCAACTTTATTATTAAATCTGCACAACATCGGATTATTTCCTTTAGATTCAATGATTATGGCGATGGGTATCTTTTTTGGTGGAATAGCACAGGTAATGGTAGGAAGTATCGAAGCTAAGAAAAATAATATGTTCGGAATGGTAGCTTTTGGCTCGTACGGTTTTTTCTGGATTATATTAATTGCATTAATGATGATCCCCAAAATGGGACTTGGCGAAGCTCCAAGCGCACAAGCAATGGGATGGTTCCTTACAATTTGGGGAATATTCTCTACCGGATTATTTATAGCTACATTTAGCTTATCCAAAATGATGAGAGTGCTATTTGGTTCTGTGGTTGCTTTATTCTTTTTACTGGCAATAGCCGACTTTTCGGGAAATGCCACCATTAAATTAATTGCCGGTATCGACGGTATTTTTGCCGGAGCTTTTGCTTTATTTATAGCACTTGTAATGGTAATTAACGACACCTTTAAAAAAGAGATTATTCCTCTGGTATAAAACATATACAATTAAATTCAAAGTGGATAGTGCAAACCCGAGGATTCTCGGGTTTACTCGTTTTAGATCATCTAAACATTCGTATTGATTCTGTGTTATAAATTCGGTACCTTTATTTCGCATTTAAAAACAATCATCATGAAAAGAATTATTCTAACAATTATAAGTATTATAATCATGTCAGGTGTGGCTATTTCTCAAGACTTACAAACCGATCAGTTTGAAACAACACAAGGCAAACTGGCCATTCAATTTGTAAAGCACGGTTCGATATTCTTTGAGTTCGATGGTAAAGTTATTCATGTTGACCCCGTTGCCCGAATGGGAAACTACGAATCGTATCCAAAAGCCGATCTAATTTTAATCACACACCACCATGGTGATCATTTGGATATGAATGCCATTGAAATGATTAAAAAAGAAAATACAAAGATTGTATTAACGCAGAAATGCCATGAAATGAGTGAAAATTTGTCTGATATTATCGTCATGCAAAATGGAGATATTCTCAATATAAGCCAATTGGAAATTGAAGCTGTTCCTGCTTACAACATCGAGCATAAACGCGACAATGGAGATCCTTACCATGTAAAGGGCGAGGGAAACGGATATGTAATTGCATTCGGAAATAAAAAAGTATATGTGGCCGGTGATACCGAGAATATACCCGAAATGAAAAAACTGAAAAATATAGACATTGCATTTTTACCAATGAACTTACCCTACACCATGACACCCGAAATGGTAGCCGAAGCAGCAAAACTATTTATGCCAAAAGTTCTTTATCCATACCATTATGGCAAAACCGATACATCAATACTGGTAGATCTTTTAAAGGCTGAAAAAGATATTGAAGTAAGAATTAAGAAAATGTAAATAAATTACGGATCATTTTAAATAGTTTATGGGAACTAGGAATTTTTATTTTAAACTATTTTTATGGCTGTAGTATTTTAGTTGTTTTAAAAAATAATTAGAGCAAAATCTATTGTATGTTGTAATCTTTGATTTTATAATAAAAAATATCATCATTTGTTTCCACTTTTTTGGCTTGACCCAAAAAAGTTTTCAAAAAAAGTCAAGACAAAACGATGCTTCTACGCGCTCTGCAATAAGTCAACAATTCCAGACAAAGTAAGTAAACTCCTTTGTCGGAATTCTATGACTTATTCCATTCACACCGCGCATGGCTCGCCGTTTTGTCAGGCCTACGCTCAATATTCTACATCAAAAAAAACGAATAACAACTTATAACAGGTGTGACGGAAAATCCGAAATGAGAGCGGAATTGCCTGCCTGTTCGGCAGACAGGTTGATAATCGCCATGTGACCACGATTCATCATTAAGGAAACCGCACCCTAAAACTTTTTTGAAATAGGTACTTTCCTTGAAAAAAGGATAGATTATCAAAATTACTTTCAGTGAGGGCTTCGCCGTTCGTTCATTTCGGTTGTCCCGATAGCCCCTAATATCCGCATGTCTTATATGTATTTCACAAAGTATCACTAAGTCAGAAC
>CAYVEW010000233.1:0-2969 GCA_964450375.1 uncultured Bacteroidales bacterium
CGTTTTGCCCGTTTTTCCCAAATAAGTTTTGCTTGAGCCTGCATATCTGCTACATTATCGAGCTCATCCATAATTTCGGTTCCAAGTAATGTTTCGATAATATCTTCCATGGTAACAATACCCGTCATTTCACCGTATTCGCCTACCACCATGGCAATATGCTCCTTTTCTTCAATTAGTTTGTAAAACAAGCGTATTAAAGGCATTTGTTCGCTTACCACTTTTATTTCTCTTCTTAGATCTTTTAATTGCTTACTTTGTTTTTGTTCTATGATATCTTGCATCAGATCGTCTTTCAATACGTAGCCGGTAATATTATCGATGTGCTCCTGGTAAACTGGGATTCGCGAGAAACGTATTTTTTCGTTACGTTCATAGAAATTGCTTATTAAAATGTTTTCTTCGCCTGCGAACACAACGGTTCTGGGGGTCATAATATTTTTAACGGCTATTTTATTAAAAACCATCAGGTTCATTAATATTTTCGATTCTTCTTCTTTAAAAATCCCTTCTTTTACTCCGATCTCAGCCATTGCGTGGAATTCTGATCGACTTAATATACTTCGGTTTTTATTTTTGCTTAACACCTTAGTAATTTGATTACTAAACCAGATTACCGGATACAAAGGCGAGTAAATCATTACGGTTAAGGTATTGGTGGCAAAAGGAGCAAGCTGTTTCCAGTAGTTGGCTCCGATGGTTTTAGGAATAATCTCGGAAAAAATAAGGATAATGATAGTTAAAATCGCAGACGCAATACTTAAATACTCGTTACCCCAAATTACTTGTACCTGTCCACCAACACCTGCAGCACCAATGGTATGCGCAAATGTATTAATGGTTAGAATTGCAGCCAGTGGCAAATCAATATTTTCTTTGTATTTTATAAGTTGTTTCGTATATTTCTTTCGTTCTTTTGCTTTGGCTGCAACAAAAGTAGGGGTTATGCTCAGCAATATGGCTTCCAAAAGCGAACATAAGAATGAGAATAAAAGGGCAATTACTAAATATAAAAATAATAAGGTCATGTTATTTGTTTTTATAAAAATGCATTTGTTGAATATATTGATACACTTTTTCAGGTAAAAAATAACGAACATCTTTATTATCCTGAACTGCTTTTCGAATAAAACTCGACGTTATTTCCATTAAAGGCGCATTGATTACATGCAAAGCGGGATGATCTTTATATTCTCCTAAATCGTATCCCGGCCGCGGATAGACATATATTTTATAGAGCTTTAAAATCTCCTCGTAATTTTTCCACTTTTGAAACGATTCAAAATTATCGGCACCTGCAATTAGCACAAATTCGTAACCGGGGTTCTGCTCTTTTAAGTAGGTTAAAGTATCGATCGTGTACGATGGTTTTGGCATTCTGAATTCAATATCACTTGCCCGTATTTTGTCATTATTTTCCAGAGCCAGTTCAACCATTTTTAAACGATCGTATTCATTTAACAGTGATTTTTTCTTTTTAAGCGGATTTTGCGGGCTTAAAACCAGCCACAGCTGATCCAGGTCGCTATATTCTACCACATAGTTTGCAATAGCTAAATGTCCGATGTGTATAGGGTTAAATGAACCAAAAAATAATCCGACTTTCATGTAAGGTTTTATTTTATGATAAATTCACGAACTGCTTTTTCTGCTTCTTTAATTGCTTGCTCAAGGTTCTCATTTACAATAATTAAATCAAACTGATTTGCATAGCTTAGTTCTTTTTCGGCTTTGTTTATTCTTGTCCTGATATCTTCTTCGCTATCGGTTGATCTGCTTTGCAACCGCTTTTCTAACTCTTCAACACTTGGAGGCATTATAAAAACAGCCAGGGCATTTTCGGGATGCGATTTTTTTAGGTTTAATCCTCCAATCACATCCACATCAAAAATAACATGTTTGCCTTTACTCCATATTCGGACCAGTTCAGATTTTAAAGTTCCGTAAAAACGGTTTTCGTACACTTCTTCCCACTCCAAAAATTCGTTTTCTGATATTTTGTTTTTAAAATCTTCAAGGGTCAAAAAATAGTAGTCTTTACCGTGCACTTCATTTTCGCGTTTAGGACGACTGGTTGCCGAAATGGAAAATTCAAGAGCTAAATCTTTTTCCAAAAGATTACGAACAATGGTTGTTTTTCCCGATCCGGATGGTGCTGAAAAAATAAATAATTTGCCTTCCATAAAAATCGAATTATAAGATATTAAGCATTTGTTCTTTTATTTTTTCCAGTTCATCTTTCATTAACACTACAAATTTTTGCATCTCGGAGTCGTTCGCTTTAGAACCCATGGTATTTATTTCGCGTCCTATTTCCTGGGCAATAAACCCCAGTTTTTTCCCATTCGATTCATTATCATTTAACATTTCAAGAAAATAATTACAATGATTTGTTAAACGAACTTTTTCTTCTGTAATATCTAATTTCTCTAAATAATATATTAGTTCTTGTTCGAAACGATTTTTGTCGATTTCCTGCTCTGTGTTTAGGCTACTAATACTTTCGTTAAGTTTGGTCCTTATTTTTTCGGTCCGGTTTAATTCATAAGGAGTAATTTTTTCTTTCAGCTCATTGATTTTATTTATTCGCTGTTCAATATCATCTTGTAAATATCTTCCTTCCTGTATTCTAAATTCGTCGACCTGTTTTATTGCTTCTTTAATTGTATTGCTAATGGTTACCCAATCCGACTCATTAATTTCTTCGCGTTCAACATTTAGTGTGTCCGGCAAACGAATAGCCATTTGCAGTAGTTGCTCTGTGGTTTCAATATTTAAATCCCTGGCTATTTCTTTCAGTTGATTAAAATAATTTTTAACAACGCCTTGATTAATGGTTGTTCCTTTATTGTCATCGCTTAATTCGTAATACAACACAACTTCTACTTTTCCCCGTAAAAGTGTTTTTGAAATGTTGTTTCGAATTTCCAATTCTTTTTCGCGATATATTCCCGGTACTTTGGCGTAAA
>CAYVEW010000234.1:0-2932 GCA_964450375.1 uncultured Bacteroidales bacterium
AAAAGTCTATCCAAAAACGCCTTTTATAGCTCCACCGGCAATGCTAATGGTTTGTCCGGTGATATATTTTGAGTTTGGCGATAGTAGCCAAAGAGCCATATTCGCTAATTCATCAGGATTGCCTAAGAAACCTACTTTGGTATTTTTTTCAAATTCCTTTTTTGCAGATTCAAATGAAATGGATTCATTCTCCACTTTTTTCTTAATTAAACGATCTAAAGCAGATGTATTATGCGATCCCGGCGCCAAAACATTCACGGTAATTCCCTTATCTGCAAGTTCTTCCGATAAGGTTTTTGCCATACCCACTACCGACATTCGGAGCGATGTGCTTAGCACCAAATTCTCGATGGGTTGCTTTACCGAAGAGCTTTCCAAAAACAGAATTCGTCCATAGTTTTTTTCAATGAGTTTTGGAATTAACCGATGCACAAAATCCACTTTCCATCGGAGTAATTTTTTATAAGCATCATCCCAATCGGCCAGGTTTGTTTCTAAAAACGATTTTGCAGGTGGCCCTCCGGCATTTACGAATACTCCGTGTATCTCCGTAACACCAATAAAATCGATGATCTTATCAATTGCATTATCATCAGTTACATCCAAGTCGATATATTCAAATCGCGAATCGTATTTATATTTTAACTCGCTTAATAACTCTTTACGACGAGCAACTGCATACACATTGGCGCCTTCTTCCATAAGTGCAACAGCAACCGAACGCCCAAATCCACTTGATGCACCTGTTACTATAAAATTCTGATCTTTAATATTTAAATCCATAACTTTTTTGTTTTATAACAAATATCAATATAAAAAGTTAAAAAAAACCGCCACTAAATATATTAATGGCGGCTCATTTTAATTGATTATCAAATTATAAATTCAACTTTTTCTTAATATCTTTTGGTAATACCTTTTTATTTATCATGATATCGGTTGCTTTATATTTAATAAAAGCTTCCGACATGTATATATATCCGTTAAATGGATTATCGGTATCCCAACTATTTTTAACCATATAAAATTTATTACCATTTTGATCTTTTGCAATTCCAACAATATGCATTCCATGATCATCGGTAGTAGTATAGTTATCAAAAGCTTTTTGACGCAACTCAGGAGTAATTTCCATTTCTTTCACCGGTTTCTCAAACGAATATATTAATTCGTTTTTTTCCTTTGTATTTAATCCTGTTAAACGTTCCTTATCTGTACCACTTGTTTCTTCATATTCGACATCGGGCACCAATGCAATTCCTTTTTTCCACGAAAAACCTTTTTCGCTAACATCTCCAGCCCAGGCAACGGTATGTCCCATTTCGATCGAGTTGTCGATAATTTCAATAAAATCATCTAAAGTAACATTGTACACTTCGTCGAAAGACCAATTATCAGGAACTTCAAGAATGAATTTAGAATAATAAGGATGGTGTGTGAAAGATGTAACTTCGATATAATCATCCGGATTAATTCCCAGATATTCATCGGCAAAAGTGTGTGGCGTGTACTCTTTACCGTTATATGTAAATTTCTCGATTTTTTCTCCAAGATACGCATCCAAGATACCTTCTAAACCATTATGCCATGCAGTGGTTAACTCTTTATTTCTATTTTTAATTACCTGATCCATATACCCTTTCAGAACAGCATCAAACTCTCCATGTACGAATTTATCGGTACCGTAATTTAACCCTTCATACACTTCTTCGGGAACTATACCGTATTTTTTAATGGTGTTGGTAACATCGTGAAAAGCACCACCACCAGCAAAATTCAAATTACCGTGCCAACGCACATAAAGTTTGGCTTTATCTGAATACGAATGTCTTATAACCCATGCTTCAGATAAATCTAACTCTGGTTTTCCCATACCTAACAATTCAGATTCCAGAAATGAAATCGCTGAAAAACTCCAGCAGGTTCCTGAACGAAATTGATTTTTTACAGATGTTGATTTTAACTCTTTTTGAATGGTGAACTCATATCCAATTTTTTCTTCTTTGTCGTTTTGTGAATATGAATTAAATACTCCGGTTATTACGAAAGCCATAACCAGGCTGATGTACTTTCTTTTCATAGTTTATTTAGTTAGTTTAATTGTGTTTCGAATTATTTGTTAGATGCAATATTATAAAAAACGTTTAAAAATGTAAGGAAAAGCAAAGATATTTAACTTCTATAGGTTAATAATTGTTGTTCGTCGACAAGACCATTTTTTTTCTTCTATAAATTTTATATTGTGCTTTCATTATAACCTAAAACTATTTTTATTTTAACCTAAACTAAACTATTTAATTTATGAAGAGATTTTTTACTCTACTTTTTGCCTTTATTTTAATAGGCAATTTTTTGTATGCACAAAACGGTTCAGGCCCAATGATTGATGGCGTTCTGAAAGTGAAATTCAAAGAAGAAACTACCAAGCAATTTGATTATTTGCTTGGCAAATCTGGTTCGAACAGAGAGATCGTTGCTGATCAGAAAGCAGGATTCGTTCAAACCGGGATTAAAGAAATTGATGCTTTAAACCAAAAGTATGGTGTTGTAAAATACACAAGAGTATTTAGAGATGCTGGTAAAAATGAAGCAAAACACAGAGAATTTGGTTTACATCTTTGGTATAAGATTGAATTTTCCACAAAATCAGATCCAGTGAGTCTGGTTAGAGAATTCAAAAGCAAGCCTAGTGTTCAACATGCAAATCCTGAATACAAAGCTGCTTTAACAGGTGTAAATAATCCTAAAACACTTTCGAGTGCTCCAAATGATCCAAAATTTACAGATCAGTGGCACTATGAAAACACAGGTCAAAATGGTGGTACTGCAGGTGCTGATATTAGTCTATTAGATGCCTGGACAGTTGAAACCGGAAATTCTCAGGTTATTGTAGCTATTGAAGATGCTGGTGTAGACTGGGATCATGAAGATT
>CAYVEW010000235.1:0-2861 GCA_964450375.1 uncultured Bacteroidales bacterium
TTCAATTGTTTTTTTAATTTTGTAGAAAAGGACTGATTTTCCAATAAAAGGCCACGATCAAATAAATAAAGAGAATCCAATGGATAATCGATAAGCAAGCTATTGATCGTACGTTCAGCAATCGTTCTGGAAGTAATTATCTGAATTTCATTATTGATAACCATGTCATTATTGATAAACGGTGTCATTTGCTCAAAAACACCACCGGCAGCCATACCATTCTCAATAAGGATCTGAGTCTCAGACATATAGACCTTTGATTGATTTACGGTATAAAGAATGGTCCCGATAAAAATCAATAAAAACATGATGATAACGATATGAATTCGTTGCATAACTACTTGAACAAGATATCGTAGATTCAGTTCATTTTCTTCTTTTACATTAAAATTCTGAACGATATTATTGTTCACATTTCCAGTTGTATTGTCCATACTATTCCCTTCTTATTAATAGTCTGCAATTTAATGCTTTCTTAGATATAAGTCTATGAGTTTTTCTTTATTTTTTTCAATATAGTCACTAGCCGCATCATGTGTATTTTCTATTTCACCTTCTAATATGGCCTCTTCAATATGATGTTTTATTTTCCCGACATGGGGCCCAGGTTGCAAGCCGAACATATCCATAATTTCCCTACCGTCGAAAGGAGATTGAAAAGCTCTTAAAGCATCTTTTTCTTCAACTTCGTTAATTCTGTTTTCAACCAACTCAAAGTTAGATAGATAGGTTTTTACTCGTTCTTTGTTTTTTGAAGTTATATCGGCACGACAAAGGGTCATCAGGGCGTTTATATTCTCGCCTGTTTCAACAATCAAGCGTCTGACTGCACTATCGGTTACTTCTTCATTTGCAACGGCGATAGGCCGAAGATGGAGTCTGATTAAATTTTGTATGGATTTGATATCTCGTGTCGAAAGTCTTAATTTTTTTCCATAATGTTCAAACATTCTAGCCCCAAGCTCTTCATGACCATGAAAGGTCCATCCGATCCCCTTAATAAACCTTTTCGTACGAGGTTTAGCGATATCATGATAAAGAGCAGCCAATCTGAGATTAATATCTCCATCGGCTAAGGCCACATTATCAAGTACTTTAAGCGTATGAAGATAAACATCTTTATGTTTAAAATCGCCGCGGCTATCAACACCACGTAATTCCACGATCTCAGGAAAAAGAAAATTAAGTAAAGTGGACTCAAGGAGCAGGTTTATACCAAAGGACGGCTTAGCACTCATTAATATTTTAAGAAATTCATCCCGTATACGTTCTTTTGAAATAATGCTGATTCTATCGGCATATGTTTTGATCGCCATAAAAGTACTATCATCAATTTTATAACCAAGTTGAGAAGCAAAGCGAATGGCACGAAGCATGCGAAGCGGATCTTCAAAAAAAGTCTCTTTAGGATCTAGCGGAGTAATGATCAAGCCATCATTTAGATCTTTTAACCCCTTAAAGGGGTCAATAAAATCACCAAAGGAATCATTATTCAGCGAAAGGGCCATCGTATTGATCGTAAAATCGCGTCGTTTAAGATCTTCATCAAGATCGGTAAATTTTACTTTGGGATTACGAGAATGCGTTTGGTAGACTTCTTTTCTTGCCGAAACGATCTCCAATTCCATGGATTCCAATGGGATCATTGCCGTACCAAACTCTTTAAATTTGACAACAGGGAAAGCATGAAGCGCCTGGGATACATCATCGGCAAAAGCAAGCCCGTCACCCACAACAACGATATCGATATCTTTATTTTTTTTACCAATGAGCAGATCTCGGACAAAGCCACCAACAAGATAAGCTTTTAACCCGGATGTATCGGCTACTTTGCCTATTTTCTTTACGAGATCATATAGAGATGGTTGATCTTCAAGTAATTGTTTTACATCCAGTTTCATAAAGGAATTTACACCTTTTGTTCTATTGAAAAAATAACTTTCCAGAAAAAAATAACCCCGCCGATTGGCGGGGTTAAATGGTTTCCGGCGATGTCCTACTCTCCCACACCGTTGCCAGTGCAGTACCATCGGCTCTGCTGGGCTTAACTTCTCTGTTCGAAATGGGAAGAGGTGTCTCCCCAGCGATATTGTCGCCCGGAAAAAGTCTTATATAAATAGTGGTGGACAAATGATGCTACAACAAATTTACGCGGCTACCAATAATATTGAATTTAAATATACGTTATAAATCTAACGGACAATTAGTATCACTCGACTAAACACATTACTGTGATTACATCTGTGACCTATCAACCTTGTCGTCTACAAGGATCCTTCAAGGGAAATCTAATCTTGAGGTGAGTTTCGCGCTTATATGCTTTCAGCGCTTATCTCATCCGAACGTAGCTACTCTGCAGTGCCACTGACGTGACAACAGATACACCAGAGGTTCGTCCATTCCGGTCCTCTCGTACTAAGAACAGGTCCTCTCAAATTTCCTACGCCCACGGCGGATAGGGACCGAACTGTCTCACGACGTTCTGAACCCAGCTCGCGTGCCGCTTTAATGGGCGAACAGCCCAACCCTTGGGACCTACTACAGCCCCAGGATGCGACGAGCCGACATCGAGGTGCCAAACCTCCCCGTCGATGTGAACTCTTGGGGGAGATAAGCCTGTTATCCCCGGAGTACCTTTTATCCGATGAGCGACGGCACTTCCATTCGCAACCGCCGGATCACTAAGTCCTGGTTTCCCACCTGCTCGCCCCGTCGGGCTCGCAGTCAAGCTCTCTTTTGCCTTTGCACTCAACGCACGATTACCAACCGTGCTGAGAGAACCATTGAGCGCCTCCGTTACATTTTGGGAGGCGACCGCCCCAGTCAAACTACCCACCAGACACTGTTCGCAGCCCGGATTC
>CAYVEW010000236.1:0-2858 GCA_964450375.1 uncultured Bacteroidales bacterium
ATTAATGCACTGGCAAATTTTTCGTTTTCTCCAATTACCATGGCTTGTTCAATAAAGAATGATTCTTTTAGTTTGTTTTCAATGGCTTGGGGGGCTATGTATTTACCACCCGATGTTTTAAACATTTCCTTTTTGCGATCGGTGATTTTCAAAAAACCATCTTTATCGACATATCCGATATCTCCTGTATGGAAAAACCCTTCTTCATCAATTACATCTTTGGTAAGGTCCGGATCTTTATAATAACCCAGCATAATATTTGGTCCCCGGGCTAAAATTTCACCATCGTCGGCAATCTTAACTTCTACATTTTCGAGTACAGGCCCTACAGTACCAAATTTACAGATAACCGGAGTGTAAAAGTTTACAGCTATTACGGGAGCTGTTTCTGTTAAACCATATCCTTCCAGAATCGATAAACCGGCCGCCCAGAAAATTCGGGCCAAACGTTCTTGCAGTGCTGCGCCGCCCGATACAATTAATAGATCTTCGCCACCTAAAGCTTCTTTCCACTTACTGAAAATCAATTTACGTGCAATCTTAAGCTTTAAATTATAGAAAAAACGGTAACGTGCATTTAACCGGTATCGTAATCCCAAATTCACAGCCCAAAAGAAAATCTGTTTTTTTATGAAAGGTAAATTCTTTCCTTTCCCAATAATTCCGTCGTACACTTTTTCCAGTAACCTTGGAACGGTGTTGAAAATGTGTGGTTTTACTTCCTTGATGTCCGTTGTGATGGTTCCCAGGTTCTCGGCATAATAAATACTGATTCCTTTGTACTGAAAATGGTAATTCATCATTCGTTCATACACATGACACAAGGGTAAAAAGCTTAATGTTCGGTGTCCATATCCCAAGCCATGCGCTTTGGATGTGCTCTTAAAATTGGTTACCAGGTTGTTATGCGATAACATAACTCCTTTAGGATTTCCGGTAGTTCCCGAAGTATAAATTAAAGTAACCATTTCGTGTATGTCAATGCTTTCTTTAATCTTTAATACTTCTTCCTTGTATTTCTCTTCGTTTTGCTTTCCAAGCTCAACAATTTCTTTCCACGAATTTAATTCTTCAACATCATTAAATGAATAAACTTTTTCGATGGATTTTACTTTGCCAACTACAGCACTAATTTTATTCCACAGCAGTTTACTGGAAATAATTAATGCTTTTACTTCCGAATGATTTAAAATGTAATCGTATTCTTCTGCACCAATGGTTGGGTAAATTGGAACGTGTACTATTCCTATTTGAGCTAAGCCCATATCAATAAAATTCCATTCGGGCCTGTTATTCGATATGGTTGCAATTTTATCGCCTTTTTTATATCCTAAGGCAAGCAGGCCATAACTTATCCAGTTAACATAATTTATATAATCCGAAGTACTGTATTTTACCCATTCGCCATTTTCTTTGCCTGCAAATGCTGCATCCATAGGAAATCTCTCGGCATATCTATCCAGCAGGTCAAAAGTCCTTGTAACTTCCATAGTCCAAAATTATAAGAGTTAAGCTTTCAAATATACAAATTTATTTTATTTAGGGTTTTGATCAGAATTCCGCCTTACTTGCAAAGAATATCAGTATTTTAATTTAAAGTTTCGCAAAAATTGCGAGTCAAAGCGAAAGTTGATAAATTAGCCCGATTAATAATTTAAATGTCTTATCATGAAAAAAATAGTTGTTCTTGTTATTGTTCTTTTTATGATTTCTTGTAAATCAGAAATCAACGTTACCAGCCAGTTTAACGAAGTTGCAGAAAATTATGTTAAACTGGTGCTGGAAGTGGGATTATACGATCCATACTTTGTGGATGCTTATTACGGGCCCGAAGAATGGAAACCTGCTCCGCTACAGGATCAAAATGCGACAATTCCTTCTGATAAATTACTCGCAAAAGTCGATCAAATAAATAATAAACTCCAAGATATTAATCGAGATGGCCTTGATGGAAACCAGAACTTAAGGCATATCTATTTAACAAAGCAGCTTAAAGCAGTTAAGGGGCGAATTGAATTGTTAGGGGGTAAAGAATTCTCTTTCGACGAAGAAACACAGGCTTTATACGATGTTACTACACCGGATTATTCCATTGAACATTTTAAATCCTTAGTCGATGAGCTGGAAAAACTATTGCCTGGCGAATGTAGCTTAACCGATCGGTACACAGAGTTTAAGGAACAATTTGTAATTCCGAATAATAAGCTGGATACGGTATTTCATACAGCAATTAACGAAGCCAGAAAAAGAACTTTGGAGTACATTGATTTGCCTGATGATGAGAATTTTGTGCTTGAATTTGTTTCGAACAAACCTTGGGGTGGATACAACTGGTATAAGGGAAATAATTTCAGCTTAATCCAGATTAATACTGATTTGCCAATCTATATCGATCGCGCGATCGATTTGGCTAGTCACGAAGGTTATCCGGGTCACCATGTTTATAATTGCTTGTTGGAAACCAATATGGTAAAATCGAACGGCTGGGTTGAATTTTCGGTATATCCTTTATACAGTCCGCAGTCGTTGATAGCCGAAGGAACCGCAAACTACGGCATTCTAATGGCTTTTCCCGATGATGAAAAGATAAAATACGAAAAAGAAGTTTTATTTCCTTTGGCAGGTTTAGATCCTGCAAAAGCCGATAAATATTATAAGGTGCTGGATTTAGTGGCCCAAATCTCATACGTGCGAAATGCCGCTGCGGAAGCATATCTGAATGGAGAAAAAACAAAGGAAGAAACCATCGACTGGTTGGTAAAATATGCTTTGCGTGATCGGAAAAGTGCCGAACAAAGCTTAAAATTTATCGAAGCTTACCGATCGTACATCATTAATTACAATGTGGGCTTAGATAT
>CAYVEW010000237.1:0-2769 GCA_964450375.1 uncultured Bacteroidales bacterium
TTGCAAACTTTATGCGAAGAAACAGATCTCTCGCCTGATCTGATTGAAGTAATTGTGGATACCGAAGCACAGATAAAAACAGGAATGACCACATCATCGCGTGCAACAGCACTGGTTGGTTTAGCCGTAATCAATGCTGCCAAAGCTTTAAAAGAAGATTTAAAAACAAAATCATTAAAAGAACTGGCTGGCAAATCGTATAAAGGCCAGTATGTGTGCGACTGGACAACCAAACCTGGAACTGATGTAGATGAACAGATTACTCACTACTCGTATGGATATGCTGCCCAGGTTTGTATTTTAGATGATGAAGGGAAAATCAAAAAAATGATTGCAGCACACGATGGTGGAAAGATTATGAACCCCATGTTATTCGAAGGCCAGGTTGAAGGCGGCGTACATATGGGTTTGGGTTATGCTTTAACCGAAGATTTACCTATGAAAGATGGTTATCTGCTTAGTGATAAAATGCGTGATCTGAAAATATTAAGAGCACACGAAACGCCCGAAATCGATGTTCGAATGATCGAGGTAAAAGACCTTGTAGGCCCATACGGAGCCAAGGGAATTGGCGAAATAGGCCTGGTTCCTACTGCCGCTGCAGTTGCTAATGCTTTTACCAAATTCGATGGAGTTAGAAGATATAAACTACCATTAATGAGAAATAATTAGAAATAGATTCCCTCCCGATAGTTATCGGGATTCACGGGAATGACAATTAAAATAAAGATGTCATTCCGGCCGAAGAGCCGGAATCTCTATATAAAACAAATTATCATGATTTTATTAAAAAACGCAACATACATCAATTGGAAAACCTTAGAATTCAAGAACACAAACATTCTTGTGGAAGAAGGTTTAAACGGCAAAATTCAGTTTATTGATAATGCTGAAAATACAAAAGCAAATACGATTATTGATTGTAAAGGTAAATTCGTTACCAAATCATTTGCTGTTGGGCATCATCATGTTTATTCGGCTTTAGCTCGCGGAATGGGCGCTCCAAAAAAGAATCCTGAAAATTTTCACGAAATCCTTGAATACATCTGGTGGACACTGGATAAATCGCTCGACAAAGATATGATCGAAGCCAGTGCTTTGTATACGGCTATGGCATGTGCAAAAACAGGATCTACTTTTGTAATTGATCATCATGCATCGCCAAATTATATTAACGGTTCGCTGGACATTATTGCACAAGCTTTTGATAAAGTGGGGGTTAATCATTTGCTGTGCTATGAAATTTCCGATCGCGACGGAATTGAAAAAGCTGAACAGGGACTTGAAGAGACAGAAAACTATTTAAAAAATCATCAAGGACTTGTTGGTTTACATGCATCGTTTACGGTAAACAATGAAATCATGAGACGCTCTGTGGATTTAATGAATAAGTTGAATTCGGGAATTCATATTCATGTGGCTGAAGATTTATACGATCAAAGACACTGTCATGATAACTATGATCAACGTGTAGTAGAACGATTAAAAGATTTCGGTGTATTAAATTCATCTAAAACGATTTTAGGGCATTGTTTACACATCAACGATCATGAAAGAGAGATTATTTATGATTCGAAAGCTTTTGTAGTTCAGAATATGGAAAGCAACCTGAATAACAAAGTGGGTTATTTCAATGCCAAAGGATTGGGCGATCGAATTATGCTGGGAACCGACGGAATGCACAGCGATATGCTGCAAAGTGCAAAAGCAGCATTCTTTGTTGGCCAGGGATTTGACTCTATTGGATTTGATAGCGCTTACGAAAGATTCCGTAAAGTGCACGATTATATTCAGATGAATAATTTTGAAGGTGATAACCAAAACAACCTGGTGATTTTAGATTACGACTCTCCTACGGTAATTAATCAGGATAACTTTTTAGGACATTTTATTTTTGGAATCAATTCAAATCATGTAAATGATGTTATTTCCAATGGTAAACTTATTGTGAAAGACCGAAAAATAAAGAATGTTAACGAATCTGATATCCTGGAGTTTTCAAGAGAACAGTCTGTTCGACTTTGGAAGAAAATGCAGCAATAATATTGCTGTCATTCCGGACGAAATGTAATGGAGATCCGAAATCTTTTTTTTATTGAGATTCCCGCTTTTGCGGGAATGACATTTTTATAATACATAATTACTAACTTTGCACTTTCATCTTTCATCTTTTATCTTGAATATTATGGAACTAAACATACTCGAATGGATTGGATATACAGCATCGGTAATCATCGCTTTATCCATGACCATGAACTCCATCGTAAAATTCAGATGGATTAATTTAATCGGAGCCACAACTTTTTCAACCTACGGTTTTTTAATCGGAGCACTTCCAGTGGGATTTCTTAACGGTTTTATTGTAATTGTTGATGTTTACTATCTCTTTACCATTTACGCTAAGAAGGAAATTTTTGAAACGCTTGAAGTACGCGCCGATAATAAATACTTATTGCGCTTTTTGGAATTTCATCATAAAGATATTCAAAAATATTTCCCGGGGTTCAATTACCAACCCGAAATGAATACCATAAGCTTCTTTATTTTAAGAAACATGTCGGTTGCCGGATTGTTTCTTGCACATCGCGAAGATGGCAATATTTTGAGAGTCGGACTGGATTATGTGATTCCCGAATACAGAGATTTTAAAAATGGCAAGTACATATATATGCGACTTCGAAAATATTTTATTCAAAACGGGTTTGATATGGTAAAAGCATCAGGAAAAAGTGAGAAATACTGTAAATACCTAAAGAAACTTGGTTTTAC
>CAYVEW010000238.1:0-2759 GCA_964450375.1 uncultured Bacteroidales bacterium
AAGCTTTAATGATATTCTGCCTGATTTATCGAATTGGTATTAAATAATTATTAAATTAGTAGTTTGTTATATCTATTAAGCAACTATTTTCGTTTCATTCTCATCATTAAATAAAAATTAAAGCACATGAGAAAAATTTATTACCTTTTATTAATTATTCCTTTTCTCTTTACATCATCATCTTACGAATTCTATAATCCATCCGATTATTATCCGATTCTAATGGAGCGTTCGGAGTTAGATAAAAGTGTTTTTGTAAGAGAAAATCAGGAAATAACAGAACCGGGAAAAATCTATTACAAAGATCAAATGATTTACCTGAACGAGAAGTACAAAGGGATTCATGTAATCGACAATTCCAATCCGGCTTCTCCCGAAAAAATTGCATTCATCAACATTCCGGGTTGTATTGATATTGCGATTAAGAATAACAATCTTCTGGCCGATAACGCCATCGATTTGGTTTCTATCGATTTATCGGGCGGAGTGCCAGCATTAAAAGTAAGCAAGCGGGTACGAAATGTATTTCCGGAAAGCACACCACCCGACCTGGATTATATTCCTGCTGTTTTTAATCACTCTAACCGGCCGGAAAACACCATTATAGTTGCCTGGAAATCTGTTTATGAATAAATCAATACCTAATTAAATGAAGCACTTTAAAACCTTAGCTATTATCATTCTCGCAACACTTACTATCAGTTGCGAAAGTGATTCGTACAATGGATCAGACTCACAGGATACCGGAACATCCGGATCGCTTGCCCGATTTGCCATTGCAGGAAATTACCTTTACACTGTTGAACTGGAACAATTAAAAATATTTAATATTTCCGATGAAACATCTCCTCAGTTTATCAAACAAATATATCCCGGATTTGGTATCGAAACTATCTTTTCAAGTGGCGGATATCTTTTTTTGGGATCGCGCTGGGGTGTATACATTTACGATATTTCATCGCCGGAAAACCCGGTAGAAGTATCTGTTTACAGCCATGTTTACAGTTGCGATCCGGTAGTTGTGTCGGGTAATTATGCTTATTCCACTTTAAACTCGTCAGGACCTTGTGGCAGAGGAAGTGATCAGCTGGATGTAATCGACATTAGCGATAAATCTAATCCTTTTAATGTTTATACCATTGATATGGAAAGCCCAAAAGGACTTGGAGTATCGGGTAATCTGTTATTTGTTTGCGACAATGGCATTAAAGTATATAGCCTGTTAAATCCGGCTCACCCAACATATATCAGAACCGAAAATATAGATGCAAACGATGTTATTCCAATTGATGGTTTATTAATTGTTACAGCCAGCTCCGGTTTGTACATTTACGAAATCGGCACCAATGGAGAATTAACCTTATTAAGTACATTATACGCTAAAAATTAACCTTATGAGAAAGATACTATTATTAACCACACTGCTGGGCATTTTATTTGCCGATATCAGCTATGCACAAAAAGATACAGTTAAACTGGATGGAATGATTTACTCTTTTGTTCCGCAATATTTAATTAACAAAGGAATTAGAATTGACGTAGAAAAGCAGATCACACCGCGAAGTTTTATACAGTTTTGCCCGCAATTTTATTTAGGAGAACAAAAAGATTTTAACTCAGCCGACATTTATTACGATGATGTAAACTACAATGATGATGATTTTAATAAGGTAACAGGTGGCGGATTGAATATATATCATAAAATTTTTGCCAATACAGATTTTACAAGAAATGGGGTTTACTTTAGCTATGGTTTAAGTTTCAGTTATTTTGAAATCGACTATTACGAAGAATACTTGGGTAGTACGATCAATGCAAACGGTAAAATCCAGAAATATGGAGGCGACTTGCTTATAGGTTATCAGTTTTTCTTTGGCTCAAAACTATCTCTCGATTTATATACGGGAGCTGGTATGCGTTTTAGTACCATGGATACGAACGGAGAAAACCGCGATCGTTTCAATTCTAATTATTTCGGTTATAATTATCAGGGTAATTTATTGCATGTCGGATTACGAATTGGATTAATACTGTAAGCATGATGAAAAAAATTACCACATTAATAATAGCAATTTTATTGATATTTACCGGGAACTCAATTGGCCAGGAAAACTACAGCGAAAGGCTTATTCTTTCGTTTAACCCCCAATATTTATTTACCAATGCTATCCGTGTAGATTTTGATGTACGATCAAAGGCTTCAAATAACTGGTGGGTTATTTCGCCCTATTATTACACCGATGGAGCCGACGAAAGTTTTTTAAATCGAGGCGATCGGAATAATTACAATCCAACAAAATACGAAAACATGTATGGTTTAGGATTGGGGATTGCCAGAAAAATATATTTATTGCAAAAAACCGAAGCGAAGGGATTATATGCCTTAGCCGGAATTACATATAAATATTTTAGTATACAAGGAGATAATTTTACCTATGTTGAAACAACCGGCGACGATGGTTTAAACTATTACGACATGCAGGATATGGAGTACACCATTAACATTAATAGTTATGGGGGCAGTTTAATCATCGGGAATCAGTTTAATCCTTTTCCAAAGTTTTATATTGATTTGTATATAGGTTTCGGGCTAAAATACAGTATACACAGCTCTCCCGAAAATGCTATTGTTGAATATGACCGCGGAAGTATTGATTATGGTTACAGCGGCACTCAATTTTTAGGGGGAGTACGTTTAGGCGTTGCTTTATTTTAAGAAATTAGCTGTTGACTTATATGTTTTGCTTCGGCAAATTGTA
>CAYVEW010000239.1:0-2755 GCA_964450375.1 uncultured Bacteroidales bacterium
GTAACAAAAAATGTCACCAACAGGAAAGAATTATAAATAGCATTAAATTAAAAATTAACAAAAATATAAACACATGAAAAAGATTCTAATATTGGGAGCCGGAACAGGTGGAACAATTATGGCTAACAAGCTAAGGAAAGCTCTGGATAGAGATGAATGGGACATTACCATCGTCGATAAACATAAAACACATTATTACCAACCTGGATTTTTATTTATTCCTTTTGGTATTTATAACAAGCAAGATGTAATAAAACCAAAAGCCAATTTTATTCCTTCGGGGGTAAATATTATTTTTAATGATATTGACAAAATAGTTCCTGAAGAAAACAAAGTTCTTTTAGAGGGTGGTAAAGTATTGAACTACGATTATTTAATTGTAGCAACCGGAACAAGAGTTGATCCGGAAGAAACTCCAGGACTAAAAGGGGAATTATGGCATAAAGAAATTTTCGACTTTTACACCGTTGAAGGAGCCCTGGCTTTGAAAGAATTTTTTGAAACATGGAAAGGCGGCCGATTGGTAATGAATATTGCCGAATTACCTTTTAAATGCCCTGTTGCTCCGCTCGAATTTGTTTTTCTTGCTGATGAATATTTTACCAAAGCCGGCATTCGTGATAAAGTCGACATTATTTATGTAACGCCTTTGCCCGGTGCATTTACTAAGCCTAAGGCTACAAAAATGCTTAGCGGATTGCTCGAAGAAAAGAACATTGAAGTTATTCCCGATTTCTATTTGGAAAGCGTTGATAACGAAAAGAAAGTAATCAAATCCTATGATGGTAACGAAATTCCTTTCGATGTTTTAACCATTGTGCCGGTTAACAAAGGCGACGATATGGTTGAGCGCAGTGGCATGGGCGACGATTTAAACTTCATTCCTACCGACAAACATACGTTGCGATCAGAAAAACACGAAAATATTTTTGTATTGGGTGATGCATCGAATATTCCAACATCGAAAGCAGGTTCTGTTGTACACTTTGCTGCCGAAGTAGTGTTTGATAATATACTTTGTGCAATGAAAGGGCGTGAGTTGAGAGCTAAATTCGATGGACACGCAAATTGTTATATCGAAACAGGATTTGGCAAAGGTTCATTAATTGATTTCAACTACGAAACCGAACCACTTCCAGGAACTTATCCTTTACCGGGTGTTGGCCCTTTTGGATTGCTGCAAAACACCAAAATGAACCATTATGGTAAAGTAATTTTCCGTTGGATTTACTGGCATATGTTATTGAAAGGAAAAGAGCTTCCAATTGAGAATGAAATGTCAATGGCCGGAAAGAAAAAATAATAATTCTAAAATTTTAGAACAATGGAAGTTAAATCAGATAATGTTCAGGAACAAATAAATCAGATAAATCAAAAAGTTGATTTACTGCTCGAATATGTGAACGAACAAAGGTTAAAAAGTGAAACCATTGAAGATTTGGTATCAGATGTATCCATCATTAGTAAGGATGCGTTTACAAGCGTGGTACATGAGCTGGATAAGCAAGGAATTGAGTTAAATGTAGATGATATCAAAACCCTGGTTTACAAGTTAATCCGTAACATTAATAATTTCTCGGATGTAATGGATATGTTCGAGAATGTTACAGATCTCTTGAAAGATGCAGGGCCAATGGTTAAAGAAATGGGCATTGATTTTACCCACAAGCTTCACGAATTCGAACAAAAAGGCTATTTTGATATGTTCAGGCAATTAACCGTAGTTATGGATAATGCCGTTATTGCCTATCAAAAAACAGATTTTGATCCCAATAAAAAATACTCTTTGTTTAAGATAATGAGAGAATTCAATAGTCCTGAAGTTAAACAAACTTTAGGCTTTTTACTCGAATTTCTTAAAAATCTATCGAAAGAAACAACAACTAATAAATAAATAATCAAATAATCTCATTAAAAATTTAATTGTATGGCACAAAAAACAATAGCAGGTGTAAACCTTGAAGTAACCGACGATGGTTATTTAGCAGACCCATCGCAATGGAACGAGGAAATTGCGAAAGAAATTGCAAAAGAAGAAGGTATTGAATTAACCGACAAGCATTTCGAAGTAATTAAGTTTATTCGCGAAAATGCAGACTCCGGATTAACAATCCGAAAAGTAGGTAAGTCAGGTATTGTAGATATTAAAGGATTTTATGATCTATTCCCCGGCGGGCCTTTAAAAGTATCAACCAAAATTGCAGGAATTAATAAACCAGCAAGTTGCGTTTAATAACAGGAGGCTAAAAATATGGCTGAAAAGAAAGACACACAAGTAAAAAAAGTTGCCATCATTTGTGCAAAAGCATCTATTGAAGATGTTTATGCTGCATTGGTAATGGCAAATGGAGCTGTAATGGAAGGTATGGAAGCAAAATTATTCTTTACTTTCTTTGGATTAGACGCTATTACAAAAAAGCGTATGAATAAACTGCATACGGCAACCGTAGGAAATCCCGGAATGCGAATGCCAGGAGGATTACCTTTCCCAACACTACTTGGAGCTATTCCTGGTGTTGAAGCAGGTGTTTCTGCTATGATGCGCAATCAGATGGATCAGTTAGATATTCCTCCTGTAGATGAATTTTTAGATATGATTACTGCAGGCGGGGGCGAAATTTATGCGTGTAAATTAGCCGTTGATATGTTTAAATTAAAGAAAGAAGATTTAAGCGATCATGTAATTGATATCATTACCATTGGCGATTTTTATTCGATGGCTGGTGGCGAAGGCTCGCAGGTTATTTTTACATAA
>CAYVEW010000240.1:0-2724 GCA_964450375.1 uncultured Bacteroidales bacterium
AAAAAAATAATCGACTTTTTAAACCGGCAAATAAACCGCATTTTTTTAAATGATGATTTAAGTCTTAACTACTCGTTTATAGCCGATTCCATTATTAACAATTACTTCAAAGACCTGGAAAGGTATTACAATGAAAAATGTTTTGATGAGGATAAAAAGCCCTGTGATGCGAAATACATCATCAGGCAGCGGCTCTTAAAAGTGCTGGAAAAATATAAAAATGAAAAAATATTACTTGTTGCACATTCAATGGGTTCCATAGTAGCTTTCGATGTAATTAGCTCCATGGCACAAAACATATCAATCGACACTTTGGTAACCATGGGATCGCCTTTAGGATTGCCTGTTATCGTAAGCAACATATCGCAAGAATTAAAACTTAAAAGCAGAGACCAGCTAAAAACACCACCAAACATTAAAAACTGGTACAATTTTTCCGATTTGTTAGATAAAATTGCATTTAATTATAAACTTTCCGATGATTATGCGGAAAATGAATTTGGCGTAAAACCCATTGATTCATTAGTGATCAATAACTATGAAATAAATGGTATAAGAAACCCTCATAAATCCTTCGGATATTTAAGGACTCCTGAATTTGCCAAAATTTTAAACGATTTTATACTTTCCGAAGATCTAAATATACTTGAAAAAGCTTTGCGTAAAACCAAAAAAGTATTTCATACCATTAAAACGAAAAGAGCAATTCGAAAAGAGATGAAGTAAACCATCCCGAATCTTTTAAGTCTAAAATCCAATTATTTATAAAAGATTCAACATGATATTCGAACATATAAAAATTGGTTTCCGACATCTGATCAAAGATAAATTCTATACCTTCTTAAACTTTACAGGGCTGTGCATTGGTATTGTAATCGCTCTGTTTATAGCCACATGGGTTATTGATGAATTAAATTACGATAATTATTTCGACGATTCGGATCGGATTTACCGCGTTGAGCGCGATTTTAATTACAATGGCCGGGCACGCGAAATGCCTGTTACCAGCTTTAATTATGCTAAAGCACTGGCTAATACTTTCCCCGAAATTGTTGCCACTACCAAAATGTATCCTTTCGAAGTATACATGAACGATCCGCATAACATTTACCGAAAAGAACTGGTGCATTTTGCCGACAGCAATTTTTTTGAGATTTTCAATTTCAATTTAATTTCGGGTAATCCTTTAACTGCCCTTGACAATCCCAATTCGGTGGTATTAACTAAAAAATCGGCTCAAAAACTATTTGGCGATACCCAGGTAATGGGAAAAACAGTTCAGGTGAAAATTGAAAATCTGCAGTATTCTTTAAAGGTTACCGGTATTGTTGATCGTGTGCCACAAAACACACATTTTCATCCCGAAATAATTGTTCCCTTACCCTTGTTGCGCGAGTATTTGCAACGAGTGTACGATGAATGGAGAGTAAATGTGGGCTACACATACATTAAAATTGATGATAATAAGAATCTGGAAAAGATTCAATCACAGTTACCAGAGTTCCTGTTACAATATGTCGATCCGGCCTACCGCACCATGTTACAGGATGATGATGATATTAACGATGCCATTGTTGCCAAACTAAAAAACATCGAAGATATCCATCTTAAATCACACCTGGAATATGAACTGGAAACCAATGGAGATATTAAAACAGTTTATTTGTTATCTTCCATTGCAATACTGATCGTTTTGCTGGCCGTAATCAACTATGTAAACCTAACCAATGCACGAAGCGAAATACGATCGTTGGAGGTTGGAATCCGAAAAGTAGTTGGCAGCACCAAAACACAGCTGGCAAGGCACTTTTTTACCGAATCGTTTATACTCATTTTATTAGCCTTTCTGGTTTCCATTACGTTTATGTTCTTACTGTCGGATCTATATCATAACATAAGTGGCAAAGAGTTTCACTGGGTATTTTTCAAATCATTTAATTATGCTGCTATTTTGTTGGGCGGATTTGTTGTAATATCCATTTTAGCAGGACTTTATCCGGCTGTTTTCGTTTCCGGATTCAATATTTTAAAATCATTAAAAGGAAAAAAGCAACCCCAAAGTCAGAATTTTAGTACAAAAGCTTCGCTTGTCATTTTTCAGTTTGTTATATCCATTGGCTTAATCACCTTTTCGCTTTTAATGGCTTTACAGATTAAACTGATCCACTCAAAAGACATCGGTTTTAATAAAGATAATTTATTGGTAATTGAAGTAGATAATCCCAATGTTAGAGAACAATATAACTCCTTTAAGGATGAATTGAAATCATTAAGCAATGTACAACAAATTACCAGCGCGGGTGTAGTTCCCATAAACCAGATTTATCCGAGTTTAACGGTAAAAAAACCGGAAGCAAACGATGATATCTTCTTTGCGTATATTGGTGTAAATTATGATTATTTTAAAACCTTCGAAATAGAGCTGTTATCAGGGCGCTTATTCTCCGAACAGTTTTCAGATACTTCTGCTATGCGCTATGTAATTAACGAAAAGGCTTCACAACAGTTAGGATTTGTCAATCCTGATGAAGCGATAGGCCAGTTTGTCGAAACAAAAAGCCACCTGGTTTCAACTTACGATAAAGGTGAAATTATTGGTGTGGTTAAAAATTTTAATATTAAATCACTGCATAACAACATAGAGCCAGCAGGAATGGTTTTATTTCCTAACTATTTAAACGCCATTTTTGTACGGATCAACCCAAAACAAATAGGCCGGACAGT
>CAYVEW010000241.1:0-2720 GCA_964450375.1 uncultured Bacteroidales bacterium
AAAAAGTAAAAAAAGCTTAGCGTCTTTGCGTCTCTGCGAGAAATAAGTAAGAAGTGGCAGTAACCAGTAACCAGTAACCAGTAACCAGTTATAACAATAAAAGCACAGAATCATGAACAGATTCATCGGATTTGTAAAAAAAGAATTCAACCACATATTCCGCGATTCGCGAACAATGCTCATTCTGTTTGGAATTCCCATAGCACAGATACTAATATTTGGTTATGTGGTATCCAACGAAATTTCCGATGTAAAAATTGGCATTTACGATAAATCAAACGATCATATAACACACGAAATCACCAATAAAATTACTTCATCCGGATTTTTTATTTTACATGATTACATCACATCAGAAAAAGAAATCGAAGAAGCATTTAAGCGTGGGATTATCCGCGAAGTGATTGTGTTTGAGCCCAATTTTGCTACTAAGCTGGAACGCGAAGGCAATGCAGCAATTCAAATCATAGCAGATGCTTCCGATGCCAACACCGCAAATATAGTTACCAATTACACACAGGCCATCATCAATAATTACGTTAAGAATGAACTTTTTGCAAAATCCTTACCCTACGAAATTGTTCCCGAAGTGCGCATGCTATACAATAATGAGTTAAAAGGTGTATACATGTTTGTTCCGGGAACCATGGCTTTAATTCTGATGTTGGTTTCGGCCATGATGACTTCCATATCCATTGCCCGCGAAAAAGAGATGGGAACCATGGAAGTATTGTTGGTATCGCCCTTAAGGCCTTTGCCTATTGTAATCGGGAAAGTAATTCCGTACATGGCATTATCATTTATAAATGCAGTAGTAATTATTGCCCTGAGTTACCTGGTTTTTGATATGCCCATACAGGGAAACCTGATTTTTCTTTTACTCGAAACCTTGTTGTTTATATTTATGGCTTTATCCTTAGGAATATTAATTTCAACGGCAGCAAACAGTCAGCTGGTAGCCATGTTTATTTCCATGTTTGCACTTATGCTGCCAACTATGCTGTTATCAGGATTTATTTTTCCCATCGAAAATATGCCAAAAGTATTACAATGGCTCAGTTCGATCATGCCGGCCAGGTATTTTATCGTTATCGTAAAAAATATAATGATTAAAGGATCCGGAATTGGAGTGATCTGGAAAGAAACATTAATTTTAGTTGGAATGACCATATTCTTTTTAGCCATGAGTATTAAAAAGTTTAAAGTTCGATTAGAGTAGATGAATGTAGTATGCTATTCCCTGATTATCATAATGGTTAGCAAGATGTTGAAAGGTGTGTAAAAAAGATAAAAGATAAAAGTAAAAAGATAAAAGATGAAAGAAAGAGCTTGCCTGGCGAACAGACAGGTAAAAAATGAAAATAAAACTTTGCGTCTTTGCGTCACGATCAATCGGGATCGCGAGAAAAAAGCAAACATCCTTTGTGAGCCTTTGTGTAGTACTTAGTGTCACTTTGTGGTAAAAAAAATGAAAAATTTCGAAATCAATATAAAAAAGATAACAGAAATGAATTAACCAGAAAACTCTGTAACTTCCAATGGCTTTGCAAACGTTTAAAAGATGAATAGTAAAATGAAAAGAATAGTCAACTAGTCCCGAAAAAAGGCCAAATTAACTAAAACATAATTTGCGTAAAAATGAAAAAGATCAAATACATACTACAAAAGGAATTTATACAGATATTCAGGAACAAAACCATGTTTCCACTAATATTCGGAATGCCCTTTTTGCAATTGCTGATTCTGGTAAATGCAGCCACGCTCGACATGAAATCCATTGATATGTATGTGGTTGATCAGGATTTATCATCATTATCGCAAAAATTAACAAATAAATTCGAAGGATCGCCATTCTATAACATCTCCGGTTCTTCGTTTTCTTTGGAAGATGCCAACCGGGCCATTGAAAAGAACAAAACAGATATCATCATTCAGATTCCTGCTGGTTTCGAGCGCACACTGATACGCGAAAATAAAGCCGATATTCAACTTTTAATTGATGGTGTAAATGGAACAGCAGCCAGCCTGATTAATGCTTACTCAGCATCGGTCATAGCCGATTTTAATCGGAATATCGTAGTGGATATCACTAAAATGCCCGAAATAATGAGTAAGTATCCTATACAAGTCGAAACCTTGTACTGGTATAATCCCGAACTCAATTACAAAACCTATATGGTGCCCGGTATTCTGGTAATTTTGGTAACTGTTGTAAGCATGTTTTTGGCTGCCATGAACATTGTTCGCGAAAAAGAAATAGGAACCATCGAGCAATTAAATGTAACACCAATCCGGAAATTCGAATTCATCATCGGAAAATTAATTCCTTTTCTGATCATTGCCTTATTCGAGCTCGCATTCGGATTATTCCTTGGTAAAATCCTGTTTGATATACCGATTGTTGGCAGTTTGCCTTTGCTGTTTGGTTTTTCGGTGGTGTATTTATTGGTGGTTTTAGGAATTGGATTGTTTGTTTCAACCATTTCGTCAACACAGCAGCAGGTTATGTTTATATCCTTCTTTTTTATGTTGGTTTTTATTCTGATGAGTGGGATTTTTACCCCGACCGAAAGTATGCCGGTTTGGGCACAAAAAATAAATATCATCAACCCGTTTTACTATTACATGCGCGTTATCCGGATGATCTTACTAAAAGGATCTGAATTTAAAGATATATCGTACGAGTTTTTTAGTTTACTGATTTATGCAGTAATTATGCT
>CAYVEW010000242.1:0-2718 GCA_964450375.1 uncultured Bacteroidales bacterium
TGCACAAAAATAGTATAATAAAATTGTATTTAAAATTAAGATATTTTGTTTTTTTCATTGTGTTGGTTTTTGGAATCACAAACAAAAACTTTGCCCAAGATAAATCCGCACCGGTTAAACCTGGTGAAAGAGAGCAGGCACGTACCATCGAGCCACAGGATACAATTGAAATGAACGACACAGTACAGGTTAATACAGATTCGAATGATGATGATCTAATTGAACATGAAATTATTTATAGTGCTGTTGATTCGATTGTTTTATCGCGCGATGCAAAGAAAGTGTACTTGTACAATGATGCCAAAATTCAGTATGGTGATGTTACTTTAAATGCCTATTTCATTGAATACGACCAGGAAAACAATTTCGTTTATGCACATGGATATACAGATAGTTTAGGACAATTGCAAGGCAAGCCCGAATTTAAGGAAAAAGGCGATGAGTTTATTGCCAAAACCATAAAGTATAATTTTAAAACCAAAAAAGGGTATATCGAAGATGTTTTTACAGAAGAAGAACAAGGATATTTACATAGTGAACAAACAAAAAAATTAGACGATAACAGTTTCTTATTAAAAAGTGGAAAATATACAACCTGTGATCTTGAAGATCATCCGCACTTTTATTTATCCATGACAAAAGCAAAAGTGGTTCCGGGCGATAAAATAATTTCCGGCCCTGCTTATCTGGTTTTAGCGGATGTTCCGATACCATTGGGTGTACCTTTTGGTTATTTTCCAAGCCAAAAGGAGTTTTCGTCGGGGATTATAATTCCTTCGTATGGCGAAGAGAAGAATCGTGGTTTTTATTTGCAGGATGGGGGATATTATTTTGGGATAAGCGATAAAATGGACCTTTCGGTAACCGGTTCAATTTATTCAAGAGGTTCGTGGGATGGAACAATAAAATATCGTTATGTAAAAAGATATAAGTTTAGAAGTAATTTTAATTTTGATTATACCGAATTTAAAAAAGGAGAAGAAGGAACTCCGGATTTTCTTAATCAAAAAAACTTAAGAATACAGTGGACCCATTCGCAAGATGCCAAAGCGAATCCTAATTCCAAATTTTCAGCCAGTGTAAATTATAGTACATCATCGTACGATCAGTTCAATAGTAGAACGATTGACCAACGAGCACAGAATACAAAACAATCGAGTATTTCTTACGGAAAAACCTGGCCTGGTAGTCCGTTTCGCTTAAATATGGATTTAAGGCACTCACAGAATAGTCAGAACGAATCGGTTAACTTAACCCTGCCCGTAGTTACATTTAATATGGACAGACAATATCCGTTCAGAAAAAAGAATTCAACAGGTGATACAAAGTGGTATGAAGATATTGAAGTGCAGTATTCATCTAAACTGGAAAACAGAATTAGCACATACGATAGTTTACTTTTTACGGATACAAAATGGTCGGATTTCGAAAATGGATTCCAGCATAATATTCCCTTAAGCACCAACTTTAAAATATTAAAGCATTTCAATTTAAGTCCGAGAGTTCAGTATACTGGTATCGTTTACACAGATAAATTAGAATATTCATATCGGAATGATTCTGTTAATACAGCAGGAGATACAGTAACGTATTTAAATTCGGAAGTTAAACAGGGTTTGTATTATGCTCAATTGGTTGAACCTTCCGTTTCGCTTAGTGTGGGCCCAAATGTTTATGGAATGTACCAGATGAAAAATCCAAACTCCAAGGTTGTTGCTGTTCGACATGTGATGACTCCATCGGTTGGGATTTCGTACAGACCCGATTTAGGTAGCATGGTAGATGGTTATTATTTTAACGATACCATATCGGGGAAAGACATTTCAATCTATGAAAATGGTATTTACAGATTACCGGCCGCTCCGGGCGAAAGTGGTGCTATCAGCTTCGGGCTTAATAATAATCTGGAGATGAAGGTTCGCGATGCAAAAGATACAACCGGAACCGGCACCAAAAAGATCAAATTGCTGGAAAGCTTTAACTTAAATACCAGTTATAACATATTTGCTGAAGAATTTCATTGGGCACCTATATCCATAAGGGGAAGAACTACCTTATTCGATAACAAAGTAAATATTAATTTTGGTGGCGCACTAAATACCTATGCTTTGGATGAAGAAGGAAATAAAATAAACAGGGCACATTGGTTTAATACTGATGAAACTTCTTTTTTAAAAAAAATAGGTCGTTTGGAGCGTTTTGATGTGTCGGTGAGTTTTCGTTTAAATTCAAAAGCCGGAAAATCAGGTAATGATGATGATTCTGAAAGTAACAGCCGAATGTCTGGTTTTGCAGGTAATGCGCCGAGCGCTGATGCGGGTTATAGTCAGGATCAGACTGCACAGGCAATAAATGATTTTAACGAACAAGTAATGACTTATGTTGATTTTGACATCCCCTGGTCGATTAATGTAGATTATAAGTTTTTGTACACAAAACCTAAATTCGAAAGTAAAATTACTCAAACCCTTGGTTTAAGTGGCGATTTTAGTTTAACCAAAAACTGGAAAATAAGCTTTAGAGCCAATTTCGATATTGCAGAAAAAGAATTATCCAACGGCTCAATTAATATCCACAGAGACCTGCATTGTTGGGAAATGACGTTTAATTGGATTCCTGTTGGTTATATGCAGAGTTATAACTTTATGATTAATGTTAAGGGTTCTACTTTACGTGATTTCTTAAAGTATAATAAACGTAAAAGATGGCAGGATAATT
>CAYVEW010000243.1:0-2698 GCA_964450375.1 uncultured Bacteroidales bacterium
TTAATTCTTTTTAAAGATATCATAAAAAATATCTAATGTGCTACTTCAATGATAGAAAATGGTGCAGCAGTTTCAATGATTCGTTGTAGTTTCAAATCAGCTTTAGTTACAATTTCATAGAATTCTTCCTTTGTCCGTTCTTTTCCTCCGTTTCTGCTAACAAGCATCTGAACATCATACAGTTTGGCAAACGAATAGCTATTGTTATTCTCGATAATGGGTTCAAAAATTAATATTTTACCATCTACAGGTAAAACCGATTTTATTCGCTTTAGAATATCAATGCATTGATCGTCAGATAAATTATGAGCGATGCTTTTTAAAAAATACATATCTGCACCAACAGGAATCTCTTCGAAGAAATTACCCGCAATTGTTTCTAATCGTTCACTTACCTTGAATTGCTGAGCAATGCTTTTAGCTCCTTCAACAACATGTGGTAAATCAAAAATAGCTGCTTTTAGCTTCGGATATTTATGCAGAATCATTGATGCCAGAATTCCTTGTCCGCCTCCAATGTCAATAATCTTATGGATATTTTTAAAATTGTATTCTGATAGGATTGCATAACTCAACATCAACGATGAGTTTGTCATGGCTTGATTATAAATCTTATTTCTGTCAGGATTCTTTTCAAGATACTGAAACACATCCATTCCAAGAATCTTTTGCGCTGCATTGTTCCCTGTTTTTACAACATAATCCAATTCTTCGAACATTTTCCAGTTGATACTATTCACCTGGTGAATAATCATGTGCCGCATGGAATTTTGCGTATCTAATAAGGTCCTGGATAAGCGATTATTCTTGAAAATTTTATTTCGCTTCTCTTTAAAAATACCCTGACTGGAGAGCATTCGCATAAGCCGATATAGTGATTCTTCATTCACTTGCGCTTCTTTCGCAATCTCTGAAATTGGTTTTTCATTACTTTTAAGAATCTCAGCCAGGTTTAAATCGGCAGCAGTTCCAATAGCCTTCGATACGTAAAAACCCTGGGCCATTTCTATTATAGCTACATTAGCCGGTGTAAGTTTGTGCGACAAGCGTATTAAAAAATACCTGAAGCGTTCAACGATTTTTAAAATCCGGGCTGGCGGATATTTAGGGATTTTGATTTTATCTTTCATAAAATATTAGAATGAATTGCTAAAAATAGCAAATAAGCATTAAAAAATAGACATTCAGCAAAGGAAAACACCAACACCTATTCACAATTAAGAGATCCACATGGAACTTTTTTAGATGAAAACACTTAGGGAATTGATGAAATGCTAAAAAAACTCCTTTTTTCTCTTTATTTTTACCAGTTAAATCAGAAAATATGACTTATTGTTTTAATACGGATGTACGCGGATATGAGCTTGATTCTTACGGGCATGTGAACAATGCAGTTTATGTAAGCTATACAGAACAAGCCCGTTGGGAAATATTAAAACAAGCCGGACTACTGGATTTATTCTTAAAAAGAGATTTATTACTGGTAGTAACTGAAACGTATATCAAGTACATGAGAGAGCTGAAATTATTCGATCGGGTTGAAGTGAAGACAAAAATCAGGAGAGAGGATCCATATTTAATTTTTACCCATGAAATTTTCAATCTTACGCAGAATGAAAAATCAGCAAAGGCCGAAATAAAAACATTGTTCATTGATAAAAGTAGAATTCCGCAGGATATACCTGATGATTTTTTAGCACTGATAAAGTAGATTATGGAACAATCGAATATGGTACGTTGGGAAAGACAAGGAGAAATTGGAGTTTTATCTATTTCGAACGGGAAAGAAAACTATCTTGTTTCGCCCGATTTTATCAATTTTAACCAACTGATAGAGTGGACATCTGAAGATGGATTAAAAGGAATTATCATCCGGGGAACAGGAAGGAATTTTTCTGCCGGAGCCGACATAGAGCAATTAGGAAAACTTGCCGACGATGAAAAAAAGCTTGCCCAGAAAATGAACCAAGGAAAGAAAATATTAAATTATATCGAAGATTTGGATATTCCGGTGATTGCAGCCATAAACGGAGTGTGCTTTGGTGGAGGCCTGGAAATTGCCCTGGCCACCCACTTGCGTGTATGTTCTAGCAGAGCATTATTTGCTTTTCCGGAGTTAAACCATGGGCTAATTCCCGGATTGGGCGGGAGCTTCCGACTTTTTCAGCTACTTGGTAAAAAAGTATACGATATTATTTTAAGTGCCGATCTTATTAATTCAGATCAGGCAAAGGAGTATGGCTTTATAAACTATATTGCTGACAGCAAAGATTCGTTTGAGCTGGCAAAACAAAAATTACAAAGCATGATTTCAGACAGATCAATTGATGTAATTAAATCAGCAATGAAATCAATTCATAACGCGATGAATACCAGCAGGGATGAAGCCTTAAAAGCAGAAACCGAACTGTTTTGCAAGCTTGCACTCAATGTGAAAAAAGAACAGGATTAAATGATAAAGGAGATCACTGAAATAAAAACGCTCGCTGAAATGGAAGAGTTCTTTACTGATCAATCGTTTAAAACATTTTTTAGCGATCATGAGATCAAATTTGTTGAAAATAAAAATCAGATAAAAAGTCTTGGTGCCAGGTATTTAATTAAAAAATCAATTTTGGATTATTTTCAGCTGGAAGAGGATTATAGGGATATTGAAATAAAATATGGCACAAATGGTAAACCAGAGCTTTATTTACAT
>CAYVEW010000244.1:0-2688 GCA_964450375.1 uncultured Bacteroidales bacterium
ATATTATACCTTTTCGGGTATAAAAACAAATATTTTAACGAAATTTATATCAGATCGGGTATAAAAATTATTGTATCTCTATTTATTCATGCAACACTTTTTGTATTTTTTCCCGCTTCCACATAGACATGGATCGTTTCGTCCAATTTTAGGTTCTTCGCGCACATATGTTTCTTCGCTCTGGTCAATTTTTACAAATGCCTTATCTTGTTTTTCTTTATTGTAGGAGTACCAATTATTTACAACATGATCATACATTTCAAAAATCGAGCTTTCTTTTTTTCGAAAGCGCTCCATTTCGTGCTTACCAAAATCTTGTTTAACTTCATCTAATGTACCGCATACTCCCCGGGCAACATATCCTTTTTCGAAAAGCTTTTCGATAACAGGAATAAGTTCTTTAAAATCGGCTTCCAATATCTCACATACCATTAAACCAATTAATTCCGTATCGATTAGATTATCTTTTTGAGTGTTTAGAAATGCATTCAGAAGCTTGTCATACCAACCTGAAACTTCAATTCTTTTTTGGGGATGATTAAAATAATACTGCATTACAGCCGTTGAAACTTCGCTTTTGGCATAAGTATACACTCCCGGCGTAAGCATAAAGTCTTTTAAAGTATCCAGATTACTTTCGGTTAACTGGTATAAAGGCAACCATAAAGCATTAGTCATAAAATCACTATACCAGAATTCAATATATACTTTTCCCTGCCTGAATGTTTCTAAAATGTTATGCAAAGCATCGAAAGCTTTTAATTCGCCCAGCAAAAAAACAGCATGAATAGGAAAGGTGAGTTTCTTAATATCTAGATTTTCACTTTCATCCAGCTCCTTAAAATATTCGAACCGGCAAACCGAATCCCACAGAACTTTTTTCAGGTCGTTTATAATTGAATGGCGCGGTAATCCTAAGATTTCTTTTAATATCGTATGGTTTATATCAATATCGTTTTTGTAAAGCTCTGTAATGATTTGATTTTCAAACACGGGGGCTTTATCTGTTTGAACCGATTTATTATAGGTATTAAATTCGGGACGTATGCGAGTTTTTTCTTCTTCAAGTGCACGTGTGTGCGCCGCTTTCATTCGGGCAGCCATAAGTGCATTAAAAGCTGATTCTGTTTCGGAATGGTCGGGAGCCAGCTCTTCCATCAACTCATACCGCGATTCGGCGGCTTCTAAATTGCCGATAACCGAAAAATACATTACAGCTAATTTATTAAATGAAAGAAATTCGCCCACATGAAAAACATCGCGTTCGGGATATAATTCCTTAATCTCCATTAAATTGCCTAATAAGCCTGGTATTTTCTCGTACTGCTCTTTGATATAGTATTCGTGTGCCTTGTTTAATAAACCATACAAATAATCGGGATGCTCTTTAATAATCCAGTTATTTACTTCGAAAGCCTTTTCGTGCATACCTGTTTGCATGTAGGCTGTCGATAAATAATTTTTTAACTGCGGAACATTGGGGTATTGTTCTATTTTATGTATTAAATAGTCGATGTTTTTTTGACCGCCTTTTAGCGCCTTACCATGTAACGACTCCATTTGTCTGAATAATTCGGGAGTAATACCCGTTCTTTTATTCATGAACTCAGGATCGTTTGTTAGCATATAATCAAAATGTTTAAATCGATCTTCCATATTTATCAATTATTTCCCGTTAAATTTACTATTAGTCTTCCTTAATTCCACTCCAACGAATAAGTATCTCGCACGTTTCATCGCTAAAATCTTTCAGGTCGCTGATACTAATTATCTTATCGTGTAGCAGAGCGGCTATAGTTAAGAGATATTTCGAGCCGGTTATTGCATCGTACCTGTATGCAATGTGTTTATCGAATTCGGTAAGTGTTTTAAAAAGTTGGTGGTATGTTTCCCTGTGATCTAATGCTTTGGGGTTCCAGTTATCCAGAATTTTCCTGCAGCGTTTAATTCCGGTTTTGTACTCGGTTTGTAAACCCTTTTCAATGATTTGGCGGGCTGTTTTCTTTTCTTTTTTTGATAATTCGTGCATAGTAATAATCAATTTTCTATCCATTCAAAAAGATATTCTTCATTATAATCAATGTCATATCTTTTAAGAAGCTTAAGGTATTCATCTTTAAAAGATGATTTTTTATGATGTACTTCCTGATTATTGATGTAATGAATTACTTTATCGATATGCGATTGAGAACATGAAAATGCTCCATATCCTTCCTGCCACCGGAATTTTCCTAATATCCAGTTTTTTTCATTAATAAATTTTGATGTGTTTGCTTTAATATCACGAACTAAATCAGGAAGCGGTTGCGATGGTTTATATCCAATAAAAACATGAACGTGATCGGGCATAAAATTTATAGCAAGCAATTTATGGTTTCGGTTTTGAATAATACCTGCAGTGTATTTATGTAATTCTTCTTTGTGTTTTTGGAGAATTAAATTTTCTCTATTTTTTACTGTAAAAACAATATGAGTATATAGTTGTGTGTATGTGTTGGCCATTTTTATTACTTTTTTTTTACATAAAGCTACTAATAAAAACAGATGTAACAACAAAAATAAAGCTACGAAGTAGCGCTCTGTTTGTAAAAAATGTGCTTAGTCTTTACGAGCCACGTTGTGGCGGGCTTAGATCAGACCGCTCCTACGGAGCTTCACCTGTACAGTAATACGATTGGTTACAAACAG
>CAYVEW010000245.1:0-2660 GCA_964450375.1 uncultured Bacteroidales bacterium
GATAACTCTATTACAGCAGACGACATTAATACCGGAGCTGTAACTTCTGATGAAATATTCGATGAAACAATCGCAACTATTGATATTGCTGACGATGCCGTAACTGCTGCTAAAATAAATGCTGATGTTGCTGGTGTTGCTTTAATACAAAATGCTGTAGATGGTAGTTTGGAAGTAAATCCTGACGGAACGACTCTGGAAACAACAGGGGATGTCGTACAAGTGAAAGACCTTGGTATTTCTAATGCTAAGTTAGCTGCAAATGCTGTTACAACCGATAAAATATTCAACGAAACAATTCTTTCCGAAGATATCGCTGATGGTACAATTGTAAATGATGATATAAGTGCTACAGCAGAAATTGTTGATACCAAATTAGCTACAATCTCAACTGCTGGAAAAGTTTCTAACTCTGCTACTACTGCAACTGATGCTAATACGGCTAATGCAATCGTGGCCAGAGATGCTAGTGGTAACTTCAGCGCTGGAACTATTAATGCTAGCCTATCAGGTAATGCAACTACAGCATCGAATCTTTCAGGTACTCCTGCTCTACCAGATGGTACAACAGCAACAACACAGGCTGCAGGTGATAATTCTACCAAATTAGCAACAACTGCTTATGTAGACGCTAAGGTAACTGATGCTATTGCAGACGGAGAAACAAATCTTGCTCCAACTCAAAATGCAGTATTTGATGCATTGGCAATAAAGGCTCCAATTAATAATCCTACATTTACCGGAACAGTAACTATTCCCACAGCTGATATCAACGGTGGAAATATTGATGGAACAGTGATTGGCGCAACAACTGCTGCTGCAGCTACTGTAACTGATTTAATTGTTAATGGTAATGTTACCCTTGGAAGTGATGCCACAGATGCCATAACCATAAATGGTATTGTTCAAGGTACAAACGCCGTGGTATTTGAAGGAGCCAATGTAGATGCAAATATAACTACACTTGCTGTTGGCGAACCTAGTGGAATAAACACCATAACATTGCCGGATGCATCTGGAACCATTTTGCTTGACAATAATGGATTAAGTGCTCTAACTACTGCTGAAGTTGATCAGTTAGAAAACATCAATGCTGTTACAATAGATAATGGACAATGGAGTTATTTAGGAGCTCTGGATCAAAGCTTAACCACAACAGATAATGTTCAATTTAATCAAGTTACAGCAGACATAATTGGCGATGTTTCAGGTAATGCAACCACTGCAACAACAGCAGATAACATTGCTGGTGGTGGTGCAGGATATATTCCATATCAAACTGCTGCTGGAACTACAGCACTATTATCTTCAGCCGGAGCCAATGGATTAATATTAACAATGAATGCTGGTGGCACAGCTCCTGAATGGTCTGCTGCACCTGGAACAGGAGACATGCTTAGAAATGCAGTTCAAACAGTACCAGGTAAGAAAACTCACACAGATGGTTTTATTGCATATGGAGATGTTATAGATTTAAATGATAACTCTAATTTTTCTACAAACATTAATACTGGAACATCTACCGGAACAGTAACTATAGGTGGTTCTGCTGCTCAAACAATTGATATTGGAACAGGTGCAGCAGCAAAAACAGTAAATCTTGGAAGTAGTAATTCAACCAGTACTACATCTATTGAAGCTGGTTCTGGTGGTTTAAATGTTGGGACATCGGCTGTTGATAAAAACATTACAATTGGAAACACAACCGGAACATCATCTCTCACTTTACAAGCAGGAACTGGAAATGTGGTTGTGCCTGATGATGTTATGTTAGATTTATCTCAAATAGACGCAAGTGATGCGAACGAAGGTTTAAAATTACCACAAGCCACAGATGTTTCTACAGCTATAGCAGAAGGACAAATAAGCTGGGATTCTGATGATGAAATATTAACTGTTGGTACAGGTTCAGCAGCTAAAAACATTGGAGTACCAAACGGAATGCAAGGATTTACAACAGCTGATAATGGTAGCTGGACTATTCCATCAGGAGTTAAAATAGTTCATGTAAAAATATGGGGTGCTGGAGGCGGAGGCGCAGGTGGAGATTTTAATTTCAATGACGAAAGTGGAAGTGGCGGTGGATCTGGAGGATATTGTGAAGGAACTATTGATGTTTCCGGAACAGCTACTCTTACCATTACAGTTGGCTCAGGTGGTTCAGGTGGTGCTTATAATGGTAATGGAAGTAATGGAGGGTATAGTGAAGTAGCTGGAGGAGCATTAACATTAACTGCAAATGGTGGAACTGGTGGTGACGATGATAATGATTTTATCGCTTTAGGAGGAACAGCTACAAATGGTGACATTAATATAACAGGTGAAAATGGGGACTTAGGTACTGAAGTAGATAATGCAACTGGAGGAAATGGAGGTACAGCTCCTTTTGGAGGAAATGGAGGAGATGGAGGTGTCTATTGGGATCCTAACCGCACAATAGATGGAGCCTTTCCAGGTGGTGGCGGTGGCGGTGGTGCTGAAGCTACTGATCGCACTGGTGGTAATGGAGCTGATGGATATGTGATCATTTACTGGTAAAAATTATAAAACAATTAATATGAAACAATTAACCCTAACATTCATCGCAATCATCATTTCTTTTGGCGCCTTTGCCCAAAACCAGGAAACGGAACAGGCAGCTCAAAAGGCCATTCAGTTAA
>CAYVEW010000246.1:0-2655 GCA_964450375.1 uncultured Bacteroidales bacterium
TCGAAGAATAATGATTATAATCAAAAAATTGATAATGAACTTAAGAAAAAAGAGTTAGAAGATAAATATGGCGCCCATTTTAATCAGGAAAGCAATATTTCACCAGAATTGGAAAGTAAATGGTTAAATAATATTGAACAGTTTGAACAGCAGTTTAGTAATTTTGAAACCACAAGTATTTGGAAATATATGGGAGAGCCAACCTTCAAAAAGGTTCATGAACTGGAACCAGAAGAAATTTCCATCGAACTGCAAAGGCTATATGAAATAATGGATGAAAACAACATTCACCTGGGAACCTTATGCGAAGTTGATCAAACAGAGTTATACCGCTTTATTACCGAAGAGTTATTTGCTTATGAAATTGAAAATGTGCGCATTGAAGAGATGTACTCTTGTTTTACCTATGAGGATTTTCACCCGAATGCTCAGTTTGACATTGAACAAGCATATGATTATTTTTTCAGGTGCACACTATCTAAAATGCCAAATATCAGTGGCGATGGTTATGATTTGTTATGCATTGATGCAGAAAATTATCAGAATTCAAAAGAAGATAAGTTAGATGAAAAAGTTGTGATAGATAAGATTAACAACTTTCTTGATTCTTTCGATTATTTCGAAATCATTTCAAATAAGATTGATGAGATAAGCATTAATAAAGACAAAACAGACGCACGATTAAGCTGCAATATTCATTACAAAGGCTGTTTTAAAAACAGTTCAGAGTCTATCACTTTTACAGGCAATGGAATTTTTAAGCTTAAACCAAGCATCTATGGCGGATGGGACATTTACCATATTGAAATGCCCGGATTAAAAATTAGTTAGGGATTAAGTTTGGTTTGATATTATTTATTGCAGTCATTCCGAACTTGTTTCGGAATCTGCCAAAACACTCCTTTTATATTCCTTTATATCATCATCGGCGAACCATTCTTCAGCCAAATCTTTCAACTCAGGGTTTTCTTCTTTAATCAAATTCCATTTCCAATCTCTATGCCAGTTTTTTAATTGTTTTTCCCTATCTATTGCTCTCTGCATTCCATCAATTTTTTCCCAATATAACAAATCAAAAAGGTTGTATTTTGATGTAAAAACTGAACCACAGGCAGCTTTATGTTCGAGTACCCGGCGTTCAAGATTATTCGTAACACCAATATATAGAGTTGTTCTATTTTTGTTTGATATGATGTATACGTATCCCTGTTTCATCATGGCTGGTTTTTTTAACAGATGCTGAAACAAGTTCAGCATGACTGATACTAATTATTTACTATTTTCAGATACAGAAAGTAATTTTAATTACGTTATCAACTGATTTATTGACTATTAAACTACATTAAAAAAGTTGAAAGTTGTAACACAGTTGTAAAAAAATTAGAATTTTAACCTTTCGGCACGTTTTTGAATCAGTTCCTTATAAGATTCTTTAAAATCAGCCGACAGGAAAGAAGAATCAACGAAAGTTAATACTTTATCTAATTGTTTTGAAAATTTATTCAAAGAATTTTGTACTTGCTTCTCTGTAAGTTTTAATCTTTCTCCAAATACATAAAAATCGTTCAATTTAAAATTTCTTTTCCTTCCATTTAAAGTTAAAGCCATTTCTTCGTTATCTTCCTTCTCAGGTATTACCAATCTTGTTGATAACATATCATATGCCGGTGACAAACCTGTCATTCCGTTTCTGTAATCTAATAAAGAAAAATTCTTTAAATGCATATCTGCATTACCTGTTAAAAAGGAAAATACAGTAACTTCAAATAAAGTTAACGCATCAAGTAATGGATTAGAAGAATATTGCAGAGTTAGCTTTCCGACTTGTTCCATAGATGCTTTATACTTATCTTCTGTAAGCCTTTCAGATAACTGACAAAAGTCTTCCATGTGCAATTTTCCTTTCTTATCACGATCAACACGTTTAGTGAGATATGCCAATTCTCCTGACTTCAATTTTATCAAAGAGTGTGGAACAACTTTTATTTTAAATGACTCAGCTAAATGCATACTTAAATCTTCATTTTCCGGTAATTGTGGATAATTTGCTGTTGGTGGTTTTAATATATAATCACCCCACAAACCTACCAATGTTAATTTTGAAGGCTTTCCATGCTTTTTATCTAAATGTAAAGACAGTTTTGCCTGAACCCCTGGAACTGTAACACTTGTGCTTATAACTTTTTCTGCTAGTTTTGCCATTTCAGAAAAAGAATAGTCCAATACTGGCGGTTCTTCAGTACCAAACATTTTTTTACTACATCCAGGGTGAAAATCCTTTACTCCCGAATCATTTTCTTGATAGCAATATAAACATTTGTTGTTCATTCTTCTTCATTTAAAGCTTTTACACTAACTGCGCCAATGCAGTCATTACAGCAAGTAAGTAACAATGCCATACGATCACGTTCATCAATTTTCCAATGTTTTTGGGCAATATCTAATAGCCACCCTTCCGGTATTAAGCCATCGAAAAAAGGAAACATTGTTTTTGAAGTATAAGCTCCTTTTGCCAATGGCAATGTCTTACTTATAGCTTTTGATTCATCATTATCTACATACTCTGAATCATAAGTAAAACGATAACCTGTTTCAGTTTCTTCAATTATACCACAATAATGATCTTCGTAATATACTTTACCTTTCCTATTCATC
>CAYVEW010000247.1:0-2655 GCA_964450375.1 uncultured Bacteroidales bacterium
ATTCATATAATCCAAAAATATTTCGTTTTACACGATATGATA
Organism: uncultured Bacteroidales bacterium; assembly: GCA_964450375.1. Lineage (GTDB taxonomy): Bacteria > Bacteroidota > Bacteroidia > Bacteroidales > UBA12077 > UBA12077. The sequence goes on from CAYVEW010000247.1 coordinate 43, forward strand.
TTAAACACATTTTTTTTGTAGTGTTTGGAATAAGATTTTACAGTATTTAAATAACTTAATCAGATTGAGTTAAACAAACTGATTTAACGACATTTTTAAGAGTTTTATCTGATCTTTTGTTAAAGCAGAAATACCAATAGGTGGAAATTTAGCTAATCCGTTTTTTGTTTTAACACTAAGTACCAACTCGGTTTTAAGATTAAAAAATGATTTTTGGATTTTATATCCTCCAAATCTTGACTTTTCTATCTCGATTGCCTTTTTTGCATTATCGAAAGGTCGAAAGGAGACGTATCTAAAAACAAGTTTATCGCCATTGTCGTTGAACGAGAAAAAATGATAATTTATAATGAATATAAAAATTAAATAGAAGATATAAATAATACTTAAAAATACTATATAACTAAGTTTACTTAGCCCGAAAACCAGCTCATCGAACCAGCCCGACCAGATTATAATTCCAACTAAGGTTAGAAATCCCAATAGGGTAATATACCTGAGCTTATTTAATTTTAATACGGTTTTTCGATTGTCAAAAAACATTTTTACCTAATTTTAATAACAAAGATACGTAAGTTTGTAATTGATACATAATTATTCAGAATAAGAATTGCGGTTTAACAGTATGCAAAAATATTTAGTAATTTAGTGTCGGATTTTGAAATTGTATTAAAAATATGAAAATAAACACTCCATTTTCTACACTATATATATCATCGGAAATCAATAAAATTTTTGAACAGATTTTATCCGAAAATCAGTTTTCCAAAGTTTTTATTACGGTTGATGAGAACACCAAGGTGCATTGTTTGCCAAAAATAACTATCGAAGATCAATTCAAAAAGGCAGAAATTATCGAAACCAAAAGTGGTGAAAACAACAAATCGATAAGAACGGTTGAACAAATCTGGAAGATATTTTCAGAAAAAGGTGCGGACAGATCATCGCTATTAATTAACCTGGGTGGTGGACTGCTATGTGATTTAGGTGGTTTTGCTGCTTCAACGTTTAAACGCGGCATGAATTTTATCAACATCCCCACAACACTTTTATCGCAAGTAGATGCATCGGCAGGTGGAAAAACGGGTTTTAACTTTATGGGATTAAAAAATGAGATCGGCGTTTTCAGTCATCCGAAATTTGTTATAATCGACAGCTCGTTTAACCGCACACTCGACAATAGAAATATTTTATCGGGCTGGGCCGAAATGCTTAAGCACGCGCTTATATTTGACGAAAAAGACTGGACTACCTTATCAGCGCATGAAATCAGACGAATCGGATTTAAAGAATTAAACCAACTGATTGCACGATCGGTAAATATTAAAAATCATTTTGTTGAGCAAGATCCTAACGAACGTGGAATTCGTAAAGCATTAAATTTAGGACACACATTCGGGCATGCATTCGAAAGTTTATTTATGAATTCGGATACACCCGTTTTGCATGGCGAAGCAGTTGCCCACGGATTAATTTGCGAACTGTATATATCGAATAAACTATGTGGATTTGATGAAAATAAATTGAATGATATTACATCGTATATACTCAAAACTTACGATAAGCTTGCCTTAGATATAAATTCGCATGATAAAATTTTCGATTTGATGCTTCATGATAAAAAGAATGAAAATGCCCAAATTAACTTTACCTTATTAGAAGATTTTGGGAAGATCAGAATCAACCAAAATATTGAAAAAGCAGATCTTACCGAAGCATTAAACTGGTATATGAATTTATAGAAATGATAAAACTATTCTCTCCAAATAAAGAAATCAAGGGTTTTATATCTCTTCCGGCATCTAAAAGTCTATCGAACCGGTTATTAATAATTAGAGCACTTGCTGAAGAAAAATTTAAAATAAAAAACCTTTCTGAAAGTAAAGATACTCAGGTGCTAATTGAAGCTCTGAATAATTTAGGAAGCAATTTAATTGATATTGGTGCCACCGGAACAGCCATGCGGTTTTTAACCGCCTTTTTATCTACTGTGCCAGGAGAAAGGATTCTTACTGGTAGCGAAAGAATGAAACAGCGGCCGATTCGTGCATTGGTAGATATTTTAAGAACACTGGGAGCACAAATTGATTATACCGAAAGAGAAGCGTATCCGCCGCTTAAAATAACTGGAACAAATCTTAAATCAAAAGCTATTAGCATACCAGGAAACATTAGCAGCCAGTATATTAGTGCTTTATTAATGATTGCCCCCTATTTAGACAACGGCCTAAAGCTTACCATTGAAGATAAAATTTTATCGAAAGATTATATTTGGATGACTATTAAACTGATGCAGGAGTTTGGAATTGCTATTGAATGGAAACAAGATGTTATTAAAATTGAATCGGGAAAATACCAGGCTAAAGAAATCATTGTAGAGTCCGACTGGTCGTCGGCATCGTACTGGTTTGAAATTATTTCTTTGTCGGAAAACTCAATGGTTGAATTAACCGGCGTAGAAAAAAACAGCCTGCAGGGAGATTCTGTTTTAACCGAGCTTTACAAAACCCTGGGTGTTGATTCTGTATTTACAAATTTTGGGGTAAGAATTAAAAACATACCAACCACCTGCACCTATTTCGAATACGACTTTACCGATTGTCCTGATTTAGC
>CAYVEW010000248.1:0-2643 GCA_964450375.1 uncultured Bacteroidales bacterium
TAATTTTCTGAATAATTCCGGTTATATATTTTTCTAATTCATTTTTCTATGTTTTTGTATTAACGCCTGTCTGGTTTTGGGTGAAAATATAAGATGAAAATAGATATTGCGGTGCGCTGCACCTTAATTTAACATATTACACATTGCTATAAATTTTTCGGTGCTCTGCACCTTCATTTAAATCTAATTTTCTATACATATTTTAGACCCAATGCCAATTTTAATCATCCCACAAGAATATAAATGTAATCCCTTCTTATTGCATAAACATAATACATAACGTACACCTAAATAAAAAGCCCATCGTGAAAGATGAGCTTTGTACCTGGAGCCGGGGTCGAACCGGCACGAACTTGCGTTCACTGGTGTTTGAGACCAGCGCGTCTACCAATTCCGCCATCCAGGCGTTTAAAAATTGGATTAGCAAAAATAGATAATAGTTTTATATACACAAAATTTTATGCAAAAAACTATCCTGTATTCGACAATATGTTTGGTTGAATAAACGATTTAACGGTTTTAATGATGCCCTCCACATCAAAACCACACTCTTTTTGCAATTCTTGTGGAGTACCATGATCGATAAACCTGTCGGGTACACCCATACGTTTTACTGCAGGCGTATAGGCATTTTCGCTCATAAACTCTAAAACCGCACTTCCAAAACCGCCTACAATCGTTCCATCTTCAATGGTAATTACTGATTTAAAATTTTTCCCGACATGATGCAGAATTTCCTCATCCAGTGGTTTTACAAAACGCATATCGTAATGCTCCACATCGATTCGTTTTGTTGCCAAAACTTTGGATGCTTCAACCACAAAGTTTCCTACATGCCCTATGGATAAGATGGCAACATCAGATCCTTTTCGTATAAGTCGTCCTTTACCTACCGGTATTTCTTTAAATGGAGTTTGCCATTCGGTCATTACCCCTTTGCCTCGCGGATAGCGAATGGAAAATGGCCCTTTATTTTCTTTTTGAGCAGTATACATAAGATTTCGCAGTTCTTCCTCGTTCATGGGAGCAGAAACTGTCAAATTCGGAATGCTTCGAAGATAGGCCAAATCGTAAACACCATGGTGGGTTGCACCATCTTCGCCGACCAATCCGCCACGATCCAGACACAACACAACATTCAGGTTCTGAATAGCCACGTCGTGTATTACCTGATCGTAAGCACGCTGCATAAACGAAGAATAAATATTACAAAAAGGCAGCATACCTTCAATAGCCAATCCGGCCGAAAAAGTGACTGCATGTTGCTCGGCAATACCCACATCAAATGTTCGTTCCGGCATCTCTTCCATCATAATATTTAGTGAACATCCGGTAGGCATGGCTGGAGTAATTCCAACAATCTTTTCGTTTTGCTTAGCCAGCTCCACAATGGTATGCCCAAAAACATCCTGATATTTAGGTGGCTCTGGTTTATCTGATTTTATTTTGAAAATTTCTCCCGTATTCTTGTCGAACTTACCCGGTGCATGCCAAGCGGTTTGATTGAGTTCTGCCTGCTTAAACCCTTTCCCCTTTTGGGTAACCACATGCAGCAATTTAGGGCCTTTAATATCTTTTAAATCTTTTAATATTTTAGTCAAATACACAACATCATGTCCATCCACCGGCCCAAAATAGCGGAAATTTAAAGATTCGAACAGATTACTTTGTCGTAATAAAAATGATTTGACAGCATTATCAATTTGTTGAACCATCTTTTGGTAGTTAGGCCCCAACTTATTTAAATAACCCAGCAAATTCCATACATCATCTTTGAGTTTGTTGTACGTTTTGGATGTAGTTATATCGAGCAAGTATTCTTTTAAAGCACCCACATTCGGGTCAATGGCCATGTTATTATCATTTAAAATAACCAGCAGGTTTGTTTTTTCGATTGCAGCATTATTTAATCCTTCAAAAGCCAATCCGGCTGTCATTGAGCCATCGCCTATTACGGCCACAATTTGCTTTTTTTCATCGTTTTGCATTCGGGCTGCTTTTGCCATTCCCAAAGCAGCAGAAATAGAAGTGGATGAGTGCCCCACACCAAAAGCATCGTATTCGCTTTCTGATGGCTTAGGGAATCCACTGATTCCTTTATATTTCCGGTTTGTATGAAACTGTTCGCGGCGGCCTGTTAATATTTTGTGTCCATATGCCTGATGGCCCACATCCCATATAATTTTATCTGTGGGTGTGTTAAACACATAATGCAAAGCTACTGTTAACTCTACCACGCCTAGACTGGCCCCAAAGTGCCCCGGGTTAGACGAAACAATGTCGATAATAAATTGCCTGAGCTCCTGACTTAACTTAGGTAAATCCGCAATATCCAACTTTTTTAAGTCTGATGGAAATAATATCTTATTTAATAATTCCGACGACATGCAATTTGTTAATTTACTGCAAAGATATGATAATTTTTACTTTGTATAAACGCAACAAAGCTACACATATTTTATATCTTTGTTTAATTGGTTTTAGCCTGATGAAATAAGCATGATTAAAACGAAGATTCATCGCACACGAAAATGTTTATTTTAAACCATGCTTCCGCATGACCAAAAGATAAACAGATAAAAAAATAATTATTTTCTGCTTATTTTTATATATTTAACAATTACTTACTAAAAAAGTTGATAT
>CAYVEW010000249.1:0-2602 GCA_964450375.1 uncultured Bacteroidales bacterium
GCATTTACTCCGAAGTTCGATAATTTAGCATCGCTATCATCTAAATAGGTCATTTCTGAAAACTGCACCATTCTGTATGACGCCCCAACATCAAGACGCATAAATTTAGTAATGTTTATTTCTACATTAAAACCCGGTTCAATAACAAAAAACCCTGAACTTTCGTAGGTTTTAAAATCGTCCCAATAAACATTATCATCAGCAACCGAAATATCTTTATACAGACTAACACCTCCACCACCGATTAAAACCGGAATGGTAAAATGCATTACTTTATTTCCAAAAACGATATATTCCAGCACAACACCACCATATCCGAATCCTAAACGGGCAGCTGCATCGTTAATTTCGGCATAATCTAATAAATTAACTGTATGCGCTGTAGTAAGCCCGTAACCACCAAGTCCAACAGAATATTTATCGTTAAAAATAACTCCCATTCTTCCACCTAAAATAAAGCCATAACCATCTTTACCTTCACCATCATTAATAATGGTTCCCTTTAGCTCAGGGGAAAGAAACATACCTGTATATTTCAAGTTCTTGCCTGTAAAAAGTGTTTTCATTTCATTATCAGTTTCCTGAGCAAAACCAGCCTGTACAAATAAGGCTAACATAATCATTGTAAATATTTTTTTCATAACCCTAAAATTAATTAGTTAACATTTTAATAAAAATACATAATATTTTAACACGGGTCAATATGCAGAAATTATGCCAAACTAATAATATTTAATAGCGTACCCAGCCTGCATAAACTTACTTACTTCGGTAACAAAACTCAAAATCAAATTATTAGGCTGTAATTTTTCTTCCGAAATAATTTTATCGATAGAAATAAAAGCCATGGGTGGACCCGCGTATCCCATCGATGCCATTTTTGTATAAAGCGTTTCGCGCGATATGCCCAACTCTTCGCACTCATCCATTATGAGCTCCGAAATATGCTTTGATGGGAAGTTTACCTGAAAGTATTTTAACTCATTTAAGTTGATTGGATATTTATTAAGCATTCGCTTTAAGCCTTTTAGAAAAACACTGCCATCTGCATCGTGAAAATGTGTGCGAAGTTGCTCGTTAAACATCTGACTTAAATGATGATAGCCTAATTCATATTCTTCTTTTGGATTCATCCAATAAGCTGGCCGGTGATTTAACATAGCCGATGGTTTTTTGCCTCCAATGGATTCCATATAGGTGTGTTCAACAAATAAACCATTCGCTTTTTCGTTGGCAGCCTGCAAAACCAAAGCCCCTGCTCCGTCGCTTAAAAAATATCTTAAAAACAGTTCTTCTTTTTTTACAATATGCTGATTATAGTATTCGGCCCTGAGCTCTGATGAAGACATGCTCGATGATAATACCAAAGCATTTTTATATCTTCCCGATTTAATAAAATCACTGGCAACCAACAATGCTTTGTAAGCCGATGTGCAGTTGGCATGAATACTCATTTCGCCACACTGCTCAATTCCGAGCTCTTCCTGAATGCGCACCGAAGCTGTTGGCATCTGATCCTGATGCGCGCTTCCATAAACAATTAACTCAATATCTTCGGGCTTTAAACCGGCTTTTTCGATGGCAATTTTTGCTGCTTTTACCGACATACTGATGTTATCGTCGGTAAATTCCCGAGTTGTGGGATCAATGGCATAATGATAATGGTCTACTTCCAACATCTCATCCATAAGGCTTTTCATTCGTTTTAGCCATTTCTGGATTTTAACCGGGGCTTCTGTTAACTCACCTAAATAATAATCCACCTCGTTAATTGTAATAGGATTTCCGGGTAAATAAGAACCTGTGCCTGTTAATTGAACATAAGTGTCTGAATTACTATATTTATTCATATCGATATGCTTTCTAACTATTTTTTAATTCTTGTGTAAACTTTGATTTTAATTCCTTTGCAATTTGAATGGCATTTTCAATTACCTGCTTCGATGGTACTATTTTTTGCACCATATTCCATTCCAATGCTTCTTTGGGCGAAAATGTTTTACCACTTAAAATAATCTCCATAGCTACCGCTTTTCCTACTGCTTTAGGCAATACAAAAGTTCCTGTGCATCCGGGCATTAATCCAAAAGTTGATTCGGGCAAACCTAAAACAGCCTTTTCGCCACAAACAATGTAATCGGCACATAAAGCTAACTCCAAAGCCGATCCGAGACACACTCCCCGCACTGCAGCAACAACAGGTATATTTAAATCTTTTAAGGAATAAAACATCTGACTGTTTATATTTAAGAATTCACTTATTTTTTTTGGATCATTCCCTTTACGGTAACTTTGGTTAATAACTCTTAATAAATCTTGCAATACCGCTCCGGAAGAAAAGTGACGGCCTTTCCCGTGAATTATTAGCGCATCAATTGGTTCATTTTCCACAACTTCGGTTCGCCACCAATAAAACTCCTTAAAAAAAGTGATATCCATCGGGTTCGATGGCGGGTTATTTATCTCTAAATAACCAATACGATCTTTTATATGCCAGTGTAAAACTTTAAACATTACTCAATTACAACTAATGTGGAGATAAAATTTCGTGAATGAGATAGCGAAATCTGAATATTTTGTTGAATCTTTCTCTGTAATTCAC
>CAYVEW010000250.1:0-2595 GCA_964450375.1 uncultured Bacteroidales bacterium
AAATGCCTAAAAATAAACCATATAATACTTGAAATAAGAAGTAAAGCAAATCCGTATATCGTGGTTATCATCGAAACTTTCAATCCACCTGCAATTAGCGCTGGTGCTATGTCTCCAGCAGTTTCTATAACCGATAATGCCATAAAGATACCAATCGTTTGCCCAAAAATGCCTAATAGAAATGTAAAACTACCTAAAAACAAAATAGCATCACTTGTTCTTTTAAGTTTTGCGTTTTGTTTGTCTTTCATGTAGATAATTAAAAACCTTATTGTTAGTGTAATTACTGCAATCCAAAGAATATAAATTACAGTCATAAATAAGGGTCCGCCTTCGAATAAGTGTTTTGCGATCATAATTTTTAAGTTTTGATTAATACTGATTCAATATTATAGAAGCAGCATCAAACAAAAAAAATATTTATGCCAAGGTACATTTTTTAGTTGCGTATAACAATTTCGTCACTCTAAATATACAATTGGTTGTTAAGAGTGTTTAATTGGTTGTTAGCATAAAATTAATAAATAATTAGTCAAGGCATGTTTTATATATCTTATATTTGATTCAGAATTATGAAAGATCAAAACTTACATCATCTGTTCGCAAAAAGAAGCAGCTGGCTAATGCATTTGATTTATTGGTTATTTGCTGCTGTTCTGCTGTTCTTTATTTTTAGTAATAGAGAATATGATCTTCAGATTCGAATGGTTTTAGTAAGTTTTTTAATTGTAGTCAGTTTCTTTATTGCTCTTTTTATTAATAATTATCTAATTCACAAATACTTATTCTCCGGCAGGTTATTTCTTTTTATTTATTTATCGTTTGCTGTGTTTATCATAACGCTATGGTTAATATCATTGTCAATTATTCTTATAGTAACGTACAGTGCCTTTTACCTTCCTAATGTAATTATTCCTGATCAAAATGATATTTTAATTCTACTGGCAGGGAATTACCTTATTATTATTATGGCAGCTGTAATACACTTTGTAAAAGAAACATACAGAAGGTTAATCGAAAGGAATACCATCGAAGAACAAAAGCAATTAGCAGAAATCAAACTAAAGGAAGCAAATCTAAAATTATTGCAGGGGCAAATTCACCCGCATTTTTTGTTTAATATGCTTAACAATTTATATGGTCTGATTAATGAAAGTGCCGATGAATCAAGAGAAGTGATTGTAAAACTTTCCGATTTGCTCGATTACATGCTTTACGAATGCGATAAGCCAAAAGTGAGTTTGAAAAGGGAAATCAAATTTATTCAAAATTATATTGAGTTGGAGCGCATACGCCACGATAAGCATTTTAATGTAAAAACTTCATTCCCCGATTTAAAAGATGATATTTTAATTGCTCCCTTAATTCTTTTTCCCTTTGTTGAGAATGCATTTAAGCATGGATTTCATAACCCGGAAAAAAGTAAGTTAAATATAGAAATTAGTGTTAATCATAAAAGCATGGTTTTTTTTATTGAAAATTCAGTTACTAAAAATTCGCAAGATCAATATTTAAAGCAGGAAGGAAAAGGGATTGGTTTAAGAAACATACAAGAACGATTAGAACTAATTTATAAGAATAAATATCAGTTGAATATTTTTAATAAGGAAAATACATTTGTAGTAAAACTGGAAATCAATCTGGAGTAAAATGAAAAATCAATTGCGATATAAATGTGTAATTATCGACGATGAACCTATTGCCATAAGAGTTATACAAGAACATCTCGGAAAGTTTGAAAGTTTTGATTGTCTGGGAAGTTTTACAAAAGCAGTTGATGCCATTGACTTGCTAAATCATGAATCGATTGATTTGCTTTTTCTTGATATTAACATGCCCGGCATTTCGGGAATAGAATTTTTAAAGACTCTGACACATCCGCCAAAAGTCATTTTCACTACTGCCTATCGCAATTTTGCTGCAGATGCTTTCGATTTGGATGCGTTGGATTATTTACTTAAACCCATATCGTTTGAGCGATTTCTAAAATCAATCAATAAGTTTTTGTCAGCCAGGCAGCTGCCAGAGCAAGAGATAAATGAAACTGGACACAAGGATTATATTATTTTAAAAGCAGATAAGAAAAACCATAAAATTAAGTATGTGGATATACTTTATATCGAAAGTCTTGATAATTACATTAAGCTTTACACAACCGAAGCTTCCATTATTTGTTACGAGAGTTTAGCAAATCTCGAAAAAGAATTGCCTGATCAATTCGTGAGGATTCATCGATCGTATATTGTAAATGTTTCAAAAGTTGATGTATTTACAAGTTCGTACGTTGAAATAAACAAACAAAGATTTACCATAGGCAGAAACTACAGAGATGTAGTTTCTAAAAAACTTAACGACTAGTTGACAAGTCAAGTATGAATTATCGCTTGCCAGCGCTGCCCCTAACCCCTTAAGGGGAATCCCTTACCGCGCGGGATGATCCCTTTAGGGAACTTAGCGAATCGATCCGATAACTCCTAAAACCCGCATGTCTTATTTTTAAAATATATTTTGTATAAGCTTATTATTTAAGGGGCCTATTTAAGGTGTTTTTTAGAGAAAATAGTATCTATTATTTTTGATTTTAGTTATTTTGGA
>CAYVEW010000251.1:0-2571 GCA_964450375.1 uncultured Bacteroidales bacterium
TAGTGTGGATTGTTTATATCAGTTATTTTTTCATCCAAAGGGCTGTCGTACAGCAAATCGGCCCAGTAAACCATTTCAACTTTGGGTAATAATGTGGTGTGTTTGTTTGTTTTCAATCCTTCTATCATGGCCTGCTTCCACCAGCTTTCGAGCAAGGTTTTAGAAGGCTTGTTTCCTAAACCATGAATTAATATAATCACATTAGCCATCGACTTTTATTTTGTTTAATTCATTAATTAAAAAAGAAGCTTTATCCGATGTAACGGCATCGGCGCCATATTCGATCAATTGCCGGGCTTTTTTTATGTCGTTAATGGTCCATAAATAAACCAGTAAACCGGCTTGCTTAAATCTTGTAATGATTTGTTTACTCGCCAGCTTTCCGGCCCATAAATTTACACCATCCAAATTACTTTCTCTTGTTTTATGAATTATTTGATCTGGTTTAAAGCCGATCAGCCAGTGTGGCCAGAAATAATCGAGCTCCAGCAGCCAGAGTGTTTTAAATTGTGGCATCATTTTTTTCGACTCTTCCAGCAGTTTCCGATGAAACGAGATGATCTCTATTTGTGAGCTTTTTAGTCCGCAATTTTCAAGTTCATCTTTTAAGTAATTTAAAACAAAGCCTTTACTTTTGATTTCGATAATGAGTTTGCTGTCGTTGGGAACTGTTTTCAGTACATCCTGCAGGGTGGGAATGGTTTCGTTTTTCCATTGCTTTGCTTTTGATGTTCCAACATTTGCAGTTTTAAGTTTTTTTAAATCTGATTTGGAAACCTTCATCCATTTTCGGGCCACCCGAAAGGTATTGTTATCGTGGATAACCACAATTTTACGATCGGCAGTAAGTCGGATATCGATTTCAACAGCTTCTACTTTTCTATGCCAGGCCAGGTTTATGGATGCAAGTGTGTTTTCCGGAGCATCGGCAGATTCGCCACGATGAGCAATAATAAATGTATTACCACCGATCATATGGCACTTGATTTTGAACTTTACTAAAATTACTCTTTTTCATTTAGCTGTTCCTTTTTTTCTTCGATGTGGTCCAATATTTTTTTCTGAATATTTTTCAGGCGTTCCATCTTTTTCTTCAGGTTATCAATCTCGATTTTATCCTTCAGGTCTTTAATTTGATCTTGTAGATCTTCAATTTTTTGATTGATTTCCGATAAATACTCCTTTTTCTTTTCAATGGCTCCGGCTTCGGTTGCTTTATCAAAAATTAAATCTTCGGGCGATTTTTCGGGTTCTTCTTCTTTGGTAACGATCTCTTTTTGTGGTATAAATTCAATATCATTCACCTGTCGCTGATTCATGAATGTAGGCGATACAATTTCGATCTTGTTATTATGCAAGGCGTTGATTACATTGCTGTTTAGTAATGAGCTGGTGCTAAAATATTTTGTGCTGTCTTCCAGAAAACCATGAATCTTATATGTTACCGAAAAATCACCCAAATCGGTAATATAAACATATGGGTCGTTTAAGCCGGTTTCTGTGGCCGCATTTTTTAAACTCTCAATTATTTTACTTTGCGAAACATCGTATCCTAAGGATACGCTTGTGTATATCACCGTATTGTTTTTTCGGGTTAATTTTACCGGATTCGAAGCAATGTGTAGGTTAGGTATGGTAACAAAATTACTGTCTTCGAGCTGTATTTCGGTGTGTAAAATATTTTTGCTGGTAACACGACCCATTAACTCACCTACTTTGATTAAATCACCTAACTTGAACCGATTCATGGTATTATTCATGATACCGGCAATTAAGTTTCCCAGTAAGGTTGTTGAACTTAAGGCAATGGCCGCACTAATAATTATTCCCAGAAAACTCAGTATCTGTCCTTTTAATTCTTTTTCAATGGGTAAGGACAAAACAAAGGTGAGCCCGCCTGCCAGAATAATAATTGCAGCAATGGATTGCCTGGTAACGCGGAACGAATCTTTATCTTTTCTAATACGGTTAAAAAACCATTTGTTCAGAAACAAAACAAAAAACAGGAGCAGGAGCACAACTCCCGATCCTGTTAAAGATTTTAATATGTTTATTATCTGATTCATAGTAATCTGATTTGTTTTCGATTGACACGAAGAAATTTACAAAATACTTTTTGAATACGGAATAGATTACTAATAAATCAATGGTTTATTTATTTACTTTTAATTCCAAAGGATCAATTTTTTCGCCCCAGTAAACCGTTGTGTGTGGGAATGGAATTTCAATACCTTTTTCGTCGAATACTTTTTTAAGCCGTTTACGATATTCTCTGCCAATAGCCCATTGGTCGCCTGGAATGGTTTTAAGCCGTGCTTTAATAACAATAGCACTATCTCCAAATTTATCAAGGCCGAAAATCTCTATGGGCTCCTTAATTCTTTCTTTAAAATCCGGGTCGTTAAGCAGTTTTTCGCCGGTTTCTTTCATAAGCTGAATAACCTGGTCGACATCTTCTTTGTAAGCTACACCAATATCAAAAACAATGGCCGACCATTCTTTGGTCATATTTGCTAACGAATTGATTTTTCCGTTTTGAAACACATGAACCACACCCGAGAAATCTCGAAG
>CAYVEW010000252.1:0-2539 GCA_964450375.1 uncultured Bacteroidales bacterium
AAGGTGCAGCGCACCGTAATATCTTTAAATATATGTAGATAATAAATTTCGAAACATAAACTCCTAAATTTTCATACCTAATGATTTTAATTTACTTTAACATATATTTTTAGATGCCTTTGTGGTAGAAGTATAAATCGTTTAATAAAACCACGAAGAACACCAATTAAGCGCAAAAGAACACCAAAATTTTTTGGATATCATCAATAGCTAAAAGTGAATAGTTTATTCTGATAATGAATAAACCAATACTTAGATACCAAAAATTTACTTTTCAAGTTATCTAATTATATTTGTTATATTGAAACATTCTATTTACATATTACTATTATTAAGTTTGGCTTTGTTTTTTAACTTGAATGTTTATGCACAAAGCAAACAGTATGAAATTCGTTTTATTTCAGTTGATAATAGTTCGAATGAAATACTAAAATCCTACTCAGATTTTAGGGGAGATAGTATAACTGTTTTAAACGAACTTAAAAATCTGAAAAATGAATTGCATGATCAAGGGTATTTATCTGCAAGTATTGACAGTGTAAAATTTGATGCTGATAAGGCTATTGTCCATTTATTTCAGGGCAGAAAATACATCGTTGGCAAAATCGATTATTCAGGATTGGAAAATACGGCTTTGGAAGCATTGGGTTTGCCTGGGCGACAGAAAAAACACATAAATATATATCAGCTTGCAGATCAGAAAAATAAACTGGTCCGGCATTACGAAAATTCGGGATTTCCATTTGCAAAGGCTTATTTCGAGCCTGTTAATATCAAAGATTCACTGTTCAATGCCGGTTTGAAAGTCGTGAAGGGAGATTATTATGCAATGGACAGCATGTACATCAAGGGCGATGTGAAAATCTCATCCAACTACATTCAAAAAACAATTCAGATTCAACCGGGCGATGCATTTAACCAGGAACATATAGCTGATATTGGGAATCGTATTCAGAATCTGAATTTTATTTCGGAGATAAAACCTGCCGAAATTGAGTTCAGGCAGGATGTAGTGGATTTGTATTTGTACCTGCAAAAGCAAAAAGCCAATGTATTTAATGGGATCATAGGATTTTTACAAAGCGAGCAAGATGGTAAGCTGCAAATAACCGGCGATTTGATGTTGAATTTAGTGAATTCCTTTGGCCGGGGCGAAGAGATTTTTTTGAATTGGGAAAAGCTGGAGTCATCCTCTCAAAAGTTAAATGTGGCATTCGATTATCCCTACCTTTTTAAATCGGATTTTGGAGTAGATTTCAATTTTGAGTTGTATAAAAAAGACTCCACTTATTTGTCGTTAAACACCGGATTGGGCTTGCGCTTATTCTTAAGTAAGGATGATTTTGTGAGGGCTTATTATCGCTATAAAAGCTCATCGCGAATCGGAAGTGATAAAGAGCAGGTAGTTTCGGCTAATTTTGCCGATGTGCAGTCTAATGTAATTGGAGTTTCGTATCATTTAAATCGCTTAGATTACCGCTTTAATCCGCGAAAAGGAGTTGTTTTGAATCTATTTGGCGGAGCAGGATTTAAAAATATTTCGGGATTAAAATCTGACACCTTAAATTTAAATATCGATCAAAACACCACTGAATTGGAAGCCGGACTGGATTTGGGAATTTATTATCCCATTTACGGCAATTTCGTTTTCCATTTTTCAAACAGCACTCGCTACCTGGATCAGTTTTCGGATAAAGAAAAACAAAGCCTTCAGTTCGAAAATGAGTTGTATAGGTTTGGTGGAGCGAAATCATTGCGTGGTTTCGACGAAAGTATTTTTCTGGCATCAATTTATTCATTGCAAAATGCAGAAATCAGATATCTTTTCGATAAAAATTCTGCTTTTTATGCATTCTGGAATGGAGCTTATTACTATCAGAATCTTTCTACGGGACTTACCGAAGATTTCCCCTGGGGATTTGGTATAGGAATGGATTTCGATACCAAAGCCGGGATATTCTCACTGAGTTATGCGCTGGGTAAACAATTCGATAATCCGTTTCAACTGCAAACAGCAAAAATTCATTTTGGGTATATTTCAAGATTTTAATTGTTTATAAAACTTAATTAATCCATTTTCCCAATCGTCGAGAAACTCGTTTAT
The DNA here is from genome assembly GCA_964450375.1 of uncultured Bacteroidales bacterium. Taxonomy (GTDB): domain Bacteria; phylum Bacteroidota; class Bacteroidia; order Bacteroidales; family UBA12077; genus UBA12077. The sequence continues at coordinate 2,105 of CAYVEW010000252.1, forward strand.
TTCATCAATAAACTCTTGCGGTTTTCTGGTTCTGTTTATGGTTGCATGTATTATCAATTTTTCTCTATCGGGCGGAAACCCTGTAGTAATAGTCCAGGCCAGAGCATTCGGACACGATGTTAAAGCAAATCGCACTCCACCGTTAATTTTATCATAACTTAAATCAAACTCGCCCCAAAGTGTACCAATTAATGCATCCATTCCTTTCTTTTCAAGCACAAAATTGGTTTCGGTAATCCTCTCAAGATTATCAATCTTAATATTGTCCTGAATCCATTTTTGGTCTGCATGTAAATCTACTATTCTTAAAAACTCCATTATAATTTATTAGTTACAAATGATTTGTATTGGTGTGCTTAATGATATTGAAAGTTAAGCATAAAAAAAGCAAAAAAAACTAACTTGCTTGCAACAAGCATAATTCGTTCTTCTCAA
>CAYVEW010000253.1:0-2527 GCA_964450375.1 uncultured Bacteroidales bacterium
AAAAAAAGGTTTTATTTGATTTATAATTTTAAATCTTTATCAAATTCTTTGGCAATATAAATAGCCATTTTTAAGAAATCATATCCATCGTTTCGGTTGGTAAGAATTAAAACGGTGGTTTGCGTGTCGGGCAAATGAAGTAACAGATTCGTGTATCCCATTCCCATACCGCCATGCCAGTAATACCGGGTATCGTTTCGTTTCATTAATACCCATCCTGCACCATAATAATTTATTTTCTTTTCATCAGGTAAGGGGGTTACAGTAAATATTTTTTCCAGATTTTCGCATTTTAACAGCTTATTCGTGTATAAGGCAGCATCCCACTTTCCAAAATCTTCTGCGTTTGTAAATATTCCTTGTTCACCATAAAAATTATTTTGAACCAATTCAGGTTCATATAGTTTATCTTCATTTTTAAAATGGCCAATAGCCACATCCGCTGATTCACTCAATTCATGAGCAAAAAAGGTATTATTCATTTTTAATTTCTTAAAAATATTTTTTCGAATAAAATCAGTGTAGGACATTCCTGATTTTAATTCAATTATTTTTGCTAATAATGCATACTCTGAATTTGAATATTTTGATTGCGATCCCGGTTCAAACAATACTTTATCCTGTTTTTTAAGAAATGTAATTAAACCTTCTACTGAACTGACTTCTTCCTCATTAAAAGATTCTAAACCTGATGTGTGATTCAATAAATGCTTTATCTTAACCTTTTCTCCATATTCCGGAAATCCGGTAAAAATGCTTGTTAAATTATCTTCTAAGCTGAGCTTATTTTTTTCTGCCAGCTTCATAATTGCCATGGAAGTAAAAGCTTTCGACAACTCTCTCATATTAAAAAGCTGGCCGGTATGCAACTCCGCTTTTTGTTCAACATTTGCCAAACCATATGCTTTATTAAAAATGATTTCTCCCTTTTTATAAACAGCAACCACTGCTCCAGGATTTTCACCTGAAAAATAAGTCAGGTATTTATCTACATTTTTTTCAATTTCGTTCAACTCCTGTGCAAATAAAAAAGCACTAGAAATCAAAAAGATACTTAACAAAATACTTTTTTTATGCATATCATTGAATGTTTGAACAATACATATTTAACATTTCCTGGGCTTTTGCAACTCCCAGCTCAAGGGCTTTCTGAAAATCTTCGCATCCACCCTTGTTATCTCGCACATTAATACGTGAAACTCCCCGGTTTAAATAAGCATTTCCATTGCTTTTTACATGATTCAGATAAAAATCGTAATCTGCCAGTGCTTTTTCGTGCTCTTTTAACACACCAAAGGAAATGGCACGGCCCAAATAGGCATCGTAATAATTTTTATTGTGCTTTATGGATAAATTAAAATCGGTAATCGATTCCTGATATTTTTGCTGCATGGCCTTGCAAACACCACGCATGTAATATGCTTCAGAATAGTTTTGTTTTACACCAACGGCTTTTGTAAAACTACTTATTGCCTTGTTTAACTGGTTCATATTGATATAAACCATTCCTTTACTATAATAAGGTTCAAAATCAGCAGGATTTAACTCAATTGCCTTGTTTAAATCAATCAGTGCATCGTCAAAATTAGCCATAGCCGCTTTTGCATTACCCCGTTTTTTATACGATTTGGCATCGTTTGGTTTTATTTCGATGGATCTGGTAAAATCACTTATTGCACCCTGATAATCATCAATTTGCAACTTAAAGTAACCTCTTTGGTAATAAGCATCCTGATTGTTTTCATCCAGATTGATGATGGCATCGTAATCGGCAATGGCACCACGGTAATCAGCTTTATCAATACGGTATTTAACCCTGCGCTGATATGCATCCAGATTATCTTTATCCAGTTCCAAAGCACGGTTAAAATCCTGCACAGACCCTTCTAAATCGCTTAAATTTGCTTTAACAATTCCGCGTTGATGAAAAGCTTCTGCATAAACTGAATCCAGTTCAATTGCCTTATTTAAATAATTTAGGGCTTCATCGTAATTATTCAGATTCGATTTGGAGAATCCCAAAAAGTAAAATACATCTGCATCATCTGTTTTAATTTCTTTTGCCAAATTAAGATCATTGATTGCACGCTCATAATCGTCCTTTTGGATATATATAAGGGCTCTTCCGAAATAAGCTTCTGCATTTTGATCGTTTAAGCTAATTACCTGCGAAAAATCCTGCATGGCATCATCTAGTTTGTTTAACTGATAAAAAGCATTTGCCCTGTTTAATAAAGATTTCTCGTGCTTTTTGCTAAACTTTAAAGCTTTGGTGTAGTAATTTACAGCTAGTTCGTAGTTGGCAGAATCGGAATATGCCTGTGCTTTTTGGTAATAATTCTCAACCAATTTAGGCCTGGCAATGAAAAAGGCTATTATAATAACTGCAATAGCAATCAGAAAGCTTATCCATTTTTTCATAATGATCTTGTTTAATTAATTCTTACTATACGGAATAAATCGATGAACGTTTAAAAATAAGCTAAAAAAAGTTGTTTTACAAAATTGAACACCCCGGGCTTCTTTT
>CAYVEW010000254.1:0-2498 GCA_964450375.1 uncultured Bacteroidales bacterium
ATATAATCACAATAGAATATAATTTTCTATAAATAATTTTGATTTAAAAAAACATGTACGTATAATTGCACAATCAAAACAGACAAAAAATGAATTTACAATTTATACATACTGTTCATCATCACCATCATCACGTTGGTACGGGCACAGTATGCAAAATTTTGTAGATTCCTAAAGATATAATTAACAATTAAAGGGCTTGCAAATTTTGCAGGCCCTTTTTCATTGAATACCATTAAGACAAAAAATAACAACTATGTACACCACACAAAAACATCATCATATTCATCATCATTCGAGTGCAAACCACACCCGGCAGAAGATACTATGACTTGTTTTAAGGTTCGAAAAATGAAATTAAAAGGTCTGCAGTTCTCTGCAGGCCTTTTTTGTTAAATGAAAATCAACTATAAAAATGGAAAAATTAAAAATTGCAGTGCAAAAATCAGGGCGGCTCAGTGAAAAGTCCATCCAATTATTACAGGAATGTAATATTAAATTAACCAACGGGAATCGGAAACTCATCTCCGTATCGTCGAATTTCCCAATAGAAATTCTCTATTTACGTGATGATGATATTCCGCAGTATATCAACGATGGGGTTGCTGATATTGGAATTGTAGGAGAGAATGAAATGCTCGAGAAAAACTATCCGCTTAACATTTATCAACGACTGGGATTTGCCAAATGCCGAATGTCGCTGGCCATTCCAAAATCAGAAAATTACGATTCACTCTCTTACTTCCAAAACAAAAAAATCGCTACATCCTATCCCTTTATTCTCAAATCTTATCTCGAAAAAAACAACATCAATGCTGAAATACATCAGATTAGTGGTTCTGTGGAAATATCTCCAAGCATCGGTTTGGCGGATGCTATTTTCGATATTGTCAGTTCAGGCAGTACTTTAATCAGTAATGGATTGAAAGAAGTTGAGCAGGTGATTGAATCTGAAGCGGTAATGATTGGAAAAGATCAACTGAAACCCGAAAAACAAAAAATATTGGACCAACTCCTTTTCAGAATGAAATCAGTACAGAAAGCCAGGTCGAATAAGTACATTTTGCTAAATGCACCCAATGAAAGATTACAGGATATCATCAATATCATTCCGGGAATGAAAAGCCCAACCATTATGCCTTTGGTTGATGAAAACTGGTGTTCGTTACACTCTGTTGTTCAGGAAGAACGATTTTGGGAAGTAATTGATGAACTGAAAAATGCAGGAGCACAAGGAATTTTAGTAGTTCCTATTGAAAAGATGATTTTATAAAACTCAACACTAAACATTAAGCATAGAAGTATACAAAATTGATTAGAGAACATCGATTAACGAACAACGATTTTAGATGTAGAAATTATAATAATGACAAAAGATATTCCATCTATTTTACTTCATAATTCTTAAATCGTTAATCCTTATTCAATATTCAAAAAATAATTAAATAAACTAATAGTATTATGAAAATACTTGAATATCCAAACAGCAAAGAATTAAATAAAGCACTTGAGCGACCGGCTATTGAAAATAACAAACTTGAAAAAGCAGTTCGTAAAATCATAAAACAAGTTCAAAACAAAGGAGATAAAGCCCTTATCGAACTAACCCGCAAGTTTGACAAAGTTGAGATAAAAAGCCTAAAAGTTTCTGCCAAAGAAGTTAATAATGCTGAACAATTTTTAAATCCAGATTTAAAAAATGCGATACGCATTGCATCCGAAAACATTACCAAATTTCACAAGGCACAGTTTCCAAAGGAAATAACAGTTGAAACTACTAAAGGTGTTACATGTAGGCAAAAACCTGTTCCTATCGAGAAAGTAGGGCTGTACATTCCGGGTGGTTCAGCCCCGCTGATTTCTACTGTCTTGATGTTAGCTATTCCAGCCCAACTGGCAAAATGCAAACAGGTTGTTTTATGCACACCACCTGATCAAACAGGGAAGATTAATCCTGCCATTTTGTATGCAGCTAAAATTTCCGATGTAACCGAAATTTATACCTGCGGTGGAGCTCAAGCCATTGCTGCTATGGCGTATGGAACCAAATCCATTCCAAAAGCAGATAAGATCTTTGGTCCCGGAAACCAATATGTGACTATGGCCAAGCAAATTATTTCATCACAAGGGATTTCCATTGATATGCCTGCTGGTCCTTCTGAAGTAATGATTTTAGCAGATGAAACGGCCAATCCTGAATTTATTGCTGCCGATTTGCTTTCTCAGGCTGAGCACGGAGCTGACAGTCAGGTTATTTTGGTTACAGATAGCATTAACATAGCAAATCAAACCTTGATTTGCATAAAAAATCAGGTAAAAGCACTACCCAGAAAGGATATTGCCGAAAAATCATTAGTATCGGGTGCCATCATGATCGTAAAAAGTGAACTGGAAATGATTGCAATAAGCAACCAGTATGCTCCTGAACACTTAATCATTTCAACATTAAATTCGGATAACATGGCAGAACAGATCACACAGGCCGGTTCCGTTTTTAT
>CAYVEW010000255.1:0-2456 GCA_964450375.1 uncultured Bacteroidales bacterium
AGTTAATAGTTTCATAGTTCATAGTTTTAGGTTAATAGTTAAGGGAGTCGTAATTGACTCCCTTTCTTAATTTACTTGCTCTAACAAAACCTTCTCAAACTTTCCTATGTCTTCTTCAGCACGAATCTTTCCTGTTATAGTTCTGTAGTAGTTATATTTTGTTGGCTTCGAAACCTTTATAACTAAGCTACCATCATCATCGTTGTCTATAAAATCTACCTGGAAATTTGAGTGATTAATTGCTCTAAAAATAGCTTCCTTTATTGCTTCTTTGGTCATATGTAACATAAATTATTTGTGGAAATTCTGAGCTAAGATAATACATATAACCTACCCTGTTTTATGAAAGGTAAAAGGTCTGAGTCTCTGGTATGTTCGTTAATTTCGTACAGTTCGTAAACGTCTCTTAATCTTGAATATATAATATATTTGGTATTGAGTTTAACCTTGTAATAATCTGGATGTTCAGGACTTATATCAACGAACTCCCATATAGACTCTACCTTCTTCCATTTCTCAGAACTCCATTCGTAGTATTTGAAGTTGTATTGATCTTTATTGAACGTCATCTACTCTTGCAATAATATCTTTTCTTTGAAAGTAATAATACGTCTCTGTGCTAAACTTATTATGGGGATATTCTTCTAATACTGGATATGCACTTGCTTTAGTCATATATGTTCCACCTGCCATAATAGATTTATCTTCAAATACCTGTCGTGTGTTACCACGTAGATCATCTTCATCTTTGTAGCTTAGGTTAGGCTTACCATCAAATTTAATATCATATACATCATCGTAGTATTGCTGTTTATGTTCAAATATCTCAGAACCCTTTTTAGGGTGTTTTTGAGCCAATAAATATCCGTTGAGTAGTTTTATATCTCCAGATGAAGATCGTGCAACTATGATGCTCTGATACTTCAAAACAAGGTATATTTTGTCATCTGCTCTTAACAATTCTGGATCGTGAGCAGCTAGGTAATCAAACCATACTTCTGACCCTAATTCTGGAAAGGAATCTGTTTTCCATCTCATCTTGTTCCAGTTGATTTTATCCGGCAGCCTTGCTAGCTTGCCATAGCGTAATACGTGAACGTTTTTATGATAGCTTGTGTTACCTACATACAATCCACTCGTCGTGGTATCATTAAATACCCCTTCTCCCTTATGTGTTCCTTCTATTTCTATAAGACAGTTTCCATTGATTAGTGTAATCCTGTCTATATCTTTAATCTTCTCCATATTCTAAGTATAATGGTTCGTAATCTGTAAATCTTTCTTCTAGTCTGAATTCATGAACAAACTTTCTTACTTGCTTGTATGTGTCTTCTTTTTCTTCCGTAAGGTTTTTAATGACAAAATCATAATAGCTGTCAGGTAAATTAAACCTACCTTCATCCCTTGCTACCCTATTCTTACCAACGCTATCTAATCTCTTGTCGTAATCTCGATGAACTCTTATGGTATAAATATCTAACACGTCTCCCCATTCTTTTCTTAACATAGTCAGCCCATCCTCATCTATAATATACACATTAGCCTTAGCTATATCGCTATATAAGCAACAATACCTATACTCACCAAACTTTGTATAAGCTAACATCTCACCATTTACTACTTTATCCATAGCTTCTGGAGATAAGAAAGTATGTCCTGTTTCGTTCTGATGTCTCTTAGGTCTGTCTGTGTATGACTCAATGAGATTTACTCCGTATTGATATGTGAAGTAATCAGCTACCATTGTTTTTCCCGTTCCAGATTCTCCGACAACACATATAACTACTGGCTTTTCCATGAACATCATAGAATCGTTTATTACTTGCCATATGCTTTCCTGAACAATATCTTTGCCTTCTAAATGCATATCTCGTTTGATTAGGAAGTTGGTATCGTCAATGTTAATGTCACAGCTAATCTTACGAGTATCAGTGCCGTATTGTTTTATCTTACGTGGACTGTTTTCGTTAATGTAGTCGTATTTAATCTCGTTGTATATAAGGAAGAACTTCATAGCGTTCTCTGCTTCCCCTGTTCTACATGAGTTGATTATGATAGTATGTCCTCTTTGCCATAAATGATTAATAACATCTTTGGCAAAAGGAATTAGTTCACCTATTTGCGGGTAATCACTATATACTATCGTATCATCAAAGTCCAGTGCTACAATCATACTAACTATGTTTTACTAATTCTACTTTCTCATTCTGCTTTAGTAACTTTATAATCAAAGCAGCCCCAGACATACTTGTTGACCCCAGGTAATCAAATATCTCATCTTTGTATTTCACTAAGTCAATCCTTGACTCATCAGACAAAGCCAACAACTGAATCATTGGCACTATGCTCTGATCTATCTCGATGGGAGTAGTCACCCTACTCCCCTTCTTTCTTACTTGTATTGTGTACATCTAAATCTCTTTTAATGGTATAATACGATACTCAGGACATAACAC
>CAYVEW010000256.1:0-2432 GCA_964450375.1 uncultured Bacteroidales bacterium
AATTCTGTAGAACTTGCGATTCGTACATATTTAGGATTACCTAAAAGATCAAGAGCAGCGCCAGGCCCAACGAGACAAGAATTGGAAAATGTAAAAAATAGTTTCCCAGGTTTGCTTGATCTATTTGAAAAATACGCACAACAGCATCTGGACGGAATCGAGTTGGGTGACATAGAATGGTACCACCGAATACGAAACCAATTGTACCATGAAGGGAATGGAATAACAGTCGATAAACAACAAGTTCAGAAGTCCTTACCTGATATTTTTGCTAATCATCATATTTTGCAGTAAATTATCAATAAATTTATTATGTTATACAAAATATTCCCTCGACAATTTTTTCTTGCAACGGGAAAATAAAAATGGCACCTTCTTCCTTTATTTTCACCACAAAAATTACGGGAGGAAGATGCCATCACACAACAACTCATTCTACCAACAATCCCGCGGGGGTCAACTAAAATAAATCATCTCGTTTATGTATGGCGGGATAAAACACGATGGACCTATTATCATGGGTGCTATCCTGTGTTTACCCACCTATCGAGTGATCTCAATCAATTCAGATTTTTCACAGCTCAATTAATAGAGGCCGGCAGCTGTAAACCAGTTGACATTATACGTGCTTTCGGCGTTTCCAAGAGCAGCGTTGATCGTTCGTTAAAGAAATTGCGGGGGGCAGGGCCGGCAGCTTTTTTCAGGAAGCGAACCACTCGTCGTGGCGGCACGGTTTTTACCCCAGAGGTACTTAAACAGACACAGCAGCTTTTGGACCAACATTTTTCACGGGGGAATATTGCCAAAGAGTTGGGAATAAAGCCCGATACTTTGCGTAAGGCGATTTATGGTGGACGTTTATCTGAGCCGTCGGATGCACCACAACCGGCAACAACCAAATCAGCCAGGGATGTGACAGACGCCCAGGCAGCAGACCATATGGGCACTGCCTGCACCAGACCGGAAGAGCGGACGCTTGCCGCATTTGGTATGAGCGATGGTGCACCTGTTGTATTTGAGCCCTGTGTTGATGTTCCCAATGGGGGCGTACTGTGTGCGTTGCCGGCTCTGTTATTAAACGGTTTACTTGACGGCTGTGATCAATTACTGGGTGAACTCAAGGGCTACTACAGAACCGCCCATATTTTGCTGTTAGTGGCGTACATGGCCTTGTGCCGCATCAAGACGACGGAACAGGTTCGTGGCTATTCTCCCGGTGAACTCGGCAATCTGATCGGTCTTGATCGAGTTCCCGAGGTACGCTGTTTGCGCGATAAAATGGGGCAATTAAGTAAAGACAATTGCGCTGGAGCCTGGGCAGCACACTTAAGTAAACGCTGGTTGCAGGCTGACCCCGATGCGGCCGGCACTCTTTATATTGATGGTCACGTCCGCGTTTATCATGGAAATTTAACCAAACTGCCAAAACGATTTGTTTCCAGAGATCGTTTATGCCTGCGTGGTACTACTGATTATTGGGTTAACGACGCTATTGGACGACCATTTTTTGTGGTGGAAAAGGTTGTGGATCCAGGGATGTTGAAAACCTTGAAGGAAGATATCGTACCGAGGTTGTTAAAAGATGTGCCGGATCAGCCTTCTCAACAAAAGCTTGATTCGAATCCTCACCTCAATCGATTTGTTTTGGTCTTCGATCGGGAGGGATACAGCCCTGGATTTATGAAGGAGATGTGGGGGAAATACCGTATCGGCTGTGTCACCTATAAGAAATTCACGAGTAAAGATAGTGACTGGCCCCTGGAGGCGTTTCGCAATACTGACGTGAATATGCCGGACGGCGAACTTGTTACCATGCGTTTGGCGGAACAGGGCAGCCGGATCGGAAGCGGCGGTCAAAAAATATGGGTGCGTGAAATACGCAAGTTGACAGATTCCGGCCATCAGACCAGCCTGATCAGCACAGCCTATGACCTCCCCCATAATGATCTTGCAGCTCGGATGTTCAGTCGATGGTGTCAGGAAAACTTCTTTCGCTATATGATGCGACACTATGCTATAGACTTGATTGTGGAGTATGGGACTGATGATTTTCCCGACACGGAACAGGTGGTGAACCCGACGCGGCGCGAGCTGGAACGGACGCGAAATTCACTCAATGGCAAGCTCAAAAATCGCCGGGCAAAGTTCATCTCTCAAGGCCTTCATTCAGAGCCTGAAAAAGATACGAAAAAATACAAAAAATGGGAGAAGAAAAAAGCAGAGTTGTTAGAAGAAATAGAGTTATTTGAATGTCAGATAGATGAAGTGAAACGGCAGATAAAAAAGACGCCAAAGCACATCCACTGGGGCGAGCTTGAGGACAAGGATAAATTCCAACGATTGCGTTCAGGACGAAAGCAACTCATAGACACAGTGCGCATGGTTGCCTATCGTGCCGAAACCGCCATGGCTGGGCTATTAAGAAGCAAAAC
>CAYVEW010000257.1:0-2423 GCA_964450375.1 uncultured Bacteroidales bacterium
AAAGTAAAATTTGAAGATTTAGGAATCATTGAATATAAAAAAGCCTGGGATTATCAGGAAAAATTGTTTGCAGAATATATCCAGATAAAAGCAAAAAACAGAGATCTTCCGGAAACTGATCAAATAGAAGTTATTGGAAATATGCTATTTTGCGAACACCCGCATGTATATACCTTAGGAAAAAGCGGAGCGCAAAACAATTTATTAATTAGCGATGAGTTTTTAAAAAAGATAAACGCCAGCTATTTTAAGATAAATCGTGGAGGAGACATAACATATCATGGACCGGGACAGCTGGTTGGTTATCCGATTATCGATCTTGAACGATTTAATTTGCAGGTGAAACAATATATTGCTAATTTAGAAGAATCAATAATTCGGACTTTAAGTGAGTTTGGTATCGTGTCGGAAAGGATGCCGGGAGCAACTGGCGTATGGCTGGAAACCGAAACAAACAGAGCCCGAAAAATTTGTGCAATTGGTGTTAAAGCAAGCCGGTTTATTACAATGCACGGTTTTGCACTGAACGTAAACACCAATCTCGAATATTTTAATCATATTAATCCTTGCGGATTTGTTGACAAGGGTGTTACATCGATGGAGAAGGAGCTGGGCGAAAAAGTCGATTTCGAAAAGGTAAAAGATCTGTTGAAAAGTAAATTTGAAGAGGTATTCGGGATGAACTTAACCTGATCTATTTATTAATACGTCAGGATAAAAAAGAAAAAAATATGAAAACTATATATGGAAAAAAGATGGGTGCTAAAGAAGCAAGGAGAGAAAGAAGACAATGAAAAACTGGCAAACGAATTAAATATTGATCCTGTACTGGCTAACCTCTTGGTTCAACGAGGGGTTAAAACGTTTGACCAGGCGAAAGCTTTCTTCCGTCCGCAGCTCGATGATTTGTACGATCCATTCTTAATGAAAGATATGAGTCTTGCAATTGAGCGCATCGAGAAGGCAATACAAACAAACGAAAATATTCTGATTTACGGCGATTACGATGTGGATGGTACTACATCTGTTGCTTTGGTTTATTCTTTCCTGAAAGAGTTTTACCAGAATGTGGGATATTATGTACCCGACCGATACAGCGAAGGTTACGGAATTTCACTCCAAGGAGTTCAATTTGCAATGGACAACGAATTTACCTTGGTAATTGCTTTGGATTGTGGAATTAAGGCCAATGAAAAAATTGATTTTGCTAAACGCAATGGGATTGATTTTGTTATTTGCGATCATCACTTCCCGGGCGACGAACTGCCCAATGCAGTGGCCGTATTAGATCCAAAACGGCCGGATTGCAATTATCCGTTCACCGAACTATCGGGTTGTGGTGTGGGATTTAAGTTAATACAGGCTTATGCAAAAACAAATAATATTCCTTTTGAAAACCTGATTCCTTACCTTGATTTGGTTGTGGTTAGTATTGCTTCGGATATTGTTCCGATAGTTGACGAAAACAGGATATTGGCTCATTTTGGCTTAATCGAGTTAAATAAAAATCCCCGCGAAGGATTAAAATCAATTATTAACCTGTCGGGGCTCATTGGTAAAAGTATTGCCATAGACGATATTGTTTTTAAAATAGGCCCCAGGATTAATGCGGCTGGTAGAATGGAATCGGCTGATCAGGCAGTTGAATTATTATTGGCTAATAATGCGCGTCAGGCTAAAGTAGTGGCCAATAGTGTAAATTATTTTAACGATGCCCGCAAAAATATCGATCGAAGCATAACGCAGGATGCATTAAGAATGCTGGCTCAGGAACAGGAGCTGGGTGAGAAAAAATCAACCGTACTTTACAACTCGAAATGGCATAAAGGAGTGGTTGGAATTGTGGCTTCGCGATTAATAGAAACCTATTATCGGCCAACGGTGATTTTAACAGCATCGAACGGACTGGCAACCGGCTCGGCACGTTCGGTAGTGGGATTTGATATTTATCAGGCCATTGAATCGTGTAATGATTTATTGGAGAATTTTGGCGGACATATGTATGCCGCGGGTTTAACACTCCAGATTGATAAAATACCTGAGTTTATAAAGCGCTTCGAAGAGTATGTTGGTAATAACATTAAAGATGAACAGTTAATTCCGCAGGTAGATATCGATTCTGAGTTGGAGTTGAGTAAAATTGACGATAAATTTTACCGCATTTTAAAACAGTTTCAACCTTTTGGGCCGGGTAATATGGCGCCTGTTTTTGTTACCCAGAATGTAGCCGATAACGGAGAAGGGCGCATTGTAGGTGCAAGCAAAGATCATTTAAAACTTTGCCTGGTGCAGGAATCAGACCCGTTTAAGAATTTTCCGGCAATTGCTTTTCAGCAGGCAAACTTATATGAGTATATTCATTCGGGCGATTTCTTCGATATTTGCTATTCGGTCGACGAAAATTGTTTCCGCGGAATTTCCAA
>CAYVEW010000258.1:0-2401 GCA_964450375.1 uncultured Bacteroidales bacterium
TTATTAGTAACTTGGCAACAACAAACAACTCACCTAAAAAAAATCCCAATAGCACATTATCATTAGCTCTTTCGAGTTTTTCTTCTGCCATCGAAGAAGAAAATTCATTTAAAAAGTAATCTTTTAAGATGTGCTCATTTAAAATATGATAATTGTAAATTACCTTTAATAGAATATCAACTAATATATATAGAACCAGGAATAAGATTAATTTTTTATTAGTCTTAAAACTCATAAAACGCTGCCTTAAGTAAATAAATAAAAAACGAACGAATAAATAAATGTAAGTGGCCCATAAAAACAAAACACAACCAAAACACTTTGCTTAAATGTAGCTTTAAGGTATTTTTTAATTAAAAAAACCAATAAACTCCAATATAGAATATTGAATAAGTTAATTGAACGAAGTAACTCATAACTAAGATCAGACAAATTTTCATGATTTATTAGATTTATTAAGGATAGGGGGTTAAAATTATCAACATCACTCATTGAGTAATCAGTTTTAATAAAAGTAAACCAAATTAGCTCCAGAAAATCTGGTATAAGAAATATCATTTGAGCTAATAGTACAATATATAAGATACCCCAAAACTGAACCTTAATTTGAATAAAATACTTTATTGTCTGGTAAATTAAACCACTAATAACTATTAGCTTTGAAAATTCATATAGAGGCGATACTACATAAATAAACCTCCATACTTTACGAAACAAATCAACACTTCTCGCATTACCACCAGTAAAATGCTGAGGATCTGTTATTATTATATCATGAATATAATAAAGCAATAAAGCATTTATTACAGCAAAAAATGCAAAGAACTTAAGTATTTCTTTTCGATCCGAAATTATCTTTATATTATTTCCCATTTTTCACAAATTGTTCTTCAAGAGTTAACTCTTTCTCAAGATTTTGTCTTACTTGTTTATAGAGTGGGTTTAATTTAATTAGGTTATAAGTTTTCCAGAATTCTGCATTATATTTATATTTTTGTTCATAAAGATCAATATCTTTTGGACTCGAAAATTTCTCCTTTATTTTATCGTAATCAGAACTTTTGGTTTTTATATTATTTATTAGCAGAGTTGCTTTCATATACTGTTTGCCTTTTCCAGTATTTTTATCTGCTCCTTTAGCAACTACAAGGTTAGTTGTTTCAAAATGGTATGGATAGTATCTTCCCTTATATTCCTTATAAGAAACCGAATGTGAACTAATACAGTTATTTTCAAAGTTTACGGTCTTATACCTATCAAAATTTTTTACTATCTGCAATTTAAAATCATACTTTACTACTGCAAAATTATCTTCTCTCACATAAATCCAATGATTTTCAATGGCTGAGAAATTACCTTCATACTCGTCGTAATATTTTTTGTTGAAAAACCTTATCTTATAAATCTTAACTGAATCTTCTAATATAATATTGTCTAAAATAAAGTCATAGCTTGCAGTAAACTCACTTGTCAAAATACTTTTTGTAGTAAATGTTTGATCGTGGCAATTTATAATATCTCTGGATAATAAACTATATAGCTGGTTTGTTTCACCATTTATTAATTTAAATAATTTTGATTTCCAGTTATGTTCAATGTAACTATTACTTTTTCTAAGTTCCTTTATTCTAATCAAATCTTCGGAAGGATTATTGGTTCCTCTTTTTTGGATATCAACTGCAGCTTCTATTAAACGAATGTATTCATTATCCTTTAAAACCATTTCCCGATAAAATCCATTCAGAAAATACTTCCTTCTCGGATAATTTTTCCTCATTTTTTTAATGACATTTTGGACTATTTCCAGCAACTCATTCTGAGGATATACCACTACATTGCTAATTTCGTAAACCTGTTCTTGTAGGTACACTAACAAACTATCTCTTTCCAAAATTTCATTAATCGGACACTCATACGATTTATACCCTATTGCAGATACATTCAATGTATCATTCGCATTTTGTTCAGGAATATGAAAACTAAACTCACCTGCTTCATTAGTTGACACCCCAATTGGATATCCCTTTATGGCTATATTGGCATAAACAACAGGGGCATTAATCGAATCAGTTAAAACATGCCCTTTAATAGTAATATTTTGAGCAAAGCTATTGTGAACTATAAAAAGTAAACCAATACAAAATAATAAATACCTCATGTAATATCTGCATTTTATATTTTCCATACTTAAGGCCCTTCAAATAAAAGGACCTTAAGTTTTACAAATTAATAATTGTATTCTGCACAATGCCGTACGTAAAGCGCATAAACATCATTCATATCCCCCTGATATCCAACACCACCGCTTCTTACCCAACCACCTAAAGTGTTACAATAATCTGCACGACCTCCACCTTGTAATTTTTCCATTTGATTCATTTCTAATTTTTTCATCATTTTA
>CAYVEW010000259.1:0-2388 GCA_964450375.1 uncultured Bacteroidales bacterium
ATACTTTTAGAACTTGTTCCCCGTAATTGGGATTGCAAATATAAAGACAGTTTTTTAAATTCCAATACATTTTCTTAATAATTTTTAAATAAAATCTTAATATTCTATTTATCAACACAATAATTTTTAATTGTAGAACATCCAGGTTAAACCAAACTGGAAAGCAGGCTCCGGAGATGGATAAAATGGACTGTTAAAATAGTATTTTTCGCTTAGTGCACTATTAATATAGTTATACTTAAAATATAATCTGACCTTTTTTATTGTAAGGTTTATAAAAATATCAAAGCGATTAAATGCTTCCTGTTCTAATTCATACTGCCTGTGAAATAATCCTAAAACCGGCATATAGGCATCAGCTTTATATTTACTTGCAAATCTATAATCAATACCCACTTGCCATAATAATTCACCACCCGTGTTTTTAAACTTCGATAATCTTTCATAGAACAATGACTGATACAAATTGTATTCCGGCAAACTCATTATGCTATCATTTGTTGTTTTTTGGTATACAAATCTTGTAACCGATCTGATTGGCCCCAAGCTGATCTTTTTATATATTTCTCCTGAATAAATTTTTAAGTTATCGGTGTATTGACTAACATTAGTCTGATTATCGAGAAATAAATAGTTGGATATTTGAATATAGCTTAGGTTGGTGTTAAAATTAAATTTCTGATTTTCATAATACACTCTGGCTTTCCATTCAACAGAACTTTTTAGGCTTGAATTATTCCATTGAAAATGATTTGATGAATAATTTCTATATAAATAATCAGGATATTCATTTTGATAGTTTGTTTTAAGACCCAACTCGTTGTGCCCAAATTTATATGCTAAACGTACTTCTGCGTTGGTATTATCTTCTTTATAACCACTGAAGAAGTATTCTCCATATCCTTCCCAAAGAATATGATTAAATAATAATCCCTTTAAATAAAATGAAACTGAATTGTTATAAAAATCCTTGCTTTTCTCTTTCTTAACAATTGTATCCTGCACTCCTTCACTTGTTTCAGTAATTACAGTATCTGGAACAATCTTATATAAATAACCAATATGTTCATTATAATACGATAATCTTACGCTTAACTTATCACTCCTTTTATAATTTAATGATAGTTTATTCCCCCAATCCTTCTGATAAACCTGATCATTTGTTTTCAACTCATTCATATACAAGTTCATTTCATTGTAAAAAGAATCGGTTAATGTCTCATCAAAATATTTTCTTACATTGCGATTATAACTTAGTTCGTGCGAAACACTAAACCCACTAAACTCAATCGTTTCTACATAGGTTGTATCATAATATACCGGAATAGTATCTGTAATTATTAATGAATCGCCTTGATTCATGTTTTTTTCATCTTTCTTATTTAAACCATTTTTATTATTGATGCCAGGTTGCAGATTCTTCTTTTTTTCACCTTTGGGTTGTGCTTCTTTTTTTTCAGTTATTTTTACTTCAACTTTTTTCTTACCAAACTCATATTCTTGTGCTAAGTAGAAATTGGTAGCAAGAACATGTGATCCGGCATCATCCAATTTTACCGGTATGTTTCTTCTATTACGGTATTCGTCAGCTCCCACATACCATAAACTATCTATGCCACCATTTTCCTGAGCCTTTACCCTGTTCAAATTGTAGTTTGTATGGACTCTATATCCTTTGTGTTTAAAACTTGAGAACAGCGTAATATTATTTTGTCGTATTTGTTGATTAAAATATCTTCCATCAGATGAAATCATATTATAATCGACTCCAACGTTAAAATCTTTATTTACATTTTGTGTATGAAGTATGCCCAAAAGCTGTTCACTCTCATCTTTGGGACCTGTGTTACTATAATCTATAATTGTAAATTGCCTTTTCGTATTATAATAGAGTTGATCTTTTGGTAAGTGAAAATATACTCCGTATGGTTCACTAAAAATAAATCCTGTTTCGTATCTTTTTCTGTCTGTATATATATTTAAAAGCGCAGGACTTCCCATGTTTCCCAAATAATTTGTGGTAATTGTATTTTTTAATAAAGGATTGTAATTATGGAATAAAAACAAAGATGTATCCACATCCACTCGTTCCAGGTTTAAATCGTAAGGATTCAATTTCCAGTTATATACAATTTCATTCTGTATGCTATCGATTTGGCCAAAGGTTACATTGGAACCTAATAAGATAATAGCACTTAAGATAATATGTAGTTTAAATTTCATGAACGCAAAGATATAAAATCAAGCAATATAATATATTTTGGAAGTGAAAATGTTATTAAAATAACGTAATTGAAATAAAAACAGTATATAAGATTGAAGTATATAAACAAAAAAAGCCTCAATCTTTTCAGATTGAGGCTATAAAATCGGCGACGACCTACTCTC
>CAYVEW010000260.1:0-2373 GCA_964450375.1 uncultured Bacteroidales bacterium
GCATTATGCCCACCAAAAGCAAACGAATTGCTTAAAGCTACATTTATTTCTTGCTTTCGGGCTTTGTTCGGAACGTAATCTAAATCCAGTTCCGGATCGGGTTCATCATAGTTTATGGTAGGTGGTATTATTCCATCTTTAATTGCTAAAACACTTAAAACACCTTCAATAGCTCCCGCAGCACCAATCGTATGGCCTGTCATTGATTTGGTTGAAGATACCGGAATTTGATACGCTCGATCACCAAAAACCTTTTTGATAGCCATTGTTTCATACATATCGTTTAGCATGGTTGACGTACCGTGAGCATTAATATAACTAACAGATTCTTTTGATACACCGGCATTTTTTAAAGCCTGTTCCATTGTAGCCGCCATTCCTTCTCCATCGGGTTTTGGTGCCATTATGTTGTATGATTCGTTGGTAAAAGCATAATCAACCAACTCGGCATATATTTTTGCACCACGTGCTTTCGCCGATTCTTCCGATTCCAGAATCATGATTCCGGCTCCTTCGCCAATTACAAAGCCATCGCGGTTTTTTGCAAAGGGGCAACTGGCTTTTTCAGGATGGTCATTCTCAACCGAAAGTGCATAAATCTCGTTAAAACCCTCTATTTCTTCTTTGTTAATAATTGAATCGGCTCCGCCTACAATCATCATGTCGGCACGCCCCGCTTTAATGGCATCATAACCCAATGCAATGGCAAATGCCGATGATGAGCAGGCGGATGATGTTGTATAGTTGGGCCCTTCAATATTATAACGCATACCAATCCATGCCGGCATGGCATTGTTCATTCGTTTTATAATCAGATTTTTTGAATCAGTTCCCTTTTCTGTGCTGGAATCACCTGTATTTACCACTCCCATAATAACGCCAATACGGGTTTTATCCATTGTATCAAAATCGATGGCATGCTTTTCAATGGCTTCAATAGCACATACATATGACATTTGCGTAACACGTGTCATTTGTTTTGCCAAACGTTTCTTGATTACTGAAGATGCTTTTTCAGCAAATTCAACGGGGAGCTCAGCTGCTATTTGCGTTTGATTTTCGGATGCATCGAAAAGTGTAATCTTTTTTACTCCGCTTTTTCCTTCCTGTATATTTTTCCAGGTTTCCTCCCAGTCAAGGCCCAATGATGTTATCACATTCAGGCCGCTTACAACTACCTTATTCGCCATTTAGTATGATCGTTTCCAAATTAATTGATTCAAAGTTCAAAAATAAGAAAATATTTAACAAATAAGCCATTTATCATGTTCATTACATACGATTTATAATTGCAAACCACAAAACTCTTCCATCCCTTTTTTAAGATTGTATGGATTTAATTCATAATCTTTTGTAAATCGGTTCATGTGCTCTTCTGCTGTATTTTTAAGTTGTTTTAGTATTTCAGATTTTATGTTTTCATCCACATCTGTATTTTCAAAATCATCTTCGTAAAATAGTTTTTTTAGATTTTTATCGGCACCTGTTTTTCGTGTTTGTAATTCTTCCAACAGGGGTTCATACCTCCTTTTATCGTGATCGACTCTCGAGTAATTAAGTATAGCCTGGTACATGGTATTATGCCCAACATGATCCATTACTTCAAACAATCCAAATTCGGGGATAAATTGCTTGGCGACGTCATCTAACTGCCTAAACCCCATTTTTTTATCCCTTAATAAATCATATGCTTTTATTTGCAATTGCAATAAAAACCGGTTTAAAATAAAAGCGTTGCGTTCATTTTGTTCCAGATAAAATCTTTTGATCTGATTCAAAAACAACCTGATTTTTTCCAGTGAGATTTCATCGGTATCTTCCGATGATACAATTTCCACAACATTTTTAAAGGCAATCGGATAGAAAAAATGCAATCCCATGATCCGGTTTTTATGCTTACTATTTTCAGCTATTTCTGATGGTAAAATGGATGATGAATTGGATGCCAGCACACAGGATGGTTTTGCAATCGTATCCAACTGTTGAAATATTTGTTGTTTAACATCAATGGATTCAATAACTGATTCGATAATTAGATCGCAGTCTGAAAATTGTTTTAAATCCGCAGTTATCTGATATTTTTCTTTTAATTCGTAGGCCTTCTGGTTTATAATTCCGTGCTTTAACTGGCGTTTTATTTTTTTACGATAAGTATTTTTAAGTATTTCCTTATGATCCGGATTTCGGGTAAACCAAATTAACTGAAAGCTGAAATCAGATAGATAATTAAATAAATCTGACCCCATTTTACCACTACCAATAATACCTATTTTAGAAAATGTTGTCATGGCATTGAAATTAAAATTTATCTAAAATATACATAAGTTTTAAATAATTTCTGCAAATAAATACCAATAATTTAGATACGTTTGT
>CAYVEW010000261.1:0-2361 GCA_964450375.1 uncultured Bacteroidales bacterium
CGGTACTTGAGTACTTTATTTCTACTCACGGTGCTCGTAAAGGTTTGGCCGATACTGCATTGAAAACAGCTGATGCAGGTTATTTAACTCGTCGTTTGGTAGATGTGTCGCAAGACGTAATTATTACCGAAGAAGATTGTGGAACCTTAAGAGGTTTGGTTGCTACAGCGATTAAGAAAAACGAAGATGTAGTTGAAACTCTATTTGAACGAATATTAGGTAGAACTACAGTACACGATGTATATCATCCATTAACCGGCGATTTAGTAATAGGAGCAGGGGAAGAAATAACAGAAGAAATAGGAAGAAAAATCGAAGATTCTCCAATCGAGCAGGTAGAAATTCGTTCGGTATTAACTTGTGAATCAAAGAATGGTGTTTGTGCTAAATGTTACGGACGTAACCTTGCAACCGGTAAAATGGTTCAAAAAGGCGAAGCGGTTGGTGTTATTGCGGCACAATCAATTGGTGAACCGGGTACACAGTTAACATTAAGAACTTTCCACGTTGGGGGTACTGCATCGAATATTGCTGCAGACTCAAGTGTGATTGCAAAATATGATGGTAGGGTAGAAATTGACGAGCTTAGAACCGTTGAAAAGGTCGATGAAGATGGATCAAAAGTGGATATCGTAATTGGCCGTTTAGCTGAACTACGAATCGTTGATAATAATACCGGAATTGTTCTCTCAAATCACAATATTCCTTATGGTTCCAAGCTTTATATTAAGAGTGGAGACCAGGTTAAAAAGAACAAAGTGATTTGTGAATGGGACCCATATAATGCATTAATTATTTCGGAAGGAAATGGTAAAATAATATTTGAAAACCTTATTGATGGTATTACCTTTAAAGAAGAATCTGATGAACAAACTGGTTTTAGAGAAAAGGTAATTATTGAAACCAGAGATAAGAAGAGAAATCCAAATGCAAAATTAGTTAATGCCAATGACGAAGTAATAAAAACGTATAACTTACCGGTTGGTGCACACATGAACCTGGAAGATGGACAGGTAGTAAAATCGGGTGATGTTTTAGCTAAGATACCAAGAGCAGTTGGTAAATCTGGTGATATCACAGGTGGTCTGCCAAGAGTAACCGAATTATTCGAGGCTCGTAACCCATCTAACCCGGCAGTGGTTTCTGAAATTGATGGTGAAGTTGAGTTTGGTAAAATCAAACGTGGTAACAGAGAAATTATCATCAAATCAAAAACTGGTGAAGTTAAGAAATACTTAGTTCCTTTATCAAAACAAATACTGGTTCAGGAAAACGACTATGTACGTGCTGGTACTTCACTATCTGACGGAGCAGTTACTCCTTCTGATATATTAGCAATTAAAGGGCCTACAAAGGTTCAGGAATATATCGTAAACGAGGTACAAGAAGTGTATCGTTTACAAGGAGTGAAGATTAACGATAAACACTTTGAGGTAATCGTACGTCAGATGATGCGTAAGGTTGTTATTGAAGATCCGGGAGATACTAAATTCCTTGAAAAACAAGTGGTGGATAAATGGGAGTTTATGAATGAGAACGACTGGATCTACGATAAAAAGATAATTACCGATCCTGGTGATTCTCAGACATTTAAACCAGGACAAATTGTAACTGCGCGTAAATTAAGAGATGATAATTCAATCTTAAAACGTAAGGACCTTAAATTGATTGAAGCACGCGATGCTGTTCCTGCAACATCAAGTCAGGTGTTACAGGGTATCACAAGGGCTGCACTTCAAACTAAGAGTTTCATGTCAGCTGCATCGTTCCAGGAAACTACCAAAGTTCTAAACGAAGCTGCAATCAATGGTAAGGTTGACGGATTAGAAGGATTGAAAGAAAATGTGATTGTTGGTCATAAAATTCCTGCAGGTACAGGATTACGTGAATATGACAAGATCATCGTAGGATCCAAAGAAGAATACGAAAACTTAATGTCGTCTAAAGAGCGCGATTAATAAAGGGAGAATAATATGGAAAACGAGAAAAAACAGCAACCTAAAGGTCAGATTAATATTGATTTAAAGGAGGAGATAGCACAGGGTACGTATTCAAATTTAGCCATTATTACACATTCAAGCGCAGAGTTTGTTCTTGATTTTGTAAGAGTAATGCCGGGTGTTCCAAAAGCTGAAGTTAAATCCAGAATTATTCTAACGCCAGAACATGCAAAACGTTTTTTAAATGCTTTGAAAGATAATGTTGACAAGTATGAAAAAATGCATGGTCCGATAAAAAAATCAGAAGGCGGGGGGCCGATGATGCCAATGAATTTTGGTGGGCCTACAGCTCAAGCTTAAGATAATTTATAATAAAAAAGAGCGAATCTTCCGATAGCCATTGGGATGATTCGCTTTTTTT
>CAYVEW010000262.1:0-2351 GCA_964450375.1 uncultured Bacteroidales bacterium
CGAAAAACAATTGTATTGTATCATCAGGGACGGGACAAATCCTTTATCAGCCGTTACCTGCAAATCTCCCGAACAACCGTTCAGAAATACCTTAACCTGTTTAAAGTTTTAAACCTGGATATCAATCAGCTCAATCAAAAAAGCGATGCTGAACTGGAACGAATATTTAGCACCAATAACCAACCAGATTTACCCCCCAAACTGCAGGTTGTGTATGATTTTTTTCCTTATATGGAAAAGGAATTAAAGAGAACAGGTGTAACCAAGCAATTAATGTGGGAAGAATATTTTGCCCGGAACCCGGATGGTTTGCGCAGTAGTCAGTTCATGGACAGATATATGAAATGGACAAAAAAGATGAATCCTGTAATGCATATGGAGCATAAAGCCGGAGACAAACTTTTTATTGACTATGCAGGAAAAAAGCTTACGGTTGTTGATAAAGATACCGGTGAAATAACCGAAGTTGAATTTTTTGTAGCCATATTGGGTTCTAGCCAGTATACCTATGCCGAAGCATCACCAACACAACAAAAGGAAGATTTTATATCATCGGTAGAAAACGCTTTGTATTTTTATGGTGGTGTGCCGGCAGCCATTGTTCCCGACAATCTCAAATCGGCAGTAATAAAGAGTAATAAGTATGAACCTACAGTAAACGAGACATTTTTAGATTTTGCAGAGCATTATGGAACTGCAGTACTTCCGGCACGGGCTTATAAGCCCAGAGATAAATCGCTGGTTGAAGGAGCTGTGCGTATCCTTTATCAAAGAATATACACCGCATTACGCAACAGGGTTTTTCACAGTATTGAAGCGTTAAATACAGCCATTTGGGATGAATTAGATGTGCATAATAACAAGAAGCTTACCGGGCGGCATATATCCCGTTTACAGATGTTTAATGATGTTGAAAAAGATGTTCTTGGCCAATTACCCGGACAGCGTTATGAAATAAAATATCAATGCACTGCTACTGTCGGGCAAAATGGTCATGTCCAACTGGGCAAAGACAAGCACTATTACAGCGTACCTTATCAGTACATCCGAAAAAAGGTAAAGCTATTATTTACCTGTGCCACTGTTGAAGTTTATCATAAATACAATCGAATAGCGGTACATAAACGCAGCTTAAAGCCCTATAATTATACTACCCAAACAGATCATCTGGCAAGTACACACCAGTTTATGACCGAGTGGACACCACAACGTTTTATAGACTGGGGAGCTTCAATTGACCAGCATGTTAAAGAGTTTATTACCCGGCTGCTTGAGCAGAGGTTACATCCTGAACAGGCATATAAAAGCTGCCTGGGGGTTTTGTCGTTTGCCAGGAAAGTAGGTAATGAAAGGTTAACAGCAGCATGCAAGCGTGCTCTTGACTTCAATATTTTTAACTACCGGATTATAGAAACAATCCTGCAAAAAGGCCTTGACACCATGAACGAGCATCAGGAAACAGACATGCTAAAATTACCGTTTCATACAAACATACGAGGAAATAATTATTACAATTAAACTATAAAAAAATGAATGAATTAACACTATCAAAAATGAACCAAATGAAGCTTTATGGTATGCATGGAGCTTTTAAAACAGCTATTGAAACCGGGAAAACCGACCATTATTCCATCGACCAGTTTATGGACATGCTTATAGAGTCAGAATGGGACGACCGTAACAATAGGAAAAATGAGCGTATGATAAAAAATGCTCGATTTCATTATAAAGCATCGGTTGAAGATATTGTTTATGATGAGAGTAGAAACATTAATCGCAACAGCATTATTAGGTTAGCTGGATGTGACTTTATCAAGAAAAATGAGAACCTGCTTATAACAGGCAGTACGGGTGTTGGTAAAAGCTATATTGCTACAGCCTTAGGTTACCAGGCTTGTATCGAGGGGTATAGAACCATGTATTTTAATGCTACCAAGCTATTTGCTAAATTAAAAATGGCTAAAGCTGATGGTTCATACCTTAAAGAAATGGCAAAGCTTGAAAGACAACATTTGTTAATTTTAGATGATTTTGGCCTACAACCATTAGATAATCAAAATAGAATGATGTTAATGGAACTTATTGAGGACCGCAATGGCAGAGGCTCTGTAATCGTTACATCACAGGTTCCGGTTAAAGGCTGGTATGAGTTAATTGGTGAGAAAACCATTGCCGATGCCATTATGGACCGGTTGGTTCATCAATCTTACCGAATTGAAATAAACGGTGAATCGATGCGAAGAAAAAAGAAGACGATAAGTGAATAAAAAAGTTAAATTTGTTTAATCAAAACAGTAGAAAATGTTCTTGTTTTTAGTGAAGAAAATTGCCTGCACAGTTTAAACCGGTGA
>CAYVEW010000263.1:0-2345 GCA_964450375.1 uncultured Bacteroidales bacterium
TTGAATTTTTTCTTGGTTAAGAAAGTCTCAATCATTTTAAAAACCATATTTTTTTCTTCGGGTTCCAGTTCTTGTATAAGCTTAACCTGTTCAGAAGTGGTTTTATCTTCTAAGCTTACTTCTTTAGGAATATCTTCGCCTAAGTGTACCAGTTCATCAATAGAAATATTAAAGAACTTGGCAATTTTATCAATAGCAGCTAAAGAAATCTCTCTTTGTCCGTTTTCTATTTTACTGTAATTAGAACGGTGCATTCCAATAAGGTCAGCAATCTCTGCTTGCTTTATTCCGCGCTCTGTACGTATCCGCTTAATATTGTTACCGATATCCATGTGGTGCTTGGTATTAGTGGTGTTTGGTTTTATAGTGTAAAAATAATCAATATCGCCACATTTTACAATGTTTGTTTCTTGTTGATAACTTAATATTGTCTTAAAGGAACATTATATTTAATTTTGTTCATTATCAAATTGGCACACATAAAATTATAACAATGGAAATCCAAGATATTAAACAGAGCTTATCCATAATTAAAGTACTTGCAAGTTATCGTTTAGTACCCGACAGAAACAATCGCTTAAAATGTCCTTTTCACAAAGATAAAACACCAAGCTTTCAGGTATATCCAAAAACAAATACTTGGACTTGCTTTAGTTCCAATTGCAAAGCAGGAAGCGGAGACCAAATAGACTTTATAATGAAACATGAGAACATTAGTAAACATGAAGCAATCTTAAAAGCAAAAGAGTTAATTAATCCTGAATACAAACAAGCAAACCTATTACCAAGCAAAGAACTTTTTGTCAAACTACAAGAATCATTAAGCAAAAGCAGTAAAGCAAGAGAATACATACAAAAAAGAAACCTGAATAATACTTTACTTGAAATCGGCTACAATACAGGTAAGAATTACAATAAACTAAGGCATTGCATTGTCTTTCCATTAAGAAACCAACAAAACAGAATTGTTAGTTTTTACGGTCGTTCAATAATCAATAACGATACAGCAAAGCATTATTATTTAACCAATCGAAAAGGATTATATCCTTACTATCCAAAAGCAGAAACAACGAAACTTATTTTAACCGAAGCAATAATAGACACAGCCAATTTATTACAAATAGAAGCTATTAGAAACCAATTTGGAGTATTATCACTTTACGGAACCAATGGATTAACAGAAGAACATCTAAACGCAATAAAAGACTTAAACCAACTCAAAGAAATTATCTTGTTCTTCGATGGAGACCAATCAGGAAAAGAAGCAATACAAAAACATGCAGAAACTTTACATAAGCTAAAACCTGATGTAAAAATAACTTATGTAGAAACTCCCGAAAGTGAAGATATCAATAGCTTATCCATTGGTCATGAACCTGAAATATTTACTCACTTACTGGAAAATCGAATAGACTTTTTTCTTTCAACTGAACTTAGCGAAGCGGTCTCACGACCGAAGGGAGTAACAAACTCAAATGAAAAAGAAAAGATACAAACTAAGCTTAATACTAAGAATCCTGAATACATCATATTTACAACAGAACAATTACACATTGTTTTGTTAGGTGGAATAAACCTGCAGCAATTAGACCGATTAAAAGTAACAATCAAAATAAAACGCAAAGATACGAACGACCCTTTGCACAGTATAAGACATAGCTTAGATTTATATAACTCTGATTATCTTGAAAAGTTTATTGATAAAACAGCCGAGAAACTGGAATTAGGAACAACATTAATAAGTAGAAACATTGCTTTGTTAATCGAAGAAATAGAACAATACAGATTAAGTAAAATAGAAAGTCAGAAAGAACAGAAACCAACTAAGAAACAACTAACAGAACAACAAAAACAAAGAGCAATTAATTACCTGAAATCTCCAAACCTAATTAAACGAACAAGTGAAGATTTAGGCAAATGCGGAATTATAGGAGAAGAAATAAACAGGCTTTTAATGTACTTGGTATTTACTTCAAGACTTAGAGAACAACCTTTACATATTATTAGTTTAGGAGCATCAGGAACAGGAAAAACTTATCTGCAGGAGAAAATATCGGAACTAATACCAGAACATCATAAACTTGAAATTACCATTTTATCAGAGAATGCTTTTTATTACTTCGAGCAAACCGAATTAAGAAATAAGTTAGTTCTTATTGAAGATATGGACGGAGCAGAACAAGTTTTATATCCATTAAGAGAACTGCAGAGTAAAAAGAGAATAAGCAAAACAATCCCAATCAAAGACAGCAAAGGAAACCTAAAAACGATAACACTAAAAGTTGAAGGACCAATCTGTCTGGCAGGAACAACAACCAAAGAAAGATTATATGAAGATAATGCAA
>CAYVEW010000264.1:0-2322 GCA_964450375.1 uncultured Bacteroidales bacterium
GTAATCTGTTATTAATTGATTTGAAATTTATAGATTCCTTCATCCTAACGTTAACTGTAAGGATGAAGGAACTGTTTTTTGGACACCATCATCTTGCGTGACTATTTATTCTTTTTACTCCACGAGTCTTTTAAAGGAACAGTTCTGTTAAATACCAGATTCCCCGGTTTTGAGTCACGACGATCGACACAGAAATAACCCAGACGCTGGAACTGATATTTTGATTCTGGCTCAGCATCTTTTAAACCAGGTTCCAATTTACAATTTCTAAGTATCTGCAAGGATTCCGGATTAATAAAATCTTTAAAATCTTTGTCCTTATGTCCTGCAGGATCTTCATCAATAAATAAACGATCGTATAAACGAACTTCGGCATCAATGGCATGTTTAGCCGATACCCAATGCAAGGTACCTTTTACTTTTCTTTTGCTGGCTTCGGTTCCACTGCCACTTTTTGAATCGGGATCGTAAGTGCATCGAAGTTCTGTAATGTTTCCATTCTCGTCTTTAATTACCTCATTGCATTTAATGATATAGGCAGCTTTTAAACGCACTTCCTGATCCGGAGCCAGACGGAAGAATTTTTTCGGTGCATCTTCCATAAAATCGTCCTGCTCAATAAAAATTTCGCGGGAAAATGGCATTTCGCGAGTACCCATGGATTCGTCTTCCGGGTTGTTTTCAATTTTCATCCATTCTTCCTGATTTTCCGGGTAATTTGTAATTACCAGCTTCAAAGGATTTAATACAGCCATCACACGAGCTGCTTTTCTGTTTAAGTCATCGCGTAAGCTATGCTCCAACAAAGCCACATCAATTACATTATCGCGTTTGGCAACACCAATGGTATCGGCAAATTTACGAATCGAATCAGGAGTAAATCCTCTACGTCGCAAACCTGAGATTGTTGGCATGCGCGGATCGTCCCATCCCGACACAAGATTTTTCTGAACCAGTTCGAGTAATTTTCGCTTACTCATAATGGTATAGCTCAGATTTAACCGGGCAAATTCAATCTGTCGCGGCCGTATAGTGCCTTCTGTATATAAATGATTTAATAACCAGTCGTAGAGTGGGCGGTGGACTTCAAACTCTAAAGTACATACCGAATGAGTTATTCCTTCGATGTAATCCGATTGCCCGTGTGCAAAGTCGTACATCGGATAAATGCACCATTTATCGCCTGTTCGGTGATGCTCTTTGTGTAAAATTCGATATATAATTGGGTCGCGCATCCACATGTTTGGCGATGTCATATCAATTTTGGCACGTAGAACTCGTTCTCCATTTTTAAATTCGCCAGCTTTCATACGAGTGAACAAATCCATATTTTCTTCAATTGATCTGTTTCTGTATGGACTTTCAGTTCCGGCTTGTGTTGGTGTTCCTTTTTGTTTGCTTATTTCTTCAGGGGACTGATCATCAACATAGGCATATCCAGTTTTAATTAACTTAACAGCCCATTCGTAAAGCTGATCAAAATAATCGGAAGTAAACCGGGGTTCTCCTTCCCACTGAAATCCTAACCAGTTAACATCTTCTTTAATTGATTCTACGTATTCCACTTCTTCCTTTTCGGGATTAGTATCATCGAAGCGCAGGTTGGTTTTTCCATTGTATCGCTGGGCAAGACCGAAATTTAAACAGATTGATTTGGCGTGTCCGATATGCAAATATCCGTTTGGTTCGGGTGGAAACCGGGTACACACAACGCCATTGTTTTTATTGTTTTTTAAATCTTCTTCAATGATACTTTCAATGAAATTTAAAGATTTCCTTCCTTCCTCGCCTGCTGTGTGAGCAGGTGTTTCTTTTTTTTCGGTGTTCATCTGGAAAATCGGTTTTAAATTATGTCCTTTATTTTCGAATCTTACAAAAGTAAAGGATTTTATTCAATGCTGTATAAAATGTTTTCAAAAATACGCTTTTGATACAGAATACCTTAAATTTGAAAAAAATTATTACGTAATTATGGGATTGATTCAAATAGAAAATATGGAGTTTTATGCCTATCACGGGCATTTTAAAGAAGAACAGATTGTAGGTAACCGCTTTTTGGTTGATCTTACTATTGAAACCGATATGCAGGTTCCGGCGAAATCAGATGATTTGAATGATGCTTTAAATTATCAGGTGGCTTATAATCTGGTTAAAACAGAAATGCAAACCAAATCGCACTTGCTGGAACATATAGCCGGACGAATTCTGGATGCACTGTATCATCATTTTAATACCATTAAAAAAGCTACTGTTAAAGTTTCGAAGATGAACCCGCCGATGGGAGGTAAGATGGAAAGAGTTAGTGTTACATTGAGCAGATAA
>CAYVEW010000265.1:0-2320 GCA_964450375.1 uncultured Bacteroidales bacterium
AAAAAACACAATTATGAAAGAATTAGACATTAGGTTAAATCCAAATCCACTGGTTCAGTTTTTAAAGAAACCAGCATGTGAATTTACTCGACAGGATATTATCTATTTTATTGAAGAGAACGAAATTGAAATGATTAATTTTCGCTATGTTGGCGAAGATGGAAAGCTTAAATCATTAAACTTTGTAATTAATAATAAACAACATCTCGAAGATTTGTTAGCAACCGGAGAGCGTGTTGATGGTTCAAGTTTGTTTTCATACATCGAAGCCGGATCGAGTGATTTATATGTGATTCCACGATTCAAAACGGCATTTGTAAATCCGTTTTCGGAATATCCAACACTCGATATTTTATGTAGCTTCTATAATCGCGATGGAGAGCCATTAGAAAGTGCACCTGAACATATTCTTCGAAAAGCGATTGAGAATTTTAGAAAAGCCACTGGTTATAACTTTAAGGCAATGGGCGAGTTGGAGTATTATGTGGTAAGCGATAAAGATGATATGTATCCGGCTGTTGATCAAAAAGGATATCATGAGTCGCCACCTTTTACAAAAAGTGGACATATAAGAAAAGAAGCCTTAAGCTTAATATCGCAGTGTGGCGGACAAATAAAATACGGACATTCGGAGGTTGGAAACTTTGAAACCGAAGATGAACATTATGAACAACAGGAAATTGAATTTTTACCTGTAGATCCGCAAGATGCAGTTGACCAGTTGGTTATTGCAAAATGGATTCTGAGAATGCTGGGTAACGAGCAAGGCGTTAATATTAGCTTTGCACCGAAAATTACTGTTGGTAAAGCGGGTAGCGGAATGCATATTCACATGTTGCTCGAAAAGGATGGTGAGAACATCATGGTAAAGGATGGAAAATTAAGCGACGAAGCCAGAAGAATGATTGCAGGAATTTTAGATCTTGCAGGGCCATTAACTGCTTTCGGAAATACCATTCCTACTTCTTACTTGCGTTTAGTTCCGCATCAGGAAGCACCAACCAATATATGCTGGGGCGACAGTAACCGCTCGGTACTGGTTCGCGTTCCACTCGGATGGATTGCTGATACAAGTATGATTAAAGATGCTAATCCGCAGGAAACAGGCAAGATACCTTATGTTCCTGGAAAACAAACCGTTGAGTTGCGTTCCGGAGATGGTTCTGCAGACTTATATATGTTTGTTGCAGGTATTATTGTTGCTGCTCAGCATGGATTGGAAATGCCGAAAGCTTTAGAGCTTGCAGAAAAGTTATACATGAGTGTGAATATTTTCCACGAAGAGCACAAAGATAAACTTGCTATGTTGGAACATTTGCCACAGTCGTGTTGGGAATCTGCCGACAGATTATTAGAAAAAAGAGAATTTTTCGAAAAGAATGGAGTATTTCCTTCAGGAACAATCGATCAGGTTGCCAAAAAACTGAAAGCATTTGAAGATAAAGATCTAAGTGAAAGATTGTATGGTAAAGAAAAAGAACTTAGGGAATTAGTTATGAAATATTTACATTGCATGTAATTTAGCTTATTATTTGTTAAAAGCGTACTTATAATAGTGCGCTTTTTTACATTTTTTTATATGATTGTTAAATGGCTTAAATTGTGTTTGACCTCATGTTTTTTAATTGTGCTGGTAGTATCGTGCAATAAGAAAAAATACCCCACTTTCAATTTTTCAAATATTTCAATCACCCAAAAAAGAATATTGATTTTAAAATTAGATACTCTGCAGCAGGACTATATATTGTTTCGTACACTTATATCAGAATTAGAAAAATCAGAAGTTCCAATTGTGTTTTATATTAAAAACAATACGAAACAAACTTATTTTATACCCGATAAGTTAACCGGTGGTGGTAACATATATTTAGAAAGTACTGATAAATTAAATGATAAATCAGCAATTTTTGAAGAGTTTTTTCACGCTTTTCAGTACTTTTTTTATGGAGAAAAATCGATGATAAGGGATGAAACAGGCGAAATTCCCGGAGGGCCAAATTACGAGATGGAGGCTAAACTTATGAAATCACTTATCCAACTTATGCAGAATAATCCAATTGCAGAAACCCCCAGTCAAAAAGGATTACTCGATTTTATTTTAAGTTTGTTGGATGATAAAGGTCAGGTTAGTGTAGCAAAATTGTCGAATGAGCAACATCAAAATTATATAAATTTAGTAAAAGACTTTCAGGAGCATTGGAGACAAAGGAATATTAGTGAAGGAATCGATAATATTTATGATGATATTTTAATTGAAGACCTTGGGCCTGATGCTTGTTTGTATATTCTAAATATGAATAATGAGCTGGTTAGTACAAAA
>CAYVEW010000266.1:0-2318 GCA_964450375.1 uncultured Bacteroidales bacterium
GTACAAACATTTCGCATATCTATATTAATAATTTAAAAAGAAAAATTTTGCAAATTTAATCAATTGTAATACTTCATAATCAAATACCTATTGTTTTTTTTACTTATTACTTCGTTTTTTAATCTGGCAAAACAAATCCACAAGTAAACCTTTATGTATCCGTAATTGTTATAATAATAAAACAAATGAGACTTATATTAAGCTTTTTATTGTTTTATACAATAAGTAATATTTACGCACAACAAGACACGATGCAATACAACAAATTAACACCCGAAGAAGAAAGAGTTATTCTTTACAAAGGAACCGAAATGCCCGGTACAGGAAAGTACCTTAACAACAAAGAAAAAGGTATTTATACCTGCAAACGTTGCGATGCTGTATTGTATAACTCAGAAGACAAATTTGATTCGCATTGTGGCTGGCCAAGCTTCGACGACGAAGTGGATGGAGCAATAAAACGCATACCTGACGCTGACGGACAAAGAACCGAAATTGTGTGTTCAAACTGCGGAGCTCATCTTGGCCATGTATTTATTGGCGAAGGATTTACCAATAAAAATACACGCCATTGTGTAAATTCCATATCACTGAAATTTATCCCGGAAAACAAAAAATAAAAGATGATAGATAAATGTTAAGAATTTCTATCAGGATTTTAATATGTTCTGAAGTTTTGTTCTATAATCTTCCATATTAAAATCATTAAGAAATAATTCATTTTCAGTTATTACATTCTTATCCATATCAACGTATCCACGAACAAACATGGGTGGTAAGGTGTATTCTAAATCGTTTTTAGGGTTCAATTCACTCAACACATTATCAAGAAGCGAAAATGAATGGCTTGCGGTTTTGTATTGATTAAAGATTTCAACTAATTCTTTGGGAACACATAGCAGAATCAAGAAACTGCCATAAGGCCTGTATAGCTGAAGTTTATAGTTGAGATCAACCGAACTGTTAATAATTTCCTGAGATGTTTTATAAATAGTTTCAGAATATTTAAATCCTTCTTTCAGAATACAATCTGCAATTTGCTTATGCAAAGTAAAATGTATAAATACTTTGTAATCGTTCAGGTTACGCTGAACATAATTACTTATTTTTTCTGAAAAATTCATTGCTATTTTTTCTCTTTTTGTTTTAAGAAATCGACCAGTGTATTAAGGTTATCTCTTAATTCGACTAATTCGTTAACTGATAAAGAACTATTCTTTAATCCATTGATTAATTCCTGAGGAATGCCAGAAGCTTTCACTCTCATTTCTTTCCC
The DNA here is from genome assembly GCA_964450375.1 of uncultured Bacteroidales bacterium. GTDB lineage: Bacteria > Bacteroidota > Bacteroidia > Bacteroidales > UBA12077 > UBA12077. Next base: position 1,277 of record CAYVEW010000266.1, read on the forward strand.
TTTTGGGGTCAGGCTAATCACAACTTTTCGTTCATCATGATCCGATCGATTTCTGGTAACAATACCCATTGATTCCATTCGCTTTAGTAATGGTGTCAATGTGTTAGTATTGAGTATTAGTTTCGCAGATATTTCATTTACAGTAATTCCGTCTGTTTCCCAAAGCACCATTAGTACCAAATATTGAGGATAGGTAATACCTAAGTTCTCGAGGTGCGGCTGATACTCTCTCGTAATCAACCTGGATGCCGCATAAATGGGGAAGCAAAGTTGATTACTTAACTTCAACTGTTCATATTCCATAGTTAGCTTAATTTAGCATTTTCTTTAAGTACTGATCAATTTTCTCCGGTTTTGTATATGGAGAAAATCGTTTCACCGGTTTCCCGTTTTTATCAAGCAAAAATTTGGTGAAATTCCATTTAATTTTGCTTCCAAAAAAACCTTTTAGCTCCTTCTTTAGAAATTTATAAATTTCGTGGGCATTTTCTCCGTTTACATCAATTTTCGCAAACATTGGAAAAGTTACACCATAATTTAACAAGCAACCTTCCTGAATACTTTTCTCATCACCAGGCTCCTGATTTGCAAACTGATTGCACGGAAATCCAAGAATCACAAAATCCCTTTCTTTGTATTTCTGATACAATTTTTCCAATCCTTCGAATTGAGGAGTTAAGCCACACTTACTTGCGGTGTTCACGATTAAAATAGTTTTCCCTTTAAAGCTATCCATGCTTATTTCTTTACCCTGTAAACTATTCGCTTTAAACCCATAAAATTTTGTTTCCATATTAATATTTTTATCGTTTCAGACTATATCGCCTGCGATACAAATATAAGTAAAATTTTTATGTCGCAAGCGATATTTAATTAAATAGTTGCAGACTTGAGATTTTTTTTGCCTTGATTCCCAATAGAAATCTTTTAAAAAGCATAATAAAGCAAGCCTTTCCGGTAAAAATATTCACATTAACTCTTCGAATCAAGCTTTAATGATATTCTGCCTGATTTATCGAATTGGTATTAAATAATTATTAAA
>CAYVEW010000267.1:0-2312 GCA_964450375.1 uncultured Bacteroidales bacterium
TTAAAACTGGCTAACAATATGCTTTTTCCAAAGCGAAAAAAGCTATCCACAATCATGTTATATTCAACCGACAGGTGCAACTCAAAATGCAAGCACTGTTTTATTTGGGAAAAGAAACCAAAGCAACATTTACCATTCGAAAAAATTAAAGAGATTCTGGAAAGTCCGGTTGTTAGCAAGAATACCTTAATAGGGCTGGAAGGTGGTGAGTTTATTTTGCATCCTGAAGCAGAAAAAATCATGGAATACATGAGTAAAAATCACCCAAACTTCGATTTACTATCCAATGCCATTGTAGCCGACAAATTAATCGATTTAACCACAAAATATAAACCAAAGCGATTATTCGTATCGCTGGATGGAAATCGGGAAACCTATAAAAATCTTCGTGGTGTAGATGCTTACGATACGGTGGTTGAGAATATAATTCGTTTAAAGGATATTGTGCCCGTTTCCATTATGTTTACCTTAACCAATCATAATAATTTTGATGATCTGGAGCATGTGGCAGCTTTTTGTAAAAAGCATGGTTTAGATATGCGGATTGGTATATACAATACAATGGAATACTTCGATACCAACACCAGCGAGAAAAAATCTGATTCGCTCAATTACAAAGTAAAAGACATTCCAAAAGTGGTTAAGGATTTTAAAGAGAATTATGATTTTATGGCTTTATATCCAAATCATCGCGATGGAAATTTAAAACTAACTTGTAACAGCATCTCCGACAGTATTGTTATTTACCCTAACGGTGATATCCCCATATGCCAAAACAAGCAATTAGTTCTGGGAAATGTTTTTAAAGAGCCACTTCAAAAGATTATCAATAAAAAAGAAACTATTAAACAACACAAACACCATAAACATCATTGCAATGCCTGCTGGGTAAATTACCACCGTAAATACGATATTGTATTGTATCGAAACCTGGAGAAAATTTTGCCTAAAAAGCTTATTGAAATGTTTTTAGGGAAGTACCATTGGTCGCCGAATAAGAGCTTAAAGTACAAAGATGTGGTGGGTTGTCCGAATTAATTACTTTCTAAATTAACACAAGAAAAAGCCTTATTTAAAATTAAAATAAATAAGTGTTATCATTGCAAAAACTGACAAAAAGCAATCTTTAATTTTTAAATACGTGTATTTTTGTATCCGATTCAAAATTTTGAAAAATTCGGATGTCAAATTCTAAGTCAATCGAACATAAGGGACGCATTGATTCTATAGATAATAACAAGATCAATGTTAGTTTTATTGCATTGTCGGGATGTGCTTCGTGCCACGCCAAAGGAGTTTGTACCGTGGCCGACATGCAGGAAAAATCAGTTGAAGTAATCGATTATACAAATCAATATCAGCTTGGAGAAGAAGTAAATGTAACGCTAAGGCAGGCTTTAGGGTTTAGAGCTTTGTTTTTAGGTTATGTTTTACCATTTATATTAGTGCTTACACTTTTAATTGTGTTAAGTGCTGCAACACATAACGAAGCAATAGCCGGAATAGGAGCATTAGCGGTGCTGCTACCATATTATTCTTTGTTATTTATTTTACGCGACAAAATTCGCAAGAAATTTACATTTACAATCAATAAAATAGATTAAAAATCTGAAACATGAGTGCAACAATTTTGTTTACTATTATTTCTCTTAGCGCGATTGGGGCGGTGGCTGCAATAATTCTATATTTTGTGGCTCAGAAATTTAAAGTGTTTGAAGATCCGCGCATCGATCAGGTAGAAGAAATTTTACCTGCTGCAAATTGTGGCGGTTGTGGTTATCCCGGATGCAGGGGGTTTGCTGAAGCAATGGTTAAAGCAGACGATCTTTCTCCGTTTTACTGCCCGGTGGGTGGTAACGAAACCATGACAAAAGCTGCAGAGATATTAGGAAAAGCTGTTGAAGCAAAAGATCCTTTGGTTGCAGTGATTCGATGTTCTGGCTCTCCTGCTCATCGCGAAAGAGTAAATGCTTACGATGGCGCAAAGTCTTGCGCTATTTCTTCTAGTTTATACTCAGGCGAAACAGCTTGTCAGTATGGTTGCTTAGGATTAGGCGATTGTGTTGATGTCTGTGATTTTGATGCCATTTATATGGACGAAGAAACAGGCCTGCCGGTAGTAATTGACGATAATTGTACTGCCTGCGGAGCATGTGTTAAAGCTTGTCCGAATGATATCATCGAACTGAGAAAGAAAAATAAAAAAGATCGAAAAATCTTTGTTTCTTGTGTTAACCACGATAAAGGTGGTATTGCAAAAAAAGCATGTTCTGTGGCTTGTATCGGTTGTGGTAAGTGTGTTAAAGTTTGCC
>CAYVEW010000268.1:0-2308 GCA_964450375.1 uncultured Bacteroidales bacterium
AATACCCAGTTGATATTATTAAAGAAAGACAGTTTCGTAATGCTCTTTATGACTTGGAACTGGAAACAGGAGAACCATTTTCTGTATTTGTATACTCTAAGAATGACTGGAATACTAGACAGAATATTACACCTTTTCATACAAATGTAACAAGAGAAGGGATAAGTCTATGAAGTCAGTTGATAGGGATGAATATGTTAAAAATAGGATAGAGACAGCTTATAAAACATTTGAAGCTGCAAAAGTTTTATCAGAAAATGGATTCTGGAATTCTGCTGTAAATAGATTGTATTATTCGATATTTTACGCTGTAAATGCAATTTTAGTTAAACATGAAATAATAGCTCAGTCTCATTCAGGAGTGAAAAGTCAATTTTCTTTACATTTTATCAAGACAGGAAAGTTGGAAAAGAAATATGGAAAACTGTTAGCTGAATTATATGACTGGAGACAGAAAGGTGATTATGAGAGCTTGTATGAATTTGACTCAGAATCTGTTCTTCCTTTATTTGATTCTGTCTTAGAAATGATACAAGTGATTGAAAAAGAATTAAAAAACGCTTTATAACAGCGCTTCTCAAAAAATGCGGGGGCTTGGTGGTTTGCTGACAAAATATTATCTTAGTAAAGTGTTCAGCGGGGGATAATGAAACGGGGCGACAATCCCGCACACAACAAAGCCGCGGACCGTTACAAACAAGGCGATTTTTTCAGAAAGGTAAACTGCTAATCATTTATTTAAGTCTGTAAAACAAATAATCCTTTTTAACGGGTTGACACTTTATGCAAGTTGGATACTGTTTCACTTCATGATAGGAAAGTGTAATTTCTATTCTTAGCAGTTTCACAGGTATTTTATTAAGATTGGTTCGGTAAGTATGATAGAAAAACATCTTTTGCCCGCCCGCTTTTTGCAGCTTTCAGCTGCATTTGTGTTTTACTTAACCAACTTTGTTTACAAAGTTGGTTAAGCTTAAATATTAATTATTTTTCATTTTTTTATATTCTTCTATTTTATTTCTGAAATACTCATTCTCATTAATTTCTAATGCTTTTTCAATATTTTTAATAGCATTTTCAAAATCATTTTGTGAAGCATAATATTCAGCCATAGAATCATATGCATTGGTGCTTTCAGGGTAATATTCAATGCATAATTCCAAATACATTTTTGCTTTTTCTAGCTGCTGCATTTCCATATTCATATAACCTAACATGTTAAAAAGATCTTCTGTATAAGGGGGAACTTGATATTCAAAATGGCTTTTAAGTTTATTTGCACGATATCTAATTATCTCGTAAAGTTCATCTTTTGGTGTATCGAAAGAATTGAACTTGTCAGTATTTTCCATTTGGTACCATTCAAAAAAATATACAAGGCCATCTAATATAGAAGGTAAGGGAACAGTTCCATGCAGATCATCCTTGTAAAATTTCCACTTGATATTAAATTTATCTTGCTTATTACTTTCTGCAAATTTGAAAAATTCAATATTTGATCGTGCAACCAAAGTATATTCTGAAGAGTCTTGCATTACATTATTAATAGTAATATCAGAGTTTTGCATATGTAACTGTCCGCTTAAGGTAATAAATAATGACTTGCCTTCTAGACTATTACTTTTTATAACTTCTTTCGATTGTTTTAACAATTTTTGATTGTCCCAATCAAGACTTGGGTCAATTGCCAAATAGTTCTCAAATAAATCAGTATGATTAATTAGGGCATTAATTGTAAATAAGCCACCATAAGAATGTCCAATTAATGTTCTATAATTCGTTACTGGATAGTTCTTCTCTATATAAGGTATTAACTCCTTTTCAATAGACATAATAAAATCATTTGCACCTCCATGTTCCAGATTATATTCAGTTCCACGCCTTGATTCTATTTTTGATGTAGTCAAATCTCTTGTTCTGTTATTCTCATTGGAAATACCAACTATTATCATTTCTGGCATATAACCACCCCAGTAAAAATCATGTACTGTTGAAACTGCATTTAAAAGAACATCTCCATCTAAAACATAAATTACTGGATATTTTCTTTGACTATTAGAGTCATAACTTTCTGGTAGGTGAATATATAGCTCTCTTGATTCTTTCAGTATGTTTGAATATATACTATCAATTTTCCCAATTTTGAACTGGTAATTGGTTTGAGCTAACGAAACTTGGTTTGATCCAATTATTATTATTAATAGTGTAATGACATATAATTTCCTTATCATGATAATTAAAATATTTAAAGTCCAGATAACTTAACGTATTTAATTCATATATGTTTTAAAAGATCCCTCCTAAAAAA
>CAYVEW010000269.1:0-2307 GCA_964450375.1 uncultured Bacteroidales bacterium
GCTTACCAGGGAGCCAATACCGATAATCAGGAATTGAATTTGAGTGATACAGATTTAAGTATTACAGGCGGTAATTCGATTAATGTAAGTTCATTGGTTAATGATGCAGATGCAGATCCATTGAATGAGTTGCAGGTATTAACAATAAATAATGATACTATTTATCTAAGCAATGGTGGTTTTGTAAAATTACCTTTAGATCAAGTAGATGATGCTGACAATGATCCTACAAATGAATTACAAAACCTGACTTTCTCAGGTGATACGCTTGGTCTTGAGAATGGCAATCACATAATTTTCCCCTACGACAGTAGTCGCTGGGCTGTAAACGGACAAAGTATTTATTACAACACAGGAAATGTAGGTGTCGGGTCAAGTTCACCCAGGAGTAAACTGGAAGTAAAAGCCGATGCCAGCTTCACAGTCGATGACACTTTGTTTTCGGTTAAAGACAAAGACGGCAATATTGTGTTTGCGGTCTTTCCCGACGGAGCCAAAGTATATGTGAACGAAGGCGTAAAAGGCCGTGTGGGTGGTTTTGCAGTTACGGGGCGCAACCCAACGAAAGCACCACTTACAGAAGAAGAATATTTACGTGTAACCCCTGACAGCACGCGAATCTGGGTAACAGAAGATCCCACCAAAGCCCGGGTAGGAGGCTTTGCGGTAACAGGCCGCAATCCCACCAAAGGCATGTCGGGCGATTACCTGGTGGTAACGAGCGATAGTACACGAATTTACATCAACGATACCACGAGCACAAAGCGCCGAGTGGGAGGTTTTGCTGTAACGGGCCGCAACCCGACCAAAGGCCCAAATGATGATTATTTAAGAGTAACAAGGGATAGCACAAGAGTTTATGTAACCGAAAGCGAAACAAAAGGCCGGGTAGGCGGTTTTGCGGTAACAGGTCGCAATCCAACTAAAGGTGATATTACGAGCGATTATTTTAATATTTCCGGAAATGAGAATGTAGAAACAGTAAACAGTGATGCACGTATTGTCTGGTATCCAAAAAAAGAAGCGTTTTTAACCGGACGCGTGCTGGTAGAAAGTCCCGATAGTGTAGGAACCAATTCCATGGCCACAGGTTTTGAATCAAAAGCGATTGGCGAATACTCCCAGGCTTTGGGATACAAAGCAAGAGCATTTGGGAATAATTCAACAGCAATCGGAAATAATTCAAATGCTATAGGAGATGAATGTTATGCTTTCGGAAACTTTGCTAGTGCAAGTGATAGTGGTTCTTATGCCATAGGGAGCGGAGCTTTAGCATCTGGCTTAAGAAGTTTTGCAATTGGGTCAGTTAGTTTAGATACAGAAAATACGAATAGCACTATCGCTAGTGGTGATTATTCATTTGCTATTGGTATGGGGAGTATTGCTTCCGGTTTGGGCTCATTTTCCATGGGGACAAATTCTACTGCATCAAATACTGGGGCATATGCAATTGGTACAAGAACTCTTGCCAATCAAATATATTCATTTGCATTTGGGCTTGATGCAAAAGCTACGGGTACATATTCATTTGCATTTGGTCGAGGATCAGAAGCGACCAGGAATAATGCATTGGCAATGGGATATTTTAATACGGCTAGCGGTGAAGAATCTATTGCAATGGGGCAAGTGGCAACATCTTCAGGATACACATCATTTGCATTGGGATATCATACGGAAGCAACTAACGGACATGCAATAGCAATGGGGCCTTGGGCAGAATCCAAGGGTTATGCTTCAGTAGCAATTGGTTATGGGGTTTATAATCAAAGCTTTAAGTCATTTGCAACGGGTACATTTAATGAAAAATTAATTGAAGCATATCAAGCTTGGAATCTAACAGAAACAATTTTTGTTATAGGTAACGGAACAGATGATGATCATCGCAGTAATGCTATAACTGTATTAAAAAATGGTAATATGGGAATAGGAATTACAGATCCTGGAATTTATAAGTTAAATGTTAATGGGAATGCTTATTTTATGAATGATGTTTCAGCGCTTTCATTTACAGATCGTACACCATATCCAAAAGATCTAAAAACTGCTTATGATGCGGTCCTTTCAATGAAAAGATTACCTGATGCAGAATACGAAGAAAATAATAAAGAAAATCAGCTCGATCATTCTATGCTTCATCCATTTGTAAAATCTTCTGATGGAGAACATAGAGATTTGTCTGCAACAGTATCAGTGCAAAATGAAGTAATGAAAGATTTAATTAATAAAATGGATAAGTTAAAATCAGAGAATGAATATTTAAAAATGGAAAATGAAGAAATTAAAAATCGTTTAGCCGAAATCGAAAAA
>CAYVEW010000270.1:0-2284 GCA_964450375.1 uncultured Bacteroidales bacterium
CATGAATTAATTTATTTTTATTCGTACCGTAAGGCATTTACCGGATTCGTTCTGCTGGCTTTAAATGCCTGATAACTTACCGATAGTAAAGCAATACTAATAGCAATTAATCCACTGATAACAAATGGCCAGATGCTTAAATCTATTCGGTACGTATAGTTATTTAACCACTTACTCATAAAATACCACGCTACCGGCCAGGCAATAAGATTTGATATAATAACCAGTTTTATAAATTCTTTGTTTATTAAACTGATTATAACCGAAACAGATGCTCCCATCACTTTCCGAATTCCAATTTCTTTTGTTCGCTGTTCAGCTGTAAACGAAGCCAAACCAAATATTCCAAGGCATGCTATAGATATAGCTAAAATGGAGAAAATAATAAACAGGGTGAAAAATCTTTTTTCTGACCGATATAGGGCATCAATACTTTCATCATAAAAAACAGGATCGTAATAGCGTTCTGTATTTAGCGTATTCCATACTGTTTTTATGTATCTTAAGGTATTAGATGTATTACTTGAGTTTATTTTTATCGACATCCAATCGCGCCAGTTATGATCAATAAAAAATACCACAGGAACAATTTTATTATGTATCGATTCGAAATGAAAATCTTTGGCTACACCAACAATCTGGCCTTTTCTGGGGAGCCAGTTATTTCCAGTAGAGTCTATCGTATAAGTCTCAAAAGTTTTTCCCACAGCATTTTCCCATCCAAATTCTTTCATGGCGGTTTCGTTAATTATAAAAGATGAATGTTCATCGGAACTTATGGATTTGGAAAAGCTTCTGCCTTGAATAATTTCATTACCAAGCGTTTCGAAAAAATCATAATCTACCGTAACCAGTTTAATGGATTTATCTTCACTATCCACATTTTCGGCTTTATACGAAAGGTTACTACTTAATTTATGGGTTGGCCGTTTGTTGGAACCGGTTACAGAAATAATATCCGGGTTTTTTAACAACTCCTGTTTAAAAGCTTCGTATTGTTTTACTCCCGGATTTCGAATCATGACAATGTTCGAAGGATCAATACCCAAGGGTTTATTTTGCATGTATCGCCACTGAATAAATACTACCAGCGTGCATATAATTAAAGCTACTGATATGGTAAATTGCGATACCACTAATATTTTTCTGAGTAATGAGTTAGATGAGGAAAATTTAACTTTTTCTTTTAATACTTTTAAAGGTTTAAATGAACTTAAAACGAAAGCAGGATAACTTCCTGCAATAATTCCGATTACAATTGAAACAAGAAAGGTTAGTAAAATAATCCACAAATTATTCATCCAATCAATATTAATTTCTTTTCCTGCCAGCTGATTAAATTTTGGCAGCAATATATCAGCAAAAGCTACTGAAAGCCATATAGCGATAAAAGAAATAATAATTGCTTCGCCGATAAACTGGAAAATCAGGTTTTTTCTTCGGGCGCCCAATATTTTTCGGATACCTACTTCCATTGCACGTTTTGTAGAGCGGGCAGTTGCTAAATTCATATAATTTATGGTAGCAATTAAAAGAATAAACAAAGCAATAATTGAAAAGATGATAACATTTCTAATGTTACCGTTAGCTTCAAATTCAAATCGTGTATTTGATTTTAAATGAATGTCGTACAATGGTTGGAAAAGCAAATCTGCACCACTCCACGTTCCGTTTTCTCCGAAAGTTTGTTTAATAAAATCTTTCGATAATTTTCTTAATGATTCAACCGAAACATTTTCCGGAAGCAAGATATAACTGATTTGTGAAGTCTCGCCCCAATTATTTAATACCATCTCATTATAAATATATTTACCTGTTTTTATCGATCCTATAATGTTTAAATGGAAATGTGCATTCTGTGGCATATCTTTTATAACTCCGGTTACAGTAATCTCAGCTTCTCCTGTTTCGTGGTAAACAAGCATGCTTTTCCCTATGGGATTAACATCCCCAAAGAATTTTTTAGCAACCGATTCGGTTAATACAGCTGCAAAAGGTTTGTCTAAAGCTGTTTCTTTATCACCGGCAATCCATTCATAAGTAAATACATCAAAAAAGTTTTCATCCACCAACGAAACACCGGTTTCGTAAAACTTTTTATCATCGAATTCAATGTAAAACGAACCAGGCATACTAATCCTGACAAATTCTTCGATCTGATTAAAGTAGCTTTCAAAGGTTTCTTTTAAACGAAATTCACTCATCGTATGTTTTTGGATATCACCAGATGGAGCTTTGTACTGGTAAGCCACACGGTAAATCCGGTCGCCTTTTTCGTGGAATT
>CAYVEW010000271.1:0-2248 GCA_964450375.1 uncultured Bacteroidales bacterium
GCCGTATGGCATGCAGGCTGGTTTGTGGCGAAAACATTCATTTTTGGACACCATCTTGTGTTATCCATGTTTTATTTGTAACTTTAACCAACCATTTTACAAACCTAAATCATTAGATTTCGTAATAATACTAGCATGAAAGCATTGATTCAATATCTTTGTTTCTTTTCTTGTTTTTTTATTATTATCTATTCTGCTCAGGCACACAAAAACTACAGGTATAATAATGAAATCTCCGGGGAAAAGTCTGCCCGGAATTTTCAATTACAAAAATCATTGCATCCATTTCATGCTGCAACAAAAGATCCAAAAATAGTCGTATCAAAACCTGTTATCATTACTCAACCCAAAGATACATCGGTGTGTAATGGCGCAAGTGCCATATTTTATGTGATAGCAGAAGGACAGGAACCCCTAAGTTATGCCTGGGAAGTAGCCCAACGTGGAACCGGTTGGATTCCAATATCAGATGATGCTGTTTACGAAAACTCAAGCACCGATTCGCTTCGTATAAAAGCTGCCGATTTATCTATGCATAAATACAAGTATCGCGTAACCATTACCGATCCGTATGGAAACTTTCGTAGCAGTAATGCACAAGCCACACTATACGTAAATAGCGGAGCAACCATATTTGCCAATCCACAAAAAGACACCCTTTGCAATGGAGAAACAACAGATATAACCATCCATTCGGATATTCCGGAAACAAAATTTAATGTGGAAGTACTCTATGGCGAAATGTATGGAGCCAGCAGCAATTTAACAGATGATACCACCATTCAGCAAACATTAATTAATCATACTCCCTATGCTGATTCGGTTGTTTATCGAATTACTCCATCCGCAGAATCAAACTATCAGGCGTGCGCAGGCATTGCCGATACCGTAGTTGTATGGCTTAATCCAACACCAGCCGCGCAGGTTTCTGTATTTCAGGATACCATTTGCAATAATGCTTATACGCAAATCCTATTATCAACAGAAAATATTTTAACCGCCGGAGAAGTAACATTTCAATACAGTTCCTTTGCTGATGATGGAATCACAGGAAACAGCTCGGAAACAGCTGCAACAAATGGTTTTGTAATTGAAGATGTATTGAATAATTCAACAAGCCTGCCGGCTCATCCATTAGTTGTGCGGTATGTCATTACACCGCAGGCTTTATCAATTAATTGTAGCGATGGGCCAGGCCTTGTCGATTCTATTACGGTGCACCCAACAGCTGATATTGAGTTTAGCACCGAAAATGTTCGTTGCTATTCGGATTCGAATGGCACAGCTACTGTGTTTGCCCAGAACGGAGTTAATATCTTTACCTATGAGTGGAACGACCCATTAAATCAAACCACAAGTACGGCAACTAATCTAACAGCCGGAACATATTCGGTAACAGTAACAGATAACCAAAACTGTATAAGTATTGATTCAGTATATCTTACACAACCCGATCCCTTGATAGCAGAAATCGAAAAGAGTATTATTTCCTGTTTTGGTGCTAACGATGGTGCTTTTGCTGTTAATACATTTGGAGGAACCCCCGATTACACCTATGTATGGTCGAATGGATATACCGGCCCGGTGCAAAATATGATGTCGCCGGGGAATTATCGCTTAACAATTACAGACCGGCTCGGGTGCTTTATCGATACAAGCTTAAAATTAATCGAGCCCGGGCAATTGATCGTAAATCCTACCATCAGAAAACCCACATGTAACGACACAAAGGATGGGTATATTGAATTAAATATCTCTGGAGGGCGAACACCTTATTCTGTTTATTGGGATAATGGCAGTATCGAAGAAAATCTTTACGAAATTAGGTCCGGAGTTTATGCCGTTATGATTCATGACTCAAGCATGTGCTCATTAGACACATCATTTAAATTGATTGGTGTTCATGATATTTGTATCCGTGTTCCAAATGCTTTTACTCCAAATGGCGATTCGTACAACGAATTGTGGGAAATTGACATGAAAGGGCTTTACCCACAGGCCGAAATTGAAGTATTCGATCGTTACGGACGAAGAGTATTCTATTCAAAAGGATATGACGAGTCGCAATACTGGGATGGCACCTACGATGGGAAAGAACTGCCGATAGATGCATATTATTATGTAATTAACCTGAAAAACGGTTCGCAGCGGCTGTCGGGTACGGTAACAATTATCAGATAATTTGTCGATTTGAAAATTACAGTAACAAATTGGCTTGTGTCATCCTTGTTTTATTTTTATATTTATA
>CAYVEW010000272.1:0-2245 GCA_964450375.1 uncultured Bacteroidales bacterium
TTAATAGATAGCGCCACCAAATATAAAATCATCAAATTCACTTCCTGCTATTTCCAAACCAATTAGAAAAGATTCCCGAATATTTATGCTTTTTGCTCTTCTGTTTAAAGTTTTTAAATCACCTGATGTTGGTGTTTCTTTTACTTCTATAGCAACACGCTCATCCAAAATAAAATCAATTTCCTGTCCTGTTTTTTTTGCATAATAATTTAGATTTCCTTTTAAACTTAGTTGGTTTGCTATTGAATTTTCAAGAATAGCCCCACTGCTGATATTCGTGAATGTATTTAAAATTCCATTGTCGGAAAAATATAGTTTATTTTGAAGAGCAATCTCCCTGTCTTTATTCGTTACGAAAGGTTTTATTAATTTGATGAAATATGTGTTTTCTAAAAATAATAAATACTCTTTAATTTTATGTCGGTTTATCCCAACAAGGCTTGCAAGCTTAGAATAATCAATTTTACTTCCAACCCTTGAACTTAGTAGTTTTATGACCTTATATAGTTCATCTGCATTGGTAAAATCAGATAAAAATAAAATATCAAATTTTATGTATGAATCTGTGATATCTCGTAATAAAGAAAGCTTATCCTTCATATTTTCTTCCAACACAACCTCAGGAAATCCTCCAAAACGCAAGTATTCTCGATACAATTGCTGATATTTAGATATGAAATTTTTATTTGTTTTTTTTAGAACGAAAGGAGGCAATTTTGCTCTTTGATTCTTAAATCGTAAAAACTCTCCAAAACTTAATGGCCATAATTCATAAATTCGCTTCCGGCCTGCCAGGCTTTCACTGAAAGCACCTTTCATATAGAAGGAACTTGATCCACTTACAATAAACTTTACATCATAATGATCGTACACATATTTTATAAAGCTTGCAATATTTTTTATCAGCTGTATTTCATCTAAAAAGATATAAGCTTTTTCACTAAAATCAATTCCTTCTATTTCTAAAGATCTAATTATCTCATCATATTTATCAATATTGAATATGTGGCGAAATTCAATCTTTTCAAGATCCAAAAATACTTTATTATGACTTTCAATTTTGTCAAATAAAAAATATAGGGCCGTTGTTTTTCCAACCCTTCTTAAGCCAGTTATAGCAACAACCTGCTTTATTTCTAAAGATTCTTCTAATTCAGGATATATATCACGGTTTATCATTGAGCTAATTTACAAATAACTATGCTAAATTAAAAATAAATATCCATATAATCATACTATTTGTAATTATATATTACATATAGTTATACTTTATGAATATATTTTATTCATATAGTAAGATTTTTTATGGTAATTATTTATTACATTTTAGCAAAAGCCTTTTCGTATCTTATAAAAGACAGAACCATAAGAATCTCATCAAAAAAGATTATCCAAAATAATTTTGATACACTTTTGTAATTCCTTCTCTTAATCCTACCTTCTCCTTCCAACCCAAAGTATTTAACTTACTCACATCTAATAATTTCTGGAGAGTACCATCCGGTTTATTTGCATCCCAAATTACTTCACCTTTAAATTCCACAATATCCTGAACCAGCTCTGCTAATTCTTTAATGGAAAGATCTTTTCCTACTCCAATATTTATGTGCGTGTTTCTTATTTCTTCTTTCTCCTTGCTTAAATCTGCAAAGTTTGTATTTTCCATTATGTATACACAAGCATCAGCGAGGTCGTCTGAGTAAAGGAATTCGCGGCGGGGAGAGCCTGTACCCCACAGTTCTATCTTAGCTTTGAGCTCTGAGTTCTGAGTTTCGAGTTTTATTCCGTATTTTAATAGTTTTTCAAGTATTATCTTTTCCGGTGCGCTGCCGTCCAGTCCTTCGATGGGGAGTTTATTTAAATCTGCTCGAATGGCATCCCAATCATTGTTCATTAAACATTTTCCCAGATGCATTTTGCGAATAATGGCCGGTAAAACATGTGATTTTTCCAGATCGTAATTATCATTCGGACCGTATAAATTGGTGGGCATTACCGAAATAAAGTTGGTGCCATATTGTAAATTATAGGATTCGCACATTTTAATTCCGGCAATTTTGGCTATGGCGTACGGTTCATTGGTGTATTCCAGTATATCTGTTAATAGATAATCTTCTTTCATGGGTTGTGGGCAGTTCTTTGGATATATACAAGATGAACCCAGGAATAAAAGTTTTTTTACGCCATATTTATAACTAAAATGAATGATGTTATTTTGAATCTGCAGGTTATCATAAATGAACTC
>CAYVEW010000273.1:0-2232 GCA_964450375.1 uncultured Bacteroidales bacterium
ACGCCTCAACGAACAGCCGGACAACGACAAAATCAAAGAAGCCATCACCATAACCCGGGAACGCCTTGAAGGTCTCTGAGTTCCGGGCCAACCCTTTCCATCTTTTTTTCATTCCAATTGTCATTCAAGGCTGAAATCTCATTCACCTCACCTTTTTTTCATTCCAAAAAAGAGATAGATTCCCACCCACCGTATTACAAACCATTATCGATGTACCCTGGGAACCGGCTAGACCCAGCAAAGTGCCCACCCACGTTCGCCGAAGGCGAACGGCTTTTCCCTGAAAATGGAATAAAAGAAGAAGGTATCCTCTCTAAATTTGATGGGTTTTCAATCGCAGGAAAAATATAATATAAGCCTCATTTACCTACATTCACATTTTGGCGATAAAAATGAATCTCGAAGCCTCCAAACAAAAATTGGCATCTCTAGATATTAATCCTGATGAAATTGAGGATGAAAGGCTTGCCACAGGTTTTCGTACTCTGTTTTCCATTACTGAGGAACAAAATGAAATAATTGAATTCCTCAAAGCAGAGAACCAGAAGTTTCGAGATGAAATCAACTTACTCAAAGGTGAACAGGCCAAACCTGAGATTCGTGGTTCCAAAAAGAATGAAGATATCTCTTCTGAAAAAGAGAGAAAAGAAATAATGCCTGAAAAGCCCAGGGAATCAAATTCAAGAAAGTATAAGATCGAGATCCATCATACTGAAACCTGCAAAGTTGATAGGTCTACTTTACCCAAAGATGCAGTTTTTAAAGGTTTTCGTTGCGTAACAGTTAGAGACATCATAGTAAAACCCCGGAATACTAGCTATTAGAAAGAAGTTTTTTACTCTCCTTCAGAGGGTAAAACATACTCAGGTAAAGTGCCAGATGGCGTTAAAGGTGAATTTGGACCTGGACTCATAACGTTTGTAATGACGCTTTACCATGTTGCCAATGTTTCAGAACCAAAAATCCACGAGTTTCTGGAAAATGCGAATGTTTACATCTCCAAAGCAACAATTTCCCAAATCCTGACTAAGAATATTGAATTCATTCATAAAGAGAAAGCTAAGATTTTTCAATCAGGTCTTGCTTCTACAACTTATCAGCAGATCGATGATACAAGTGCAAGAGTAAATGGCAACAACTGCTATACTCAGATCCTTTGCAATCCTTATTATACTGCTTATTTTACATTTCCCCATAAGGATCGGGAAACAATTTTGGACCTACTCCTCTGTGGAAATGAAAAAACGTATTGCTTTAATGAAGAAGCATTTGAACTGATGGAAACTTTCAACGTAGCAAAAAAATGGCGGCAAAAACTCTCTACTTGTAAAAACAAAATATTCAGTGACGAGGAAATGCATCGAGAATTGGATCATCTTTTCGATCCAAATAGTCATAAAACCACCAAGAAGAGAATTCGTGAAGCCTGTGCAATTGCTTCATATCATCAGATGACAAACATACCTGTGGTTACCACTCTTTTGAGTGATGATGCTCCTCAATTCAGGCACCTTACATACAATCATGCTCTTTGCTGGATCCATGATGCGAGAAACTACAAGAAGCTACATGCAATAGTTCCATACAATGAGGAAAAGCTGAAAGGTTTTCGGGGTCTATATTGGGATTATTACAGAAAACTCTGCAAGTTTAAACTAAAACCAGATGCAAAGGTAGCGGAGCAGTTATCCGCGGAGTATGATAAATTGTTTTCAACCAAAACAGGATATGAGGGACTCAATGAAAGAATCAGTAAGACTAAAGAGAAAAAGGAAAAGCTACTTGTAGTGCTGAATTTGCCAGAGATTCCTTTGCATAACAATGAAGCAGAGCATGGAGCAAGAGTAAAAGTAAGGAAAAGAGACGTCAGCCTTCAGACCGTAACAGAAGAAGGGACAAAAGCGAATGATGCATTTATGACGATTGTTCAGACGGCAAAGAAACTGGGTGTAAGTGCATATGATTATATCTTTGATAGAGTGAGCAATAAATTTGAGTTACCAAGTCTGGATCAACTTATCAGAGAAAAAAGTACATTGAGTTGAAAGTGAGGGTTTTCCTCTCAATATAGAGAGGATACGAAAAGAGGTCTATTTTAGTTTCATTTAATTTTCATTTTGAGGAGGCGCCGCCAGGCAAGCTGGTGGGGGCACTTTTATTTTTTGGATTAAAAAGCGGTTTCCGGGTTCAAAGGAAGTATTTACCCGGTGCTGTGCGGAGTATTATCCTTCT
>CAYVEW010000274.1:0-2230 GCA_964450375.1 uncultured Bacteroidales bacterium
ATTTGACCTTTTGGCTTGCGAAAATGCAATTGCACTGAATATGAGCGATACAGTACCAGGTACTAATGCCCAAACACCAATTACCGGAACTACCGAAATAAAAAATGCAATTAAGGAGATTACAAAACCGGCTATTCCTAATCCTTGTCCTGAACCTGATGTTTTATTTGTTTCCATAGCGCGTAATATTTAAGATTTAAAGTATCAAATATATAAAAATGACGTATTTTCTACAAAAAGTGCTGCATGTTAAATCGCAGAAAGAATAGTTAAGATATCCTTTTCAAGACTGTCTTCCGGAGATTCAATGATTCTGCCGATTTCCTTTCCCTCATAATAAAAAATAAAAGTTGGCACAAATTGAATGTCTAAATTTTTAACGTCAGTATTAGGAGCTTTTTTTGCCCGGTTAACCCCAATTGATGTTATTTTATCAATACCTAAATACTCTGTTATTTTTATAAAGCGGGGAGTTTCACGCCGACTGTCGCTGCACCAGGTACCAATAACAATAATTATTTCTATCTCCGAAAAAAGATCAGGGTTTATTTGATCTAAAGTTTCAAAATCAATTTCGTAACTTTCGTACCCGGATTCATACCATTCGTTATAGGAAGCAGTGCGTAATTGCGATAAATCAAAATACCCGATGAGGGTATCTAAAACAGGTATATACGAATTAAACCGATAAGTTTCAGAAGCATTTGTTTTTATAATACTTACAAGTGCTATTAGGCTGATAATTATAATTCTTTTCATAGATTTGAATATTTAAGGAATTGCAATAAATTTAAAACTATTTAAGATATAAATTGTATTATTGGTTTAATAATAATATCCGATGGCATTTGCAATATCTAAAAAGCGCTCTACGCATAATTTCAGGTCGTTTCTCTGGCACGCAATATTTTTAGCGTTTGCCAGTAATTTTATGGATGTAGATACGGTAATTCCTGCCATGTTAATTCAGTCGGGTGGAACATCCTTTCATTTGGGAATTATGACAACTATTTTGCTGGGTGGCTCAAGTTTTTTTCAACTGTTTTTTGCCGGATATCTATCGAATAAAACCTTAAAGAAGAATTATTTGCTAACTGCCATAAATATGCGGATATTTTCGTTATTTGCACTTGCTGCTTTGTTTTTCTATTCTTCAAATATTCGATCAGATTTAATTATCCTGTTTATTTTTGTAATTATTTCCTTCTTTGCCATTAGCGGTTCATTTGCAAATATCTCTTACATGGATATTTTTGGCAAATCTGTTAATCCTGAAAAAAGGAAGCAGTTTTTTACATTGAAAGAATCAGTTACCAGTATCGGTATATTATTATCGGCTATTATTGTAAGAGAACTTCTTAAAACCTATTCGTATCCGCAAAATTACAGTTTGTTATTTTTTATTGCAGCATCTTTATTATTTATTGCATCATTAGGGTTTTGGCAAATAAAAGAAATACGTTCAAAAATTAAAATCAGTAAAGGGCTATTGAACTTTTTCAAAAAAATCCCTCAGGAGATTAAAGGCAACCCGAACCTAAAGTATTATCTTGTCTTAATCAACACCCTTGGTTTAGCCATGAGCATTTTGCCGTTTTTAATCCTTTTCGCTAAAGAAAACTTTGAACTTACCGATAAAATGGTAGGGAACTTTTTGGTTTTCAGAATAAGTGGAATGGTTGTTTCCGGCTTAATTTTTTATAAACTATCGAAACGAGTTAACTACAAATTCATGGTTAAAGCGGCTTCAGTTGCAGGAGCACTAATTCCGTTAGCCGGTTTGTTTTTAATTAATTATGAATTTTTTTATCAGTTTCTGTTTATTTTATCAGGATTTTTTGTTTCGGTTTATAAAATATCGAAAAGTGGTGTTTTAATCGAAATTTCGAATGTGGAAAACAGAGCTGTTTATGTAGGTATTTCGGGCGCAGGTGATATTGTATCTATGATTTTTCCATTAATTGCAGGTGCCTTAATTTCGATAATTGGGTTCCATGTGGTTTTTATAGCTGTTTCTGTTGTGGTGTTTCTAAGCTTCTTTGTGGCTATTAAACTGAATTGTAAGAACAGTTTGTCTGAAGGCTATCAATCATAAAATTATTATTATAAGGATTTTTTGACTGTTAAAAAATGTTAAACTAAACACTTTAGTTTGAAAACTAAACGATTTAGTTTATGTTTGTTGTATGAAAGAATTAACCAAAGCAGAAGAACAAGTAATGGAATATCT
>CAYVEW010000275.1:0-2206 GCA_964450375.1 uncultured Bacteroidales bacterium
AATGCCCAAATACGATGTTGTCATAATAGGTAGCGGTTTATCAGGATTACTTTGCGGAAATTTTCTCAGCAAAGAAGGAATGAATGTATGCATACTCGAAAAACAACATCAGTTTGGTGGCAACCTGCAAACTTTTAAGCGAAACGGAAAAGTTTTCGATACAGGAATTCATTATGTTGGAGGCTTATCGCAAGGGCAAAACCTGCATCAATATTTAAAATATGCCGGAATTGTTGATAAACTGAATATTGAAAAATTAAGCACAGAAGCTTTCGATAAAATCAATTTTCAGGGGAAATCTTATTCATTTGCACAAGGATATGAAAATTACATTGATACACTCTCGAAAGATTTTCCATCAGAGCAAAAAGCAATTAAACAGTATGCAAAACAGATTAAAGAAATTACCAGCCATTTTCCTTTATATAATTTAAGAGCACACAGTCCGGATGATAATGAGCTTGAGTATTATAGTCGTTGTGTTGGAAGTTTCTTGAATTCGATTACCAACAATAAAACCCTGCAAAATGTATTGGCCGGGAACAATTTACTTTATGCCGGAACTCCTGATAAATCACCTGTGGCTGTGCATGCATTAATTAGCAATTCCTTAATCGAAGGTGCTTACCGATTTGTTGATGGAAGTCATCAAATTGCTGATTTATTGATTGATTCGATTCGCAACAATGGTGGAACCTTGATGGCAAAGAGCGAAGTAACTAAGATTCATGTAAATGATCTAAAGAAGGTAGAATCAGTAGAGCTTTCCAACGGAGAGATTATCGAAGCTGATTATGTAATTTCGGCTATTCATCCTTCGTTAACCCTTGCAATGACTGACAGCAAAGCACTCCGAAGCTCTTATCGTGAAAGAATTAATAATATAGAAGAAACCATTTCGGTATTTTCGATTTATGTGGATTTTAAACCCAATCGTTTTGAATATCTTAACTATAATTATTATCACTTTAATGAAGATTCTGCCTGGAGTATTCCTATTTACAGCCCCGAACGATGGCCACAGGAGTACTTATTCCTTACTTTGCCAACAAGCAATTCCAAAAAGTTTGCCGAAACCGCTACGGCAATGACTTACATGAAATATGAAGAAGTAGCACAATGGGAGAATTCGAAGGTTGACAACCGCGGAAAAGAGTACGAAGATTTTAAAAAGCAAAAAGCCGAAAAGTTAATTGATGATATCAACAAGCAGTTTCCCGGGTTTAAGGCAAGTATAGAAAATTATTATACTTCTACCCCATTAACCATGAAAGCCTATACCGGAACGAAAAATGGCTCTATTTACGGTATTTTTCACGACTGCAACGATGCTTTAAAAACACAAATCTCGGCAAAAACCAAAATCCCGAATTTATTATTATCGGGTCAAAATACAAATTTACACGGAATGCTTGGAACAACTGTAAGTGCCGTATTAACAAGTTCGCATATTTTAGGAATGGATTATTTAATTGATAAGATAAACAATGCATAAGTTCAAAAAAATATTAAAATCCTTGGCCAAAGCAATCCTTTGGATTGTAATTATATTAATCATCTTAATAATAATTTTTAAGATTTCTACCAGACTAAAACCACCAAAAGTAAGCAATGCCGAAGTTGAGAACCTGCAGGTTTCGCAGTTAGA
Source organism: uncultured Bacteroidales bacterium (assembly GCA_964450375.1). Classification (GTDB taxonomy): domain Bacteria; phylum Bacteroidota; class Bacteroidia; order Bacteroidales; family UBA12077; genus UBA12077. The sequence continues at coordinate 1,649 of CAYVEW010000275.1, forward strand.
TTCTAATTTTCGGTCCATTAAAAACAACTGGATAAAAAGAAACGAATTCGGACTTTGGGAAATGTATGTTGAAGGCGAAGCATACGAGCGTGGCGTAATCAACGGAAAACTTACAAAAGACCTGATATACAAGCAGGAGAATGCTTTTATTAATCAAATAAAAGTGATGATTCCTTCGGAGTCATATCTGAAATTTCTAAAAAGTTTTATTGGATTTTTTAACCGAAACATCGATAAACATGTAATTGAAGAATATCAACAGGAAATTTTTGGAGTTTCGCAATCCGCATCGGAAGAATTTGATTTTATTGGAACCAACTACCATCGCCTTTTAAATTACCATGCAGCACACGATATTGGCCATGCTTTACAGAATATGAACCTGGTGGCATGCACTGCATTCTCGGGATGGGATTCCAGATCAGAAGACAGCAGCCTGATTATTGGTCGTAATTTCGATTTTTATGTTGGTGATGAATTTGCCGAAGATAAAATCATTCTATTTAGTAATCCTGATAAAGGACATAAATTTATGATTGTTACCTGGGGCGGAATGAT
>CAYVEW010000276.1:0-2160 GCA_964450375.1 uncultured Bacteroidales bacterium
GGGTATAATTCGCCCATTCCCAATTGATTTGATAATGGGCCACGCGGAGTTGCATCGCCAACCAAAGATATTCCATACTTAGGTAATACAGTTTTTAGTCGCTTAATACATCGTTTACCACGGCAAGCTCCCATACCAAGCCTTGTAGTGTGTTTTATTTCGTCGGTTGAGATAAACTTACGATCACCAATAACTTCCAGAATATCTTTTAGTTTTACATCGTCGCAATGGCAAATGTATTGTTCAACTTCAGTTTTATCTTTTGATTCCTTAAAATCTATCATCTCTGGATAGTTTTCCTTCACAATAAAACCACGCACCTGGGTTAAATCTTCGCCATGAATTGTTAAAGATTTTACACGAGCTACATTTGTTTTATTCTCTTTCTTCAATATTTTTTCAATGATCCCTTCGCCCAGTTTTTGACCTTTATTATTTACAAGAAATACTTCAGAATTTTCTTTTGCATCATATTCAATCGGCAAAAACAACCAGTCTTTTTTCAGGTTATACCCAAAAATTGCCAATCCGGGACACTGATAAACACATTGCATACAACCAATGCATTTTTCAAAATCGATATGCGGAACTGTACTGGTTGATGATTTGGTTATGGCTCCATATGGACAGGCAAATGCACACGGGTTACAAGCAAATCCATACAGGCAATCAATTAATACGAATGGTTTTTCTTCCTGCCGTTGCTTCGAAGGCATAAAAGGCTCTTCAATAACCCGAACCGGATGTTGCTGCGAATCAATATACTCTTTCGAAATTTTTAAGTACTCATCGTAATTAAATCGCAAGGCCATTTCGTCCAGAATCTCATATGCCACTTGCTTACCACGCAATACTGCACTTGTACCTTCGCCGATTCGAATGGCATCGCCGGCACCATGACAATCGCGGCCAAACACTTCTTTTCCTTTGATCAGGAGAGCATCGTCTGGCACTAATCCGGTACAAATATTAATGGCATCAATTCCATCAATTACCTGTTCAGTTCCGGGAACCGGTTCAAAGTTTTTTGAATCGGCAATAACGGCACCAATTATTCCATCGTAATTTTCATTTGGAATAGCTTTTACCAGAATTTTTGATGTAAGCACCGGAATCCCTAATCGGCGTACACGATTAGCCTGTACCGGAAAACCACCTTCGAAAGCTTGTGCTTCTACAATTGCTTTTACATTTGCTCCGGCCTGCATTAACTGATAGGATGTTAGATATCCAATATTTCCGGCACCAACTGTTAACACATTTTTGCCAAGCAAAGTAAATTCCTGGTTCATCATTTTTTGTACCACAGCTGCAGTAAACACACCCGGCACATCATCATTTTCGAATGGAGGCATAAAAGGCACTGCACCTGTTGCAATAATTAAATGTTGTGTATCAACATAATATATTTCTTCGGTTTGAATGTTTTTAACAGCTATTCGTTTCCCATCCAATATATCCCAAACTGTTGAGTTCAGAAAAATACCATCATGACTATCTCCTGCCAGTGTTTTGGCAATATCGAACCCACGCATTCCGCCAAATTTCTTTTCCTTCTCGAAAAAGAAAAACTGATGTGTTTGCATTAAAAACTGCCCACCTATCTGATCGTTGTTATCAATAACAATATTGCTAACTTTATGTTCTTTTAAAACTTCGCGAGCAGCTAATCCGGCGGGGCCTGCACCAATAATTACCACATCGGTTTTATACACTTCAATCTCTTTTTCAGGATTTATTGCTGTGGCAACAGGTTCGTAATTATGTGGAATCTCTTTTACTTCTTTAACATCATCGATCTTTGTGATACAAATACGACGAACAATACCATCCACCAACATTTCGCAAGCACCACATTTTCCAATTCCACATTCCAGGCTGCGATTTCGATCTTCCAAACTGTGACTGTGAACCGGGAATCCGGCCTGATGCAAAGCAGCCGCAATGGTAAAACCCTTCTCTCCTTTAACTTTTTGTCCATTATACACGAACTCAACGATGTTTTCTGCGGGCACATCCAGAATAGGATGCTGATTAATTTTATACATATCTTTAGGTCTTTTATATTTCGCTTTTTAAGTAGCTAAAATAAAGGAAATTAAATGCTGTTTCTTATGATTTTTATCAGTAGAAAAGATAAATTATGTCATACTAAAGCAT
>CAYVEW010000277.1:0-2160 GCA_964450375.1 uncultured Bacteroidales bacterium
TTTTCCACAAACTCTTTACACAGAATAAGTCCCAGTCCGGTACCTTCTTCTTTTTCGGTGCCTTTGGTCGAGATGTTTTCCGAAATATGAAACAATTTCGACATGAGCTGCGGGGCAATACCCATTCCTGTGTCCTGCACCGAAATCTCAATGTATGAATCACTTCTTTGATCCTGAATCTGTTTTGCATCGATAGTGACTTTGCCTTTTTGGGGGGTAAACTTGATGGCATTGGAAATAAGATTCCGAAGAATGGTCGATAGCATATTCCGGTCGGCATCCACAATCATTTCTTTGCTAATCCGGTTCTCAATGGCAATGGATTTTTTCCAGGCCGATTCATTTAACAGATCCAAGGTATCCCTGCAAAACAAATACAGATTGATTTTTTCCGGATGAAACACCAGACCGTCCTTTTGCGACCGGGCCCAAATCAGCAAATTCTCGAGCAGTTTATAGGTTTTTTGAATATTCTGATGAATGTAATCCGCATACTTTCTTTGTTCTTCGATATCTTCCTGCTCCTGGAAACTATCCTTCAAAATATCCGAAAATCCTGATAAAATATTAAACGGCCCGATTAAGTCGTGCGATATGATGGTAAGGAACTTATCTTTGGTTGCATTGCTTTCCTGCAATTTCTGGTTTTTTTCTACAATTTCTTCTTTTTGTTCAATAATCTGGTCGGTTTTTTTCTTTAGATCATCATTGATAGCCAGCGTTTCGTGATATAACTCATCGGTTTTTTGTTTTTCCAAATCCAGTAAATAATTCGATTTAAACAGTTTGTAGCGAAGTTTATACTGAACCCTGTTAATAACAAAACCAACGATTAAAATCGGATAGATATCAGCCATTATGGTAAACTGTTCGCTTGTTGGCTTAAAGTAAAAAACCAGGCTTAATGTAAACAATAAAACCGGCAAGAAATAAATGATAACCGTATTGATCACTTTCGTTTTTACCTCAAGTGAGATAAGAAAAATGATCAGAATAGCTCCTGTAACCGAAGGGGCAAGAGCATTCGTACGAAGGTGTATCAGGCAAATCAGATACATCATCACCGTACCACTGGTAAGCAAGACATGATACCAGGCAAATTTTATATTTTTATATTTATCTTTTGTAAATAGATGAAACACGAATAGCGGAACACCAGTAACAACCACTACAAAACGTGCATAAAAAGCTTCCTGGCTATTCCTGACCATCAGATCCGAGTACATGTAATACATCAAAAACAATACCCCCAAATTAATGATAATCGAAATGTGCTTAAGCGTATGATCGACCATATGCTCGTGAAACTTCTCTTTTACCTTATTTTCCTGATAGATCATAATTTGTTTGTGTCAATGAGAACTCGTATTTCGTTACCAAGCCAGGCTCTTTTTAGTAATCCGACCGATAATTTCTCCGAAAAATCAAGCGGAAAGTAACTGTTTACCGGATGAATACTTGTTAGTAAGCCCATTTTAATAAATGTGTAAGCAGCAAGTTCGCTACAAAACAGCGTATCAAGCTTTGTTTTCTTTTTTAACACACGGCCCTTAAACGGATTCAACATTTCGTGATAAGTATCGGGAAAAACCGCCTGATGAACTTCAGATATTGCTTCTTTAAGCTGTTTAAACATTTCGGGTGTTCGTTCGGTATACAGATGACGCACAGACATTTTGCTGTCTTCGCCATGTGTAAAATTATATTTTAAGCGTTCCGAAAGTTTAACCAGCATGGGGCCAGATTTTGCTTTGTCAAGAATCACATCTTTTACGGGCGATTCGGTATCCGATTCCCATAAAAGAACCGGTTCGTCGGTATCCACACCTACATCCTTTGCCAGCACAATCATGGCTACATGCGACCACGGGCTTTCTTCAACGGCTTCAATTACCCGGCTGCTTGCATGCAAACCATGCATTAAAACCAAATCTCCGGTTCGAAGATCATTTTTTATTTCGTTAAAAAAAGTAGTTTGTTGTTTTACCAGCATCCGTTGATATTTTTAAGCGTACATCAGCCTGACCTAAAGTCTGATACATTTATTAAACCAATAAAATTAAGTTAAGATACCCCTCGTTACAAAGTAAATCAAAAAATTAAAAAACCATTGATTTATTACAAGTTTATTGATCAGGCTTTGCTGTGAATTGATGATTC
>CAYVEW010000278.1:0-2158 GCA_964450375.1 uncultured Bacteroidales bacterium
TGTTCTGTTTCAATTAAAAAACCATCATGACCATAAAGTGAATCAATTTCAATGTATTGTGAATTTGGAATGTGTTTTTGGATTTCCTTGATCTCATCAGGGAAAAACAAAATATCTGAAGATATTGCTATCAGTAAGGATTTTGCTTTAATCGTTGACAATGCCTTTTCAATTCCACCACGATTTCTTCCAACATTATGCGAGTCAAAAGATCTTGTAATGGATTCATACGAATAAGCATTAAATCTTTTAATTAGCTTATCTCCCTGGTATTGCTGATAAGAAATAACTTTAAAATCACCAAGCTTTTCTTCAGGATCGTGTTGCGTTTTATTATACGTAGCCGCATTTCGATAACTTATTAATGCTATTGATCTTGCAGCTTTTAATCCTTGTAGTCCGGCCGAATCATCACTATTTTTATAACTCGAATCAGCATGAATAGCTAATCGTTGTGATTCGTTAAAAGCAATATTCCATGGAGAAGCAAAAGCTCCGCTAACAATAAAAACCAAATTCTCAATCACAGAAGGATACATTATGCTGTATTCCAATGCCTGAAAGCTACCTATTGATCCCCCGGTAATCATAAAAATTTTTGAGATATTCAGATGTTCACGTAATAATTCGTGCGCATTTACCATATCCCGAATTGTGATTAACGGAAAATCGTGATAATATGGCTGATTTGTTTTTGGATTAATTGATAAAGGTCCTGTGGTACCATAACAAGAACCTAAATAGTTTGCACAAATAATAAAATACTTACTTGTGTCAAATAATAATCCATCACCAACCATGTTTGGCCACCATTCAGCAACATCAGAATTGGCAGTCATTGCATGACACACCCAAATTACATTATCTCTTTTGGCATTTAATTCACCAGCTGTGTGATAAGCAATTTGAATATCGTGCAACGATTGCCCGTTTTCAAGTTTAAATTCTCCTTTGTGTTGAAATTGATGTTCTGTCATAATAATTTTTTTAAGCGGATGCCGAAATTTAAAAGATTTTTTTAATTATTTGGAGGATAATTAAATTCGTACAAACCCTAATTTAGACTCGGCATTCCGCTTTAAGTTTAAGTTGCCATAGGCAACTCGAATTCATATTTTTCTGTTTTTGCTTGATTAATAAATTCAAACGCTTGCTCAAAATCACCAATAATATCATCGATATGCTCTAGTCCGACTGAGACGCGCAATAAGCCGGATGTTACTCCGGCTTTCAATTGCTCGTCGCGGGTTAATTGCTGATGCGTAGTTGCAGCAGGCAAGATAATCAGAGTTTTAGCATCGCCAACATTAGCTAAATGACTAACTAATTCAAGCTTATCAACAAATTTAGTTGCTTTCTCAATTCCATCGTTTATTTCGAACGACAGCACCCCGCCAAAGCCATGTTTCAGGTATTTAGCTGCTGTCTTATGATTTGGATCATTGGACAAACCCGGGTAATTCACTTTTTCGACATTTGAATTCTTGCTAAGCCAGTCGGCTAGCAGCAAGGCATTATCCACATGTTTTTGCACGCGAAAAGATAAAGTCTCAAGGCCCTGAAGCAAAAGAAATGAGTTAAACGGGCTTATGGCCGGACCAAAATCTCTTAATCCTTCAACTCGTGCCCTAATAATAAAGGCGAGTTCACCAAAGGCTTCTGAGTAAACCAATCCATGGTAGCCTTCGGAAGGTTCGGTAAATTGCGGGAATTTCCCATTTGCCCAGTTGAATGTCCCTGCATCCACAATTACACCACCCATGCTGGTTCCATGTCCGCCAATCCATTTGGTTGCCGACTGAACCACTATATCTGCTCCACTTTCTATAGGTTTGCACAAAAAGCCACAAGCTCCGAAAGTGTTATCGACAATAAATGGAATATCATGCTTTTTTGCTAATTTCGAAAAAGATTCGAAATCAGGAACAGAAAAACCCGGATTTCCGATGGTTTCCACATAAATTGCTTTAGTGTTTTCGTCAATTAAAGGCTCAAAATCTTCTGTTAAATCCGACTTTGCAAATCGCACATCGATGCCCAGATTCTTAAACGACACCTTAAATTGATTGTATGAACCACCATACAAATAAGGCGATGACACAAAATTATCGCCCGGTTTTAAAATGTTATTTAAGGCAATGAACTGTGCTGCGTGTCC
>CAYVEW010000279.1:0-2128 GCA_964450375.1 uncultured Bacteroidales bacterium
GCAGGCTGGTTTGTGGCGAAATCATTCATTTTTGGACACCCTCATCTTTTAAATAAAAAATAATACTTTGCTTTCGTCGAAAGCCTTAAGCTAATAAAATAAAGTAAGTATCTTTAAAGCGCATTTCTTGCATGTGGAATTACAATTATTATGTTTATATTCTAACAAATAAAAATGATACAGTATTATATATTGGTGTTACAAATAATCTCAAAAGGAGAATTTATGAACATAAGAATAAAGTAATTCCCGGTTTTACAAAAAAATACAATGTTAACAAACTAGTATACTTTGAGCACTTTAAAAATATTAATGACGCCATTCAACGAGAAAAACAATTAAAAAAGTGGAACAGAAGCTGGAAAAATGACCTAATCAATAAAACAAATCCGAAATGGATTGATTTACACAAAAAGATCTCCGATCAAGTCGGAGATGACAATAGTGAATAAAAAATATAGGAAAATGGTAAATTTTAGAAAAAACATAATATACTCTTTATCGTTGTCTCTCCCGATAGTTATCATAATTCTCATTTTCTCATTTACACAGTTAAAAGCCCAAGAAGTTTACCACCACTCTTCGAATCAATCTATTTACGAATTTTTAGATGAGTTTGCCAACCTGGGGGTAATTGATCTAAACACAACGGTTAAACCATACTCACGGGTTTTTATTGCCGGTAAACTTAACGAAATCAGCGAAAGCGATTACAACTTAAATAAACGACAACAGGCCGAGCTGAATTTTTATTTAAAAGATTTTCAAAAGGAGCTGGTTCCGGCATATTCGCGCAAAAACAAAAGCTTCGATAAACGTTTCGATGTTTTATTTTATAAAGATACCTTGTTCACCTTATCAGTAAATGCTGTTTTAGGGATTGATTATTTTGTGAACGACAGTGCTAGCTTTTATCACCGATGGAATGGTGCCGAAGCCTTTGCTTATGTTGGCGATCACTGGGGATTTTATGCCAGCTTGCGCGATAATCACGAAAGTAAAATACTGCTTAACGAAGAGTTTTTAAGCCAACGGACAGGAGCCAATTATAAGTACGTCGACGATGGAGGCGATTACAGCGAAATGCGCGGCGGATTAACCTACTCGTGGAATTGGGGAAGTTTTGGAGTTGTAAAAGATCATTTTCAATGGGGAAACAACTACCATGGTGCCAATATTTTTAGCGGCAGAACACCATCCTTTGCCCATATCAAATTAAATATCAAACCGGTTGACTGGTTCGAATTTAACTGGGTACATGGCTGGCTGGTTTCGGAGGTGATTGACAGCGCATCAAGCATGACCTTCACAAATGCCTATGGTACTGATCAGCGGGATATGATGTTTGATAAATACCTGGCTGCCAACCTATTTACATTTAAACCCTTTAAAGATTTCTATATCTCAGCCGGTAACTCTGTTATTTACAGTTCCGATGGACCACAGCTGCAATACCTTATTCCGGTGATGTTTTATAAATCGGTTGATCATACCTATAATGCCACCGATAAAGCAGGCCGAAATGTGGGGCAAAACTCGCAAATGTTTTTCGATATCAGCTCACGGAACATTAAAAAAGTACATTTATCGGCAAGTTTGTTTATCGATGAGCTTTCCACCAGCCGGTTTTTTAACGATTCGGTATGGAATTTCTGGAGTATTAAAACCAGCATGCGAATTTCTAACCTGATTCCGAATACATTTATTACAGCCGAATACACTAAATCGATGCCACTTACCTACAAACATAACATACCCACCACAACCTTCGAAAGCAATGGATATAATTTAGGAAACTATTTAATGGACAATGCCCAGGAAATATATTTTTCGGTTTTAGTAAAACCATTCAGAACACTTTCTTTAAAGATATCCTATTTATATGCTCAAAAAGGAAAGGATTATGACGATTTAGGAGGTTCGCGTCTGGGCAATCCTTTTATGGACACGGTGGAATGGGAAAACCAAAGCATTGCCTTTAACGCAAATTACCAGATTATAAATGATGGCTACGTATTTGCCCGCTTTATACACAGCAACATTTCCGGCGATCAGGATAAGTACACCAGCCCGGTGTTCCACGGGAAACAAAATACCATTTCGTTTGGGATGAATTTTGGATTCTAAT
>CAYVEW010000280.1:0-2120 GCA_964450375.1 uncultured Bacteroidales bacterium
ATACCTTTAGAACTCTTAACACTTCTGTTAACTCCATCCTTGTCAGCCATCTGTACTGTGTTAGAGTTTTCTTCACCTAACATAAAGCCATAGTCAATCTGCTTGTCAAGTAAGAATTCTTTCTCTGCCCATGCTTTAGACCAAATGTTCTTGTATCCACCCTTTAATTGCTCAAAGTAACGTGCTGTTCCTAACTCAACTCCTGTTAGAGTTTGTTTTTCTTTAGCAATAGTATCATAGAACTGACGTCTGAAGAATCCTCTTGCAGTAGAACTTGTATGTCCTGTGTATTCCGCAAAAGTTGTATTACCAAGAGTCATTTCTGTTCCGTCAGCAATTCCACCAACACCAACTGCTAAAGTTGAATTTAATGGAGTTAAAGTCAAAGTATACGTTTCCTGAGCTGATCCTGACACCGATACCGATGCTGAGTTAATAGCACTAATAAACAACTGATAAACTTTGTTATCTGTATGCTTATGAAATACTGTCTCGTATAATCTCGGTCTTGCATTACCTAAGCTATCTACGTCGCTAGGGTCAACTGTTACAAAAACATCTGCTCCTGCTGTAGCTCCACCAGTTGAAGCTCCTGTAGTAGTGAAGGTTTCTTCCATCCATCCTTCTTCGTGTGCATTTAATGGAAGGTTTCCTGTAAAGGTAAACTCATTACCCATCTTACGTAAGAAGTCAGTAAAGAATTGTCCTTTTCCATATCTTTGATATAATTCGTCCTTTAATTGGTAAGGAAGTTCCCACTCGTGCATTGAATGTAGAGTAGAACTATATATCGCATTAACTAATCTATTGTCACCTGTACTCATAATTTATTATTTTTTATGTTTTTTATCTAATCCAAAATCTTGCCATAAGGCTTGCATTTGTTCTTTGTTGTATTTGTCCTCGTCACTTAATCTTTCAGGTGCTTCTTCTTTTTTAGGCTTACTCGTGTTATTGTATTTATCAATCTGCTCTTTAGTCATCTTAGTAACTACATCTTCAATTGCTGTTTTAAAGACTTGCTCTCTACGTAGCCACAAGTAATCCTTTTTTGCTTGTTCAACCAATGCTTTTACGTCTTCTGGCTTGGAAACATCCTTGCCATACGTGGCTGCCACCTTTGGTAAATTCTCTTTTAGAACCTTCTTGAATTCATCGTCTACTTCAAATTCAAACGTCTCTTTATTCTTGTCGTCAGTCTGATAATCAATAGTTAATTTGTTCAGTTCCTTCTCTAAAAGCGTATCCATAGATGAATCCCACTTCGACTTTACTTGATTAAACGCTTCCTGTTGAGCTTTTGCTTCTTCTTCTTTCAGTACATTAGGGTCTTTGATTTCCGGCAGCTCCACATTCATTATCTTCTTTAAAGAATCTCTCGCTACTTCCGCATCCTTCTTCATCCTGTACTCCTTAACCTGAAACGCTCTCAATTCATCATCATCTAAATCTTCTTTCTTCACATTGATGCCGTACTGGTCTTCAATCGCCATCTCAACAATCTTCTCGTCAAAAGTACCTTTCGTGCTAATCAACTCATTAAGTTTAAGAACTTCTTTATCAGTCAACTCATCTAAATTCGAATTTAACAACCTTACTGCCACTGCTTCATTCAACCCCTCGTTGCTCTTTAGAATCTGGTTAAGCTTAAACTGATTCTCGTTGGCAAAATAAGACATAGGATTAAACTGTTGTTTTAAAGCCTCATCTTTCTCTTGTACTGTCTTATTCATTTGATCCAACTGCGCCTTGAGTTCTGGATATTCTTTTGATAAGCTTATAAGTTCCCTAATCTGATCTATACTCTCAAATTTACCTTCAACAGCCTTGTTGAAAGTTTCAATGTTAAAATCATTCTTAGGTTCTTCCTGAGTCGGCTTTTCCTCTGTCGTTGCTTCTACCTTTGTTTCACTATTTGTATGAACGTCTGTTTTATTATCTTCACTCGTTGTTTCTACTTCTTGTTTTGTTTCCTGAGTGTCTGCTGTTTCTTGTGTTTCTTCTGCCCCAACCTTAGGTGCATACTTATCCATAATGTCAAATTCTTCTGCCATGATATGTATTAGTTTTTTGTTTGTTGCAAATATAAGTAAAAAAAGCTATGCCGTTTTGCCCTATAC
>CAYVEW010000281.1:0-2117 GCA_964450375.1 uncultured Bacteroidales bacterium
TTTTATTGTTTAAATAACGATTTTAAAAATGAAAATAATATGGATTTAATAGAAGGAATTTTAACCCGTCGAAGTATAAGAAAATACAAACAGGGGCAAGTGTCACAAGATCAAATTAATAACATTTTAAAAGCAGGAATGTATGCTCCATCGGCACGTAATCAGCAGCCCTGGCATTTTATTGTCATTACTGATCGGGATATTTTAAATCAGATCATGCAGGTTCATCCTTATGCCGGCATGTTATCAGAAGCGCAGCTGGCTATTTTAGTTTGTGGCGATAAAACATTAGAGTTAAGTAAAGATTATTGGGTGGTTGATTGCTCGGCAGCTACGCAGAATATTTTATTGGCCGCTCATGGTATTGGTTTAGGGGCGGTTTGGTTAGGATTACATCCTCGCGAAGAACGAAAGAGAGATATGATCGAATTACTTAGCTTACCAGATCACATCCAACCCTTATCTTTAATATCAGTTGGAATTCCGGATGAAAAAAAAGAAGATCCCGACAGGTTTAAACCCGAACGAATACATTATAATGCATGGTAAAATTGATTATTTTTGAGCCTTTAATTTAGATGTATGACTTATAAAGAAACATTAAACTGGTTATTTGATCAGTTGCCAATGTACCAGCGGCAGGGTAAAGCGGCATATAAAGCAGATTTGAACAATACGTTTGAGTTGGATCATTATTTTAATCATCCCCATAAAAAGTTTAAAAGTATACATGTTGCCGGAACCAATGGAAAAGGTTCTGTTTCGCACATGATTGCTTCTGTATTGCAAGAGTCGGGATATAAAGTAGGACTTTATACATCGCCACATTTAAAAGATTTTAGGGAACGGATAAAAATTAATGGGGAGATGATTTCCGAAGAGTTTGTGGTTGATTTTGTGCATCAACATCAATCTAAATTTGAAGAAATAAAACCATCATTTTTTGAAATGACTGTGGCTATGGCATTCGATTATTTTGCTGAAAAAATGATTGATGTGGCTGTAGTGGAAGTAGGAATGGGGGGCAGGTTAGATTCAACCAACATTATAACACCTGAAATATCGGTTATTACGAACATTGGATTGGATCATACTGCTTTTTTAGGCAATACCCTCACAGAAATAGCAAGGGAAAAGGCTGGAATTATTAAAGAAAATGTGCCGGTTGTAATTGGTGAAACACATCATGAAACCAAAAGAACATTTATAGAAAAGTCAGAAGAAAAAAATACAAAGATATATTTTGCCGATCAGGATTATCGGGTTGATTATTCGATGCTATCGATGGATCATAAGCAAGTATTTAATATTTACAATGGGAGAAAAAATGTTTATCCGGAATTAAAGCTTGATTTGTTGGGCAGTTATCAGGCAAAAAATTGTATTACGGCTTTAAAGTCCATTGATTTGTTAACAGAAAACTTCCGCTTAATTAGTAGTGATGCTATTTATAAAGGAATGGCAAATGTAATTAACAACACGGGACTCAATGGACGATGGCAGATATTGAATTCGAAGCCTTTAACGGTATGTGATACTGGTCATAATAAAGAAGGTTTGGCATTTGTAATGGAGCAGATTGCACAAACAGCCCATAAAAAACTACATTTTGTATTTGGAGTTGTTGATGATAAAAATTTAGATCAAATACTTGGCTTACTGCCAAAAGATGCAATTTATTATTTTACAAATGCTGATATACCGCGTGCATTAGATAGGAACCTGTTGAAAGGAAAAGCGAAAAAGCATCAATTGGAAGGAGATACTTATGAAACAGTGCAAACTGCTTTAGAAAATGCAAAAAAAAATGCAGGAGATAATGACTTGATTTTCATTGGTGGTAGTACGTTTGTGGTTGCAGAAGTAGTATAATTTTGAAAAAAAAGTGAAAATTATTTTTGTAGAATCAAAAAGAGATATATATTTGCAATCGCTTTTGAAAACAAAAGGAGTTCTTATAAAGAAAATAATTTAAGAGATTAGCTCATCCCGATAGTTATCGGAAGGTTCAGAGCATCCCGACTAACCGTCGGGAGGGTCACAGGATCAGAAGTTCTTAAATAAAAAAGGGAGATTAGCTCAGCTGGTTCAGAGCACCTGCCTTACAAGCAGGGGGT
>CAYVEW010000282.1:0-2108 GCA_964450375.1 uncultured Bacteroidales bacterium
TACTGTCTCATCACTTACCTGTGATTTGAACACAAGTATTCATTTTCAAGAAATAGATCCCCAATTCAATAACTTAACGCAACAAATCAAAATTTATAGATTTGTTGTATGGAATCAAAAAAGTATAAAAGATTAAGTTTTCAAGAGCGAGTCATTATAGAGACATTGTTGGGAGAAAATAGGTCTAAATCTTTTATAGCCCAAAAGCTAAATCGTTCCAGATCCACAGTAACACGAGAGATCAATAAGTGGGTTAGAAATCCAGATGAGACTTATGATGCAGAATTAGCTCACTGGAACGCAGAAGACGATTATTTAAACAAACGTAATCTGGATAAGATCGATACTTATGGACGATTAAAGTTTTATGTTTACAAAGGACTATTAAAGCGTTGGTCACCTGAGCAAATCTCTGGTCGTATCAAGAAAGATTATCCGAATGATCCAGTAATGAGTATCTCTCATGAAGCTATTTACATGCATATTTACTCGCATAGACAGGCGCGGTTAAATCGCAAGTTGATAGCTTTGTTGCCTTATCACAAAACACGTCGCAGAAAGCGAAAATTAAGCTCAAAACGACGAATAAGGATCAAAGATCAGGTAAGTATCGAGCAACGTCCAAAACACATTGAAACAAGGCTTGAAATAGGTCATTGGGAAGGCGATTTAATGATAGGTGTGAAACAAGCAAGTGCCATAGGAACATTGGTTGAAAGAAAGGCTCGATACACCTGTATTGTCAAGTTAGAGAATAGAAAATCAGCTACAGTCAGGAAGCAGTTTGTAAAGGCATTAAACCAGTTTGATAGTAAGTGTAAAAAGACTCTTACTTACGACAATGGTTTAGAAATGGCCCAACATAAGCAGTTAACAAAACAGACTGGGATACAGGTGTATTTTGCACATCCTTATTCGTCATGGGAACGTGGCACAAATGAGAATACAAACGGATTGATACGTCGCTATTTTCCAAAGGGGACAAACTTTAAAGATGTAACTGAAAAGCAGTTAAAAGAAGTAGAGTATAGTTTAAATAATCGTCCGCGTAAAATTTTGGGCTATAAAACACCATCAGAAGTGATGGCAGAAGAATATAATTAACTCTTTTTTCTTTTTAAAAGCCTTCCAAAAAAAATCAAGGTTTTTAAAAAGAAAAAACTAACTTTGAACTAATGAGAAAAATTAACTTTTGTTGCGTTAAGGTCTTGAATCCATCGATAATGATAAAAAATAAACTGCCCGTTAGATTCACGGGACAACATTTTACTATTGATAAAGTACTTATTGCTGATGCAATCAAAATTGCTAAAATAAATGAAACCGATACGGTTCTAGACATTGGTGCAGGAAAAGGGTTCTTGACTGTTCATCTAATACGTCAATGTAAAGATCTTATTGCAATAGAGAATGATAAATCTTTATTGTGTATTTTGAAAAATAAGTTTGCAAACAACTCTAATGTCAAGATTATTGATTGTGACTTTAGGAGTTATTCGATACCAAAAAGAAATTTTAAAGTTGTATCAAATATACCTTTTGGAATAACTTCTAATATTTTAAAATCTCTGATGTTTGATAGTGTTGAGTATTTTATCGGCGGTTCTTTGATAATGCAACTCGAATCTGTACAAAAGTTATTTTCTGAAAAGGTATTCAATCCATATATTGTATTTTATCATACCTTTTATGATTTAAAGCTTATGTATGAGATATCTCAAGATAGTTTTTTGCCACCACCTAAAGTCAAGTCAGCACTCTTAAGGATTGAAAGAAAGAAATTGCCAATAGGTTTTGAATTAAAAGAACAATATCTAATATTTCTTACTCGCTTGTTGAATAAACCCGATTTGCCGGTCAGAACGGTCTTAAAAACATTGTTCAGAAAAAGTCAGACCAGAGAAATTGCAGAAAAGTATGGAATAAACCTTAACTGTCAGATTGTAAAATTGTCTGCAAATCAGTGGAAACATTGTTTTATGGAAATGTTAGAAAAAGTTCCAAAAAGGTATCATCCTACTTAATAGTTTGAAAATTCATAGTAAAATGCTTGTGCATAACGGCACGCGCTTTCTAAAAGTGCGGGTTTCCCCCGCCCTACTTATCAG
>CAYVEW010000283.1:0-2066 GCA_964450375.1 uncultured Bacteroidales bacterium
ATTGATGCTCTTACTGATTTAAAAATCAAAGAAAGTAACTACTTAAGAGTTACAAACAGATTTAAATCAAATAACTAAAATATGTATATTTAAATTCTAAATTTCATTTAAATGAATGATGAATTAAGGATATTAGTTGTTGAAGATGAAGCTCATAACAGCAGAATGCTTTGTGACTTAATAGCCAAACTTCGTCCTAAATGGAAAGTTGAAGCTGTTTTGGAAAGTGTTAAGGAAAGTGTTGAATGGTTAACAGAGAATAAACCACCAGAGCTTATCTTAATGGATATACAGCTTTCAGATGGGATTTGTTTTTCGATTTTTGAAAAAATAGAAAGGCAAATTACCAGTCGGATTATTTTTACAACAGCCTATGATGAATATGCTATACGAGCGTTTAAAGTAAATAGTATCGATTATTTATTAAAACCAATAAATGAACAGGAGTTGGAAACTGCTTTCCAAAAATTTGAAGATCTAAGAGCGGAAAATTTACCTGTAGATTATTCTTTATCTGATGACAAGGATTATTATAAAAATGTAATTAAATCAATATTAGAAGGTAAAAAGGAATACAGATCAAGATTTTTAATTACTGGGGTTAGTGGTTTTCAAAAATTAGAAACAAAGGATATAG
This sequence comes from uncultured Bacteroidales bacterium, assembly GCA_964450375.1. GTDB lineage: Bacteria > Bacteroidota > Bacteroidia > Bacteroidales > UBA12077 > UBA12077. Next base: position 638 of record CAYVEW010000283.1, read on the forward strand.
CTTACATTTATAGTGATAATAAAATAACTTTTGCAGTAGATTTTAATAAAAAGGAACATACCTTGGATTATACTTTGGAACAAATGGAATCAGAATTAAATCCAGATCAGTTTTATAGGTTAAATCGTAAGATTATTGCAAACATCGATGCTATTGTTAAGGTAAGTAACGACGAAGGTGGTAAACTTAAGGTTTTTACTAAGCCTGAAACTAATTTCGAAATTACTGTAAGCAGACTTAAAGCATCCGAGTTTAAATCATGGATGGGTAAATAGAAATTGTATAATGATTGAGAATAAAAGTATAGAGTTTTTTGTAAATATGGGAACATACAAATCTAAGTATGTTTCTCTTCGCATTATAGTTACTTCAATTTTAGCGGTGTTTCTTATTTTCATTGCCAATAAACTTGTAACTCCAATTAATGATTATGGACCAATTATAGATGGTTATATAATTGCTATTATTGGATTTAACTGTGTTACAGAATTAAATATATTCTTAATAAATATCTTTAAATCATTAGAAAAGTATAATAAAAACATTTATGTTCATATTTTGGTAATGTTTTTAATTACGGTATTTGTAACTTATTTATTTATAAAAGGTGCTGAAATCCTTTTCGGAACCAATGATCTTTTGCAACATGAAGTTACTCAAATTATACTTATTCTAGGATTGCTATTATTACTGATACATTTATTAGTTATTGTATTATCTGGAATAACAAAACGATGGGTTGAAAGTAAAAAAGAGTTATCAGATTTACAGGAAGCAAAATTAATTAGCGACTATAACTCCTTAAAAGACAGGCTAAATCCCCATTTTTTATTTAATAACTTAAGCGTTTTAAAATCATTAATAAGATATAGTCCTGAAAATGCCGAAACGTTTACACAAAATTTTACCAATGTTTATAGGTATGTTTTAAATAGTCACGAAAAAAAAACAGTAACATTAAAAGATGAACTTGAATTCTTGAAATCCTATATTGCATTACACAAAGAAAGAGTAGGCGATGGATTGGATGTTACCATTGACATTGATGAAGATGCCTTAAAAAAAGAAATTCCACCCATGAGCCTGCAGCTGTTAGTTGAAAATGCAATTAAACATAATATTGCAAGCAAATTGCAAAAATTAGAAATTGAAATAAAATCATTTCCAGAATATTTGTTGGTTAAAAACAATGTCAATAAAAAAGAAACTACATATTCAACTCAAACCGGATTAACAACCTTAAGAGCACAATTTAAACTGATAGCTAACAAAGAGTTAGTTGTTTCTGATAATGAAGAGTTTTTTACTGTTGAGATTCCCTATTTGTAGTTTTACATCATAATTACTTTCATCATACACTTATCGCAATCAAATTCAAGTTTATATTTTCGGTTGTTATCTTCTAAAAACAAAGGTTCTGATAATTTCT
>CAYVEW010000284.1:0-2042 GCA_964450375.1 uncultured Bacteroidales bacterium
CTATCGGGATAGGATCTTAGTGGCTAACTTAATAATTAATTGGTCTTTGAACATTCCCGTGAAAAATCAAAGTTTTATTTTAGTAAAACCCTTGGTTTTTTTTTATTTCAGAAGAATAATTCGCGAATTTGATTAATAATGTTGGTTAGTTTGATTTTAAATAATGTTTTTGGGGTAATCAAAAAACGATTCGATGGGCCGTATATTTAAAATATCGGGCCAAAAGTCAATATCAAATTTAAGCCCTATAACTCCTGTGGTCGGAATATTATCTATCCCTTCATACAGAAAAAAATTTGAAAGATCGGTAAAACCCGGATTATGGCCTACCATTAAAACCGAATGAATATGATCGTCTGTTTTACAGGCAAAATCTAAAATTGTTTGGGGATCTGCAAGATACAAGTCCTTTTCCAGTCGAATTTTTGATGATGGTAATTTAAATACCCGTGCAAAAATTATGGCCGTGTGCAATGCTCGTGCGGCAGTGCTTGAAACAATTAATTCCGGAACCTGATTGTTTTTCAATAATCGTTCTGCTATGGAATACGAATCGTTTATTCCCCTATCTTTTAAAGATCTGTCGATATCAGCTCCTAAAAAGTCCGACACTGCTTTTCCGTGCCGGACCAGGTATAAATTTTTAATCATAGATTTGCTTTTTATAAAAGATCACTGGCTAATTCGGCTAAGTAACTTCTCTCGCCTTTAATCAGGTTTACATGGGCAAAAATATCCTGTCCTTTCATTCGGTCTGCTAAATAGCTTAAACCGTTCGATTTCAAATCCAGGTAAGGAGAATCAATCTGATGAATATCGCCGGTAAAAACCATTTTGGTTCCTTCGCCTGCTCGCGTAATTATAGTTTTTACCTCGTGTGGAGTAAGGTTCTGTGCTTCGTCAACAATAAAGAAAACGTTTGATAAACTGCGGCCACGGATATATGCCAGTGGACTAATAACCAGTTTGTCGGTCTTTTGCATCTCTTCAATATTCATATATTCTTTACTTTGCGACTTAAACTGGTTTTTTATAACCGATAGGTTGTCGAATAATGGCTGCATATAGGGGCCAATTTTTTCGTTCACGTCGCCGGGTAAAAAACCCATGTCGCGATTTGCCAGCGGAACAATTGGTCGTGCTAAAAGAATCTGGTTAAATTTATTTTCCTGATGGAGCGCAGCTGCTAATGCGAGAAGCGTTTTTCCTGTTCCGGCTTTACCTGTTAGCGCAATAAGTTGTACTTCGGGGCGTGTTAAAGCATCCAGCGAAAAAGTCTGCTCCGCATTTCTGGGATCGATACCGTATGTCCGGTGTTTTTCAACCCTCTGCAACACTTTATTAATAGGATCATAGTGGGCTAATGCCGATGATTTTTGTCCTTTTAGTATAAAATATTGATGTGGTAAAGGTTTAATTTTAAACTCTTTAACATCAATCCCTTCGTTCGATTCATAAAATTTGGAGATAAGCGCATCATTTATATTATCAACAGTTTCAATGTCTTTATGAATCTTTTCAACATCCGTAACCTGGTCGTTTTTATAATCCTGAGCCATTATTCCCAGCGACTTGGCCTTCATTCGTAAGTTGATGTCTTTACTTACTAGAATAACATCAGTACCTTTCTTTTTGTCTTTTACAACTTCACAAATGGCCAGAATCCGGTGGTCGGGCGTGGGCTCTGGAAATGATGCTTTTAACTTATCAGAATAAGGTTTGCCGGTTTCAATCGACAACTTACCAAGACCTTTGCCGAGAGAAATTCCCCCATTAAATAAATTATCGCCCGATAACTTATCTAGTTCGCGTGTAAACTCCCGGGCATTAAAGTTGATTTGGTTATCTCCCTTTTTTAAATGATCGAGTTCTTCTAAAACCACAATAGGAATTACAACATCGTTTTCCTGAAATTTATTCAAGCATTGAAAATCGTGTAAGATTACATTGGTATCAATAACAAATACTTTTTTATTCTTTTTCATGAGTTTATTTTTTATCAAGTGAAGTCATTTTGTTTTTATTTTCTTACTAATTTAACA
>CAYVEW010000285.1:0-2015 GCA_964450375.1 uncultured Bacteroidales bacterium
AACCACAACGGGAGTACCAAAACCGCCTTTTCTGACAATAGCTCCAAAAGGAGCTCCAATAAAGAAGAATACCAGGCAGGCAAAAGAAAGTGAATATTTTCTGTGCCATTCAATCTGGTGTCTGCGAATAATTTCTGCTTTCCAGTTATAGGTCTTTTTCTTACCGGTAATATTGCTTTGGGCCGATCTGGCATAGGTTAAAGCATATTCAATTGCTCTTTGTTTGTTTTCGCTGCTTTGTGCTAAAAGAATACTATCCAGTTCTATGTTTTTATTGATCAAACCTGTTGAATCGATAGCTGTTACGGTGTCATCGTTTTGTGAAATTTCTTTTTGTTCAAAAAGCTTATGGTCTTGAATGTCAAGATTTTTCAGATCTTTGTTTCTGAGCTCATTTCTATTAGGTAATTCGGTATTAACTTTGCTTTTGGGCCTTCCTTCTGAAATTTTCAATACCGGCTTATCCTTTTCCTTTTTGAAATAACTTGTTCTTTTCAGGTTCTCTGCAAAACGATCAATCTCATTATCGAAAGCTTTACTAAGCGAATCTTCTGCATATTCCAGTTGCTTAATACTTAACATTCTGAAATTATCTTTAAAAAGATCTTCGTCGGTTCGGTTAAAATCAAAACCGGTTAGCTCAAAAATTACAGTCTGCTTTTCAAATGTTTGCCTGTTGTGTTTATATAATTTTTCTCCAACTTTTCTGCTTTTTTTTGATTCAGGTAATTCTTCGTAAGTGTGGCCATTATATAATGTTAAGATCATATTTCGTTCATCGGCGGTAATTCGCATATAACCCGAATCGGCGAGTGTAACCTTTACGTTACTTTTATTATTGGTATGATCATAAATCATTAAATTTTGTAACAAGTTCGTTTTGTAGTTCTTTTTTGCAATTTTGATGCTGTAGCCTTCTATACCATTGTAAAACTCACCTTCCTTAATAAGTAAAGCTTGTTTTTGGTTTTTTACATCATAAACCAGCGAGTAGGATTTTAGGTTTGTATACGGAATAACGTATTCGGAATAGAAAAATGCACCAATACTTATTAATATGGTTAAATAGATTAGTGGCGCCATGAATTTTTGCAGCGAAACACCAGCTGATTTTATGGCGGTTAATTCAAAATTTTCACCCATATTTCCAAAGGTCATAATGGATGATAAAAGAATAGCTAAGGGCAGGGCAGTAGGCACCAGACCAGCAGCCGTATAAACAATAAGCTCAGCAATTACAGTCCATTCCAATCCTTTACCTGCCATATCATCAATGTATTTCCATAGAAATTGCATTAACAAAATAAACAGCGAGACAAAGAAAGTGGCAATTAAAGGGCCAAAATAGGATTGTAATATAAATTTGTGTAATCGCTTCACAACAAAAAAACTTTTTTATATTGAACGATCACAAAAATAACTTATTTTATAACAACTAACTTAAGATTTGTCTAAAATTAAGTTAAAGACCAAGAGCATGCTTTAATTCAGATATTTGAGTATTCCAGAGATCGATTGCATCATCTTTTTCATCATCTTCGGCAAAATCGGTGACAATTAAGGCTACTTCACCGGTAAGTTCATCCTGCCTGATTTTAAATTCGAAAAATACATCTTCATCTTCTGTCCATTTAAATTTTACCAGCTGGTTTTCTTTTTTTGTAACAAGTTCGGCCTGTTGTTCGGATCCATCCCAAATAAAAGTATATGTGTTACCCTGTATATTAATATCATCGGCAAACCATTCCGCTAATCCTCCCGGTGTACTTAATCGATTGTATAAAATTTTTGGTGATGAATTAATGGAATATTCGAGTTCAAATTTATTTTTCATAGATCAAAAAGTTAGTAATTTCTCCCTTCCTGCAATATATAATTTTTTTTTATAATTTTTACACTGAAATTATAAAAGATAAAATAAAATATTATATTTGCAAGCCGAAATCAGTGCTGATTTCGTTGACATAATTGGCGAGGTAGCTCAGCAGGTGCCGAAAAAGCAGGAATTGAAAATT
>CAYVEW010000286.1:0-2014 GCA_964450375.1 uncultured Bacteroidales bacterium
CTTCTGAACCAAAATCAGACGTGTTGCCAATTACACCATCGGACAATTGATTGAGTGTGCAAATTTAAAAAAAAAATGTTGTCTGCAAATATTTTTGTGTAATTTTTTGCAAAAAACTATAAAAAGAACTCGCGCTATATGTTTTGCTAAGCACGAGTCCTTTATAATCGTTAATAATTCTATTCATTATCGTATGTTAGCTTGTAGTACTTTTCAAGTCCTTCGTCGGTCATGATCCAATATTTGTTTACCATTTCATCGTGTCGGTAATATTTATCTTTTTTTACATAATCCAGCATATCTTCAATGCTTTTATCCAGGTATAGGATATAACCTTCGGGAACTTTAATGGTGATATCGACTTCCGGAAATCTCCAGTTTCTGCTGTTTAATATTGAATACACAGCATCAAAAAGGATTATCGAATCTTGTTGTACTATGCTATATTTAATGTCCGCAGCATTTTCTCTTGCTTCTGTGTGATCGGAACCACGGCCTACTTTCTCAATTTCAATGATAAGCTTATCCGTATAGCTGGAAATAATATCCATTTCAGGATATGCAAACAATTGCTTGTTATCATCTTCGTCATACATCACCTGAAACTCTTCATCGAAAATATAGAACTTTGAAGTTTTAATTAGTTTTTCTTCGCGCGCTTTTAAGTAGATGGTTTTATTTGCCGGCACTTCAATCTCCAACTCACTTTCGTCTTTAACTGAGTAGGAAAAGTCTTTTACCTGCGATCCGACCAAAACAACCAAAACGATCAAGCTGATAATCCATGCCATAAATCCGATACCGGCAAAAGACCTGTCGTTTGGCCGTATACCCAACAATAGTTTAAAGCCTCCATAAATTATGGCAAATAAAGGAATAAATACTACCAGAATTGCACATATAGCAATAATCCACAAGGTATTTGGATCAACAAAAGAATGCATCATATCGGTAAATAGCACATGATCATCGATAAATAAATTGTTCCATGGCATAAATGGTTCTCCAATGATGATTGTTCCGGTTAATCCGATTAGAAAACCAACGCCGGCAACGATAAGAGCCAAGCCAAAAACGGCTACAACAAACTTGAAAATAAATTTAAAAAAGGCGCCGATTGCTGCAAATATCTCTTCGAAAAACCCGCGTGTACGATCGTAATCGCGTGTGTTTTTTATATTTCGAAGGTTATCTTTTACATTTTCGTACTCTTTACGCACATTTTTTTCAATATCGGAGATATTAAAATTTTCTCCGCGCATATCCAGTTTTTGGGCTGTGCTGTATGCTGCCGGCAACAAAGCCCACAGAACAATGTAAACAATACCAATAATTCCATAAACAAACATCAGCACTAAAAATATGATCCGAACAATAAGCGGGTCGATATTTAAATAGGCAGCAATACCTGAACAAACACCACCCAGAATTCTGTTGTCAGGATCACGGTATAATCTTTTCCCTGATCTTTCGTAGGAGTGATATTCCTTGGATTTCGATTCTTCTTCATCGGTAAAATCTTCGGGCCGGCCCATTATTTCAATCACTTCATCAATGTCTTCTCTGGTTATCACCTGTTTTTGCTCTGAAAGTTTAGATTGAAGGATTTCTGCAATGCGCTGTTCTATGTCGGCAATAATTTCTTTTCCTTCATCAGTTGCTGCAAATCGCTGATTGATGGAAGTCAAATAGTTTTGTAAAACCTGATATGCATCTTCATCTAAATGAAAGATGATTCCTTTTATATTGATTTTTACTGTTTTTTTCATGATAATCCGGTTTATGAATTATTTATTAATTAAGTTCACTGCATCAACCAATTCCGACCACGACTTTTTAAGCTCTTCCAGATACTCTTTCCCCTTATCGGTGAGTGTGTAGTATTTTCGTGGAGGCCCCTGAGTCGATTCTTCCCAGCGATAGCTTAATAATCCCGCATTTTTTTGACGGGTTAACAGAGGATAAAGAGTTCCTTCTACCACAATCATTTTAGCTTCTTTTAATGCTTTAATGA
>CAYVEW010000287.1:0-2010 GCA_964450375.1 uncultured Bacteroidales bacterium
CCCGCAATGGAATCAAGCGATATGCTATTCGAGAAGCAATGAAAGGATTTATTCCCGAAACCATCCGTTTACGAAACGATAAAAGTGGAGCAACTATACCCACTGTTCTGATGAGAATGTTACAGGATAAAGATAAAATTGAAAAGATCATACAAGCAGCAAAATCAAATGCTAAAATCAATAAATACATTGATTTGAAAGAATATGAGAACTGGTTTTACAGGATGGCCAACAGATCGGAACAAAAAAAGTTGAATATCAATCCGGGAGCTTTTTACAACTATTTAAAAACCATTTTGTTTATCGAAAAAAATCCAGTTTTGTTTAAATGAAAAACCCACGGCAATATATCGAGCAGCATTTTTCAAAAGAACTCAAGCTGATTCTTTTTTTATCGCAAGATCGGTTAAAAGATGACTTGCCAAATCTTAAAAATTTAGATTGGGATTTCTTTATACAACTATGCCTTAAACATCGCCTGGTATCTCAGGTATTAAAACATGCTGAGTTTCTTACCGAAAACATTCCGGTTCCGGTTTATGAGAAATTAATGGAGCACAGGCTTGAGCATTCAAAGCAAGCGTTAAATTACACTGTACATGCCATTCGGATACATCAAAAGTTTAAGGAAAACAACATTCAGCACCTGTTCTTTAAAGGACCTTTGCTTTCGTTGGAATTATATAAGGATATTGGCTATCGTAACTTTGGAGATATTGATATTTTAGTGAATCAACAAGATGCAGAAAAAGCCAAAGGAATTATTGAAGATCTGGACTTTAATTGCATTTACCCGAAAATAAAATTAACGAAAAAACAACAAAAGGCGAATTATACCATTAGTCACCATTATCATTTTGTACACCCCAAACAAAAAATTGATGTTGAGCTGCACTGGAATATCACAAATCCGGCATCCTATTATGGTAAAGCAAGTTCAGAAATTATTTCCAACAGAAACGAATTAAAAGTATCCACCTATCAACTGCCCTACATTTCCGAAACAGACAACCTGGTTTATCAGGCAGCACATGGTTCGGTGCATCAGTTTTACCGCTTGTTTTGGTTAAAAGATTTTTCGGTGTTAATTGATAAAACGAAACCGGAAATCATTGAACAGGCATGGCAGCTTTCCAAAAAACTTAAACTTGAACGGAGCTTTCAGTTGGCATGTGTTTTATCTCATTTAATTTATGGATCGGAACTACCTGCTCTAATTCATCCTGATAAGATGGGGAAAAAACTTTTATCGGTTCCAATAAAATCGATTGAAAATACTGAATTAAAGCAAAAAGGTATTTTAGGGAAATTTGAATATGTTCTATACCGATTAAAGCTAAAACCTTCTTTCAAATATTATTTTGATGTGATTTTTCGATTAAGAACTCATTTGTCGGATTGGGAGTTGGTGAAAATTCCGGACAAGCTTTTCTTTTTGTACTTTCTTTTACGCCCCGTATTACTTTTATATCATAATTTATTTGAGAAGCGTAAAAATTAAAACGAATTATACTCAATTGGGTTAAAGGTATATCCTTGCTCCGTAAATTCCTTTAGCATTTCCGGCAAAGCATATTTTAGATTCTTTTCAGCTTTAGTCGTATCGTGAAAAACAATAATCGATCCTGATTCGGCGTAATTCATTACGTTCTGAAAACACTTTTCGCGACTCACATTTTTATCGTAATCTTTGCTTAGCACATCCCACATAATAATTCTGAAATCCTGTTTTAGTTTGTGAATCTGAAACGGGCCTATTTTTCCAAAAGGCGGCCTGAATAAATCGGAATCGATTAATTCAGCCGCTTTGTCAATATCGTTATAATATCGATTATTACGCACCAGCCAACCTTTCGGATGGGCATAAGAATGATTTCCAACCGAATGGCCCTCATTAAGAATCTGCTGATACAATTCAGGGTGTTTTTTTACATTTTTTCCAATACAAAAGAAAGTTGCTTTCGCATCATATTCCTTTAAAACGGAAAGTACCCAGGGAGTTACTTCGGG
>CAYVEW010000288.1:0-2000 GCA_964450375.1 uncultured Bacteroidales bacterium
AGCTCAGGATCTTATTCTTAGCTCAGGATCTTATTCTTAGCTCAGGATCTTATTCATACCTTGGAACCATATATCCTGCTTTCGGCACCTAAAGTTTAATTTTTTCATTTATATATAACTTCAATGAAATCTGAACTCTAGACCATTATTTATCAAAATAGACTTTTGATTTCATTCATCTCCCTTTCCATTGATCCAACCCAATTTAATCCCCTTAAAACTTCGTTACTTTTTTTCCACCACATTTCAATAGCTACCGCTATCCGATTAAATGGTTAAATTGAGGTTATTCCGCCTTCTTTCGCCACCTCCTTTGATTAAAGGTACATATTTTCATATTCCTCCCCCAAGATACCCAATATTTTCCAATGAAGCTCTTCCATATTTAGCACTTCAGACTCTATTTCCCCTTCTTCTTGAGTAAAAAGTTCTGTTATTCCCTGGAATTTGAAAAAAATCCACCTCATAGTCGGCTTTTTAGTGGGTTTCCCTTTCTGATCTGGAACTGATTCATTCTCTTTGTCAAGTTTTTCTCTCAATTTCCATTCTGCAATAGAATAAATCATTAGGCATAGAACCATAACCATCATAAGAGCTTGAATTCTGCCCTTATTTTTGAGATAGATTTTTGATACGCTAAAAGTATCACTTTTCAGGAATCTAAACCCTTTTTCCACTCTGTCCTGCTCTTTATATTTCGCTAACATCTCTTCTGGGGGGAGACAAAGGTCATTACTTCCAAGTACAAAAAGTCCAGCTTTCCCCCTCTTTTGGTCAAAATAAGCTTCATTAAGCTTTATTTCAGCATCAACAGAATAAAATGTCATTAATTTCTCATCTTTTGCAGGTCTCCCCCTTTTACCAGATTCTCTCTTTTTAATAGTCTTTAAATCCAATTTTTCAAACTTTAAAAAGGGAAAATCCTTAATCCAGCTCTCTGCCCCCTCTAATGCATCAGCTTCACAGAAGAAGTGTTTACTTTTCAATTTATTCAGATCTTTTTCTGCTTCCTTAACTTTTTTATCAAAACTCTTGCTGAGAGTCACCTCTTTTTTCCCTTTCAGATTGTGTGACAGCAGCAAAACCCAATTTTGTACAATTCCAGCATACTCGACAAAAGTTTGAGAAAAAGAGTATCTTTCGTCTCCTTTTAGTGGCTTCATCTCTCGATTTGAAGCAGTTAGATTCTTTACCTCGTTAAGAGTATTAGGAACACGAGAGATCCAATAGGATTTATTCATCTTTTTAATATTGTCATCACTGTAGAATGCACTATCAGCAAGATAATATACCTTTTTTTCAGGTGTCAATGAGGATTTTAGAGATTCGATCGCTTCAACAATTATTTTTTTGTCGGAAGCATTGCCTGCGTGAGTACTCATGAATAATGGGATCCCATGCTGATTAACAATCATATTCAAAACTAACTGTTTTAGATCCCATCTTCCGTTCTTTGGACGACCAAAAGTGATTAATTTAGAATCTTCATCCTCGTCTCCATCATGGTCTCCATGAAAACTGATAGTTGTGGTATCAGCATGACAACATAAAATTGGAATCGGTAGGCGTTTCAGGATGTGAAGAACGATCTCTGTAAAAAGTTCAGTAGGACCATATTCCGCGATCTTGTCAAGAGTATCTCCAATAACGTATTGATTCAGATCTTCTTTTTGTATACCATTTCCAAAAAGTCTTCCTACTGAAACATTTTTGAAATATTCAGGGCAGAGATACAGAGGTTGCCCTACAAAGCCAAGTCCATTGAGGACCATTGCAAGTATACAATTAGCGTGAGAAACTTTGTGATCTCGTGATTTGGGAAACTTCTCATCTATCAGTTTGTCAACTTCGAGTTCACGGAACAAACTGACTATGATTCCAAGGTGTCCTAAAAAGGTAGTACGTTTTATTATGGCATTCGATCTTTTGTTGCTGTTTTTTGGGGATTCGGATGTCACAAAAAGAGATATTGTGCTGAAAATATTTAATTATTTGTTAAC
>CAYVEW010000289.1:0-1970 GCA_964450375.1 uncultured Bacteroidales bacterium
GGACCGTTACAAATAATACGCCCTTTTCAGATAAAGTAAGTCGCTTTTCATTTTTACAAGTATTAAAATCAAATAATATTTTTAATCAGTTTGACAGTTTTTCTAATTCAGAAACTTTAGTTCATTGTGACAGTTCGAGTATTATTTCTATTCTTAGCAACTTGACAGCGTGTTTTTCGAGAATGGTTTATCTGTAATGACAATAAAACAAATTTGTTTTCCAACGCGCTTTGCAACCTTTCGGTTGCAGTTGTGATTTTTCACTCACTAAAACCTAATGTTTTAAATAAATAAATGGTATTGTAAAATCTGCAGTACCATATTTTTCAGTACTCTTATTATATTCCAATTTTTCTAAAGTTATAAGATTCATTCCTTTTTCTAAGTTAGACGCAGGGAACAATAGCAAAAAGCCTTCTTCGTTTTTATTCGAATGTTTATGAAACAATATATCAATAGAATCTTTTTCAATCGGAACGCCATTAATTCTTACGGAATATAGTTTTCTTGCTGATTGTAGAATATTATCTAAACTTTCTCTGAATCGTTTTTGCTCTTTATTATAATAATCACGGTCTATTTTAGTTTCTTCTTCTCTTCTCAATAGCATTTTATCTTCATATTCACTCTTTTTAACTAAATATGAACTAAAGCCTTTTGCAGCTATAGGTTTAATAGTGCTATCCATTTTTAGTATTAAGTTTTCGTCGTAGTTGTATAGTTTTACAAATAATTCCATCGATTTATTCTCTATTTTATTATTCTGAAGACTCATGACTTCTATAATCTCATTTTCTTTTCTGAGATTGTCATAAAACTGTGTTTGAAATGAATGCCGAGCCTTTTCCTTAAAACCAATGGAGCTAAATTTTGTATTGCCATCACTCTTAAACCTTTTTGGAAAAATTGAAAATGAACTATAATTAATTGTTGTTTGCAAAAAGATTAGTCCAAAGAATGGAATCATTAAATATATTAACCACTTCGTCTTTTTATTATCCACTAGATTATAGTACAACGGTTTCCATAAAAAGGATAGTGTCATCCAAGAAACTACTTTGTTACAAAATATATAGATCCGAACAAATGCCTTGTACTTAATCTTTTTTAAAGATCCTGCTGTAATAAAATCAATTATTGCAAATATGCCTAGTGATATTAGAATTATTGGTAATATAGTATAAGATATGAAATTAAAAGCTGTATCCGCTAATAACTTACTAGAGCAAATATTAACCAAAGCGGTAATAATAAAATAAAAACACACGGAACACATAAAAAGAATAATTAAGAATGTATAACCAAAAATTATACTTGAAATTTTTTCGAGTTTTAAAATATAATCGTCAAAACTTCCAATTCTCTTTTTTAAATAATTAGTTATATTCGAGTTGTATTTAAATTTCTCATATTCTATCTCACCAGAAACATAGCGTATTCCAATAGCACCTATCCATAGCCCTCTAAAAAATATGTGCAGCAGTAAAAACCCAATAAAAATGTAAACCGAAGTATTAACTAACAGGTAAAAAGCTTGGAAAAAAGCCATTAATGAATTGCTAACAATATCATTTGCAAAGAATAATGCACCTTTGTCTGCTAAAAACTCTTTTGCTTTAAACAAACCAAAAATAGAGAATCCCGAAATTAGTAGTTCCAAGTTCCAACTTTCTTCCTGTAGTTTATCTAACCATTTTTTTAAGATGCTTTTATCGTTTGTCATTGAAGTCTTATTTTTTAAAAATGTTTTTGTAAATCGATAGCGTGAATGTACATTTTTCTAATAAAATGATCAAACAAGTTGATTGTTTTTTTCTTTGTAATTACATATCCAAAAGCTTACCGCCAACTCTAAACAAATTTGTTTTAGTATTTCATAGATAGGCATACTACCAAATTGACAGTCAAAACAATTCAATGCGTACAATTTGTAACATTGTTTCACAAGCCATACGGGGGTTTGGTGGTTT
>CAYVEW010000290.1:0-1966 GCA_964450375.1 uncultured Bacteroidales bacterium
TAGATTCAATTATTTACTATGAAAGATATGTAGTTATTAATCCTGGTATTAAAGCCGAAGACGGTGTTAAATATTTGGATTTTTTAACTGAAGAAGAGTATCTGGATATATTAGAGACATTACCAAAAGAAAATCAATATTTAGATGATTTAGATCCAAACAAATTTATAGCAGATATGGGAGCCGATGCTCTTTACAGATTGCTTGAAAGATTAGATTTGGATGAATTATCATATTCGCTTCGTCATAAAGCAAATACTGAAACATCTCAGCAACGTAAAAACGAAGCACTAAAAAGATTACAAGTTGTTGAAGCATTTAGAGCATCGAAAGGTGTTAACAGGCCAGAATGGATGGTAGTGAAGGTGGTGCCAGTTATTCCGCCCGAGTTACGTCCTCTAGTACCACTGGATGGTGGCCGTTTTGCAACATCAGACTTAAATGATCTTTACCGAAGAGTTATTATCAGAAACAATCGTTTGAAACGATTAATTGAAATTAAAGCACCGGAAGTAATATTACGTAACGAAAAACGTATGTTGCAAGAAGCTGTTGATTCTTTATTTGATAACTCTCGTAAATCGAATGCAGTTAAAACCGATTCAAACAGAGCATTAAAATCGTTAAGCGATAGTTTAAAAGGTAAACAAGGGCGTTTTCGTCAGAACTTACTTGGTAAACGTGTTGACTACTCGGCTCGTTCGGTAATTGTTGTAGGTCCTGAATTAGGATTACACGAATGTGGTATCCCTAAAGATATGGCTGCAGAGCTTTACAAACCTTTTGTAATTCGTAAACTGATTGAAAGAGGAATTGTAAAAACAGTTAAATCTGCAAAGAAAATTGTTGATAGAAAAGATCCTGTAGTTTGGGATATTCTGGAGAATGTTCTTAAAGGACATCCTGTATTACTTAACCGTGCTCCAACATTGCACCGTTTGGGTATTCAGGCTTTTCAGCCTAAATTAATTGAAGGTAAAGCAATTCAATTGCATCCATTAGTTTGTACCGCATTTAATGCCGACTTTGATGGTGACCAGATGGCAGTGCATTTACCATTAGGTAATGCTGCTATTTTAGAAGCACAAATGTTAATGTTAGCAGCACATAATATTTTGAATCCTGCTAATGGTGCCCCAATTGCCGTTCCTTCTCAGGACATGGTTCTTGGATTATACTACATAACCAAGCAACGAGATGGAGTTAAAGGCGAAGGCTTAACATTCTATTCACCACAAGAAGTAACTATTGCTTATAACGAAGGAGCTGTTGCTTTACATGCAAATATTAAAGTTAAAGTTGATGATGTTGTTGAAGGCGAGTATGTAAATCATATGATTGAAACAACTGTCGGACGTGTTATTTTTAACCAATATGTTCCAAAAGAAGTTGGTTTCATAAACGAACTGTTAACTAAAAAATCATTAAGGGATATTATTGGTAATGTATTGAAAAAATCGGGTACCGATGTTACAGCTAAATTCCTGGATGATATTAAATCTTTAGGATATAACTCGGCATTTAAAGGTGGACTTTCGTTCAACTTAGATGATGTTATTATTCCAAAAGAAAAAGAAGAATTGGTAAATGATGGTTATGCGCAAGTAGAAGAAGTATTGAATAACTACAATATGGGATTCATTACGAACAATGAACGTTATAATCAGATTATTGATATCTGGACGCATATCAATGCGAAACTGACACAAACCTTAATGAAAAAAATATCAACTGATAACCAAGGGTTTAACTCTGTATATATGATGTTAGATTCGGGTGCAAGGGGTTCGAAAGAACAGATTCGCCAGTTATCGGGTATGAGAGGTTTGATGGCTAAACCACAAAAGTCTGGTTCTACAGGTTCTGAAATTATTGAAAACCCAATTCTTTCGAACTTTAAAGAAGGTTTATCGGTACTTGAGTACTTTATTTCTACTCACGGTGCTCGTAAAGGTTTGGCCGATAC
>CAYVEW010000291.1:0-1966 GCA_964450375.1 uncultured Bacteroidales bacterium
TACTTGATCGTTAACGACCAAATAATAAGTCGCGCCAGCACCTAAAGTAATAACTTTATCTTCGCTGTTAGAATTATGGAATACTAAAATTGATTCTGCGGTATCATTGCTTCTAGCATTTGTTAATTCAAAAGCAATCATTCCTGTTATTTCAGTGTAGATAAAACTTAAACTAGCGTTGACATCTTCTGCAGTAGTTAATCTAAAGGATGAATGAGCTTTTCTTAAAGCAATCAAGCCTTTATAGTAATTATAAACGTTTTGAACGGTTGCATCAGTTAATGAATCCCATCTTATTTGATTTGTTTCGTCAGGTGATTGATATGAGTTGTGATCAAAGCCTTCTGTATCAATCAAAGGTTTTGATCTCAATAATTCATCACCTGCATGTAAGAATGCAATACCTTGAGAAGTTAAAACGATGGCATTAGCTTGTTTTTGTAATGCAGGAATCAAATCTAAACGATCGCTTTCTTCTAGAGTCATATAAAGTTTGTCATGTAAGGTGTTATTATCATGAGCGGTTACATAGTTGATTGTTTTTGTCGGTTGTGTGTGCCAAACTTTTCCAGCAGATAATTTAGTTCCATCAATCGCTGGATGACTTATACCACCTACGATACCATATTTTACTCTCATAACAGTGTCACTGCCGGCTACTAAATATTGTCCTTGAACAAATCCACCGATAGTACTACCGAAAACTGAACCTTTAGTCCCATCTCTTAAATCATCGTTAAAAGCAGCAACCTTAGGCATATCTCCTAAGTTAGCTTTTCCTGCTTGAAGGCTAGCTGGAAGCGGAGTAGTTCCGCCAGTCCATGGTTCACCGTAAACTAAAATCGTGTCGTCAATCGCATGAAGCGCATCAACTAATAAATTCATTGTTTCAGTATCATGTAAAGCCATTAGGTCAAATCTAAATCCAGAAATATTATATTCTTCAGCCCAGAATGTAACTGAATCAATCATGAATTTTCTCATCATAACTCTTTCAGAAGCTGTTTCATTACCGGTTCCTGAACCGTTTGAAAAAGCACCTGTAGAAGTTTTACGGAAGAAATATCCCGGAACGATTTGTTCGAAGTTTGAATTAGCTGTTTCACCATGATGGTTATAAACTACGTCCATGATGATTCTAATATCGGCTTCATTGAATCCCATAATCATTTGTTTAAGTTCAGCAACTCTAGTGTTTCCATCATATGGATCAGATGAATATGAACCTTCTGGAGCGTTGAAGTTAAGTGGCATATAACCCCAGTTAAATGCGTTATATCCTTCTTCGTCTAATCTAGATTCATCAATAGCATTACCAAAATCAAAGAATGGCAAGATTTGAACATGAGTAACGCCTAAATCAACGATATGGTCAAATCCGGTTTTATAACCTTCATATCTTGTGCCTGTTTCTACAAGCCCTAAGAATTTTCCGCGATTAGCTTCTGTGCCGTTCCAACTTGAATGAGTAGTCAAATCTCTTACATGAAGTTCATAGATAATTGCATCGGTTGGATTTACCATATTATCAGTTCTATTATCATAAACGAAACCTTGAGGATTAACTTGAGCAAAATCGACAACCATACCTCTTAAACCGTTTACTCCGGCACTCTTAGCGTACGGATCGATTACTTCTGCTTCACTGCCGCCATTATTGACCGTGAAAGTGTAATATTTACCATGAAGATTTCCATCTTCTTCATGATACCAAGTTCCGTTAATGTCTTTTATCATATCAACAGTCTTTTCAGGAGTATCATTTCCACCGAATTCTTCTGGTGTACCAGTAGTATAAAGATTTAATTTAACGCTTTGAGATACCGGCGCCCAAAGTCTAAATGTCGTAATAGTTTCTTTTACGACTGCGCCTAAATCATCGCCAGTATATCCAAAGGCAGTCTCAAATTCCGTTGAATCATAGATGCCGTCAAAAGTGACAGGGAAACTTCTAGTTTCTGAATCT
>CAYVEW010000292.1:0-1934 GCA_964450375.1 uncultured Bacteroidales bacterium
TTGTACACTGGACCGCGGATCTCAACGGAATCTGCTGCACTTGCGCAAGATGCGAATACAGCTAAGACCATGAGAGCAGCCAGTGATACTGCTGCAAATCTCTTCATTTGTTGTTTCCTCCGTATTTATTAAAATATACTGTATGTAAGAAGAAGTGTTGGGATTTAACATTTTAAGGGTTTCATCGGTCTTCACCAAATTAGACGGATAGGAATTCGTCGATTGACGAAGAGGAGTCGTTACCCTCCTTATCCCTTCAAATTGGATTACAAGTGTTCTATAAAACAATTGCATTATTAAATCTTTTGTGGTCAATATATGAGAAATTAAACAGGAAAAGCGCAAAACAACGATACAAATGACGGTAAATGTCGAAAAGAACAAAATTGAATAATATCAGAGGGTAAACATACAGATTAAATTCGAAATACTTATAAAATACTATTGAAAAAAGGTTGTGTGCTTGAGGGGAGTAGAGCAAAAGAATTTGAGGATATACTTGTTTTTAAGATTTGTAAGCTGTGAAGACCTTATGCTGTTAAGGTCTATATGCTGTAAAGTTCTCATGCTGTGAAGGGGCAAAACCTGACATGATGGGGATGGGACCTGCGAGAATATAATTAGAGCTCAGAGCACATCATATAATTACACAGAAAACGGCACACTGGATATTAAAGAATCCTGATCAAGGGCATGCCCCATACGTAATTACAGTATGCCGCATGTGAGTATGCTTCTTTGTTTATTATATCTGTACTTACTGTATTACTACTGCATTATTCTGAATCATTACTGCATTATTCTGAATCTTCTTTGACAGGCCAGGTCCGAACTATCGAGATGCCGGCAGAAATAAGCGGAAAAGATACGGAATAAAACCTGAAATCAAAGCATGATGAATTTGTATTTAACAGCATAAATTGAAAAAAAGAAAAACGAGAAGGGGAAAAAACCGATTTCAGATGACAAAAACAAAAAATGTATTAAATACAATTAGTTACACAGTTGGGGACTGGAAGTATTATCGTTAAAATTTCGGAAATTGTCGAATTAATGCGGTTATATGAGAGCTAGGAAGAGATATTATAAAAATTAATAAATGAATAAGTAGATGAACTTGGAAAAAAATGAGAGAAAAAATATAATATATTCGTAATAATAAGATCATGAGAACTGTAATATAATACAATGCAGCCAGATGCAGTAACCTAAAGTTTCAGTAACCGAAAGGTGCAGCAACCTAATGTTAATATATTCAAAAATTATATTAATAGCATATATCGAATACCTCTATCGAATACCTCTATCGAATACCTCTATCGAATACCTCTATTGAATACCGTTATTGAATACCGTTATTGAATACCTCTGAATCCATAACCAAGTTAAAAACACAAAAGGGGACTTTAGATTTGGAAAATAAAGAGATCATAGAAGATGTCCAGTGCAAAATAAAAGCCATTAAAGGTGTAGAGGACACATATATTATTACGGAGAAGGACAGGGAGAAAATTCTCGCGCTTGAAAAGGAAGCCGAAGGAGCAGTCCTGATGGGCCTCGGGATAGGAGACAACCGGGGAATAAAGGAGGTCTTCAATCGCCAGCTAATCATCGCTGTCACAACTAACATGGACTATGTCTGGCCGGCAGGGTCCAACGTTGTGCTCATGCAGTACGGGGAAAAGGTCGGAGAAGACATTTACGACCCCGAAAAGCTTGAAGAATGCAAAAAATGTAAGGATATGATGGTCATGGGGAACCTCGTGCTCTACAGAAATGCAGTCCCCAAACCGAAAGACGCAAAGAAAGAACCTCTCACCGTGGTCCTCCCTCCACAGAAATGCCCGGAGGTCGAGTGCGCCAGCGGGGTGACCAATGTTGTACTCGGATCGCCTTCCACACCCACGGATGAATACATAAGAGAGCAGATGGGC
>CAYVEW010000293.1:0-1933 GCA_964450375.1 uncultured Bacteroidales bacterium
CACGCTTCAATAACAAAAACGCGCATTTAAATCATTTTATTCACATATTTACTATTGCACCTATGTGTTATTTCGATAAAAAGCCTTATTTTACACAAAAATTCGAATGATAACTTAATCCCTTTCGTTCATGGAACACATAAGCAATCTACTAAAAGAGCAAACAGCAGTATATAAGGACCGAACAGTGTTCAAATTCAAGAATAAAACCACTCAAAAATACGACTCAATAAATTGGAACGAATTGTTCGAATTAACAAACCAGGTTTCTCGGTCGCTTCTAAACCTTGGATTGTTACCACAGGATAAAATAGGGATTTTAAGTAATAATAAGCCGGAATGGGTTATTTCTGATTTAGGTATTATGGGAATTCGCGCTGTGGTGGTTCCTTTTTATGCTACGGCATCGAAAAATGAGATTAAATACATCATTGATGAAACAGAAATGAAGCTTCTTTTTGCCGGTAATCAGGAGCAAATTGAAAAAGCTATTTGGCTATTGGATAACTGTGATAGTTTGCAATATGTGGTTGTTTTTGAAGGATCTGTGCCCGACGACAAACGTTTTATTGTTTGGGAAGATTTTTTAAACCTATCTAAACAAGAAAATCTTACAGAGCAATTAGAGAAAATACAAAATGAATTAAAGGAAGATGATCTGGCCACTATTATTTATACATCGGGCACTACAGGCGAACCAAAAGGTGTGATGTTAGGCCACGATAATTTTTTTAGTGCTTTCAGAATAAATCAAGAACGTTTGCAAATAAGCAATCAGGAAACTTCCCTTTGCTTTTTACCCTTAAGTCATGTTTTCGAACGCACCTGGACACTTTTTCTGTTACATTGTGGAGCCATCAATGTATTTCTGGAAAATCCACGCGAGGTTATTGATGAACTTCCCCAAGTAAAACCTACATTGATGTGCACTGTTCCGCGGTTTTTCGAAAAAACCTATGAAGGTATTCAACACGAAGCACAAAACTGGCCCAGTTTTAAACAAAATATTTTTAACTGGTCGATAAAAATAGGTCATGCATGTATTGAGTACTTAAAAGATGCGAAACCCATTCCGCCGAGACTTAAAATCAAACATAAACTAGCTGACAAATTAGTTTTAGGAAAACTTCGTTCCATCTTTGGAGGTAACATAAAAATGATGCCTTGTGCCGGAGCAGCCATCGACTCGGCACTACTTCGTTTTTTTCATGCTACCGGAACATTTATAAATTATGGATATGGAGCAACCGAAACCACAGCTACTGTTTCCTGTTTTAAATCAGACATTTATAATTTCGATTATTGTGGCAGCATTATGCCCGAAACGGAGGTAAAGGTCAGTGACAAAAATGAACTATTGGTAAAGGGAAAAACAGTTTTTAAAGGCTATTACAACAAACCTGAAGCAACAGCAGAAGTGTTAAAAGATGGCTGGTACCATACCGGCGACGAAGGTTATATTGTTGATAATGAATACCTGGTAATGACCGACCGGTTAAAAGACCTCATAAAAACATCGGGAGGAAAATATGTGTCGCCACAAAAAATAGAGCTTCTTGTTGGCCACGATAAATACATTGAACAAATAGTAGTAATTGGTGATAACAGAAAGTTTATCACAGCACTAATCGTTCCATCGTTTAACCAACTGGAACCACACTTTACCAAGTTAGGATTAAGTATTGATAATAAAGAAGCCATTATTAATCATGTTGAGATTAAACATATTATTAAAGAACGAATTGATCAGGCTCAGGCAGAACTAACTCCTTACGAAAAGATTATCACTTTTATATTGTTGAGTGAACCATTTAGTATAGACAACAAAGCTTTGACGAATACATTAAAGATCAGAAGGAAATTTGTAAAAACCCAGTACAAGACTGAGATTGATGCTATGTACTCATCGTTTTAGTTTCCAGCGATTGTGCGA